>NZ_JBHMIN010000007.1:0-161786 GCF_048060215.1 Micromonospora sp. LOL_021 | reverse complement strand
GTCGGTCTACCTCGCCACCAACATGGTCGAGGCGATGACCGACCTGCCGGCCGGGCACGGCTGCGACCTCTACTGGCGTTTTCTCGGCTGGCTGTGATGTCGATGTCGATCCTGCGCCCCGGTGACGAGCCGATGCACTACGACGACGGCTCCCACCGCTGGATCCCGCCCGACCCGGACCACGACCAGGCGGCCTGGGACGACCGGGTACGCGAACACCAGAGTGAGCACCGCAGCCGCCCGGACCCGCCCCCGCCCCGCTACCGTCTCATCCGGAGAACCGCCGCCGGGTGAGCCCGCCCGGCCGTACGCCAGCGGCAGGAAGGTGGTCGACGTGGCCCAGGCTGCGACCCTGCATCGGGTGGCCGCCGCACGCGCCCGGACCTCCACTGGAGCATGGCCGGCGGCGGCGGCCGCTGTCGGCACCCTGGCCGCGGTGCTGGTGCTGGCCCGCCAGGCCCGCCCCGTCGTCGAGGCCGCCGCCTGGTCGTGGCGCTTCGCCGAGCAGGCCCCGACCACCATCATCGGCCCGATCGGCACCGCCCGGCTGGCCGGCTGGGCGCTGCTGGTCGCGGCACTGGTCGCTGCCTGGCACGCGGCAGCGGCGCTCGGGGCAGGTGCCGCCCTGCTCGCCGAGCTGGTGGTGTTGGTCACCGGGGTACGCGACCACGCCGCGCCCGGTTGGCACCTGCTGCTCGCCGTGGTCGTCGCCGTACCGCTGTGCGGGTCGCTGCTGCCGGCGACCGGTGGTGGCCGCGAGCAACGACCGCTTCCGGGTCGGTTCTGGGCCGCTGCGGCCTCGATGGGGCTGTGTGCGGCGCTCAGCGCCGCCGGCACGCCACTGGTGGCGGAAGAGTCCGGAGGCTTCGTGTTCATCAGCAACATTCCGGTGGCGCGCATCGGGTTCGGCGCTCTGGCGTTGATCGCGTTGTTCAGCCTCGTCGCGGTGTCTGCGCTGCCGGCAGCCGTACGCGGCCGGGCGGTGGTGCTGCTCGCGACCGTGGCGGCGTTGCTGGCGACGATGCAGCTCGGCTATGACGAGGCGTTCATGTCGATGCTCGACTATCCGGTCCTGCGCAGCCAGCCGGCCACGGCGATGGCGCTGGCCGCCGTGGCAGCGACCGTCGTGCTGGGGCTCGGCGCGCTCGCGGTGCGTGCACGGGAAGGAGCGAGCAGGTGACACCGACACCCATTAGCGATGCTCGGCGGGATCTCGCGGAGATGCCGCCCTGGGCGAAATCTCTCCCGGACTCCGAGGTCGACCAGCTGATCGCGGAATTGGGCGCCCTGGCTCGGGACGGAAGAACGCTGGCAGCGCTCGATTCGGTGACTGAGCTGCTCGCGCAGTGGCGGCATACGGCGGAGATATACCGCGACCCGGCGCTGCTGGAGATCATCAGCAGGGAGCCGGAGGGCGACTTCGGCGCGGTCGAGCGTCCGCAGAGCACCCCAGATCACCAGCGTCATCGTTGATCATCATCTGTAGTTTCGTGCGACGGGGCCGCGTGGAACTACAGTTCTTCTGTAGTTCCACGCGAGGGTCACCGCTCTGCGCCTGTCCAGGGCCCCCACCCTTGACGTCGTGCTGGCCGCCGTGGCGGCAGCCGTCTCGCAGCACAGCCCACGGGGGTTCCGCAGCTCGACGTTCTCGTCACGATGTGAGGCTGAGATACCTGATCTCTGCCGGGTAAGGTATCTCGGCCTCACATCGTGTCCAGGCACAGCTCGCCGCCGGAGCAGGCGGGCAGGCAGAGCAGGCGGAGCAGTCGGATCGGTGACGTAACCCGTCGCCAGGACAGCGAAGCGCGAGCGCTGACGGCACAGTGGTCCGATGCCCCGTGTCGCACGGATTCCTCGCGAGCTGCGCCTGAGGCCGTTCTCCGGCAGCGGCGCCGTGGCCGCCGGCCTGCTCAGCAAGCGCAGTCTGACCGGTCCCGCCTGGCGCCGGCTCTTTCCGGACGTGTACGTCCAGGCGGCGGCGTTCGACGACGGGGACCACTGGATGTGGTGCGAGGCGGCGGCAGTGAAGATGCCTGCGGGCGGCGCGGTCAGCGGGCTGAGCGCGGCATGCCTGTGGGGTGTTGACCTTCTCCCCCGCCGCAGCCCGGTGCACGTCACCCTGCCCCGCTCGGCGAGGCCCAACCCCCACCCGCGGTTGGCCGTCGTCCACCGGTCGCTCGGCCCCGAGGACGTGACACGGCTGTTCGGCGGGATACCGTTGACCACCGAGGTCCGTACGGCGTTCGACCTGGCCAGATCGCTGCCGCGCGCCGACGCACTGGCCGCCGTTGACGCGCTCCTGCACGGCCGGGTGCTGCGCCGCGAAACGCTGGCCCGCTACGTCGACTCCCACGCCGGCCTGCCCGGTGTACGGCGGGTACGGGAACTCCTGCCCCTCGTCGAGGCGCTGAGCGAGTCACCGATGGAGTCGCGGCTGCGCCTGCTGCTGCACGACGCTGGCCTGCCCCGCCTCACTCCGCAGTACGAGATCCGCCACCCTGCCTCTGATGTGACGCCGGACGCCAGGTCTGGGGCAGCGCCGAGTGGTATGTCGCGGCGAGGACATCTCCTGGCCCGGGTCGACCTGGCCTATCCGCAGTGGCGGATCGCCATCGAGTACGAAGGTGATCACCACCGGGAACGGACGACGTTCCGCCGCGATGTCGGTCGCTTGAACGCGCTGCGGGCAGCCGGTTGGCTGGTGCTGCGGTTCACGGCAGACGACGTACTCCGACAAAAGGACCAACTGGTCCGAACTGTCCAACAGGCCATTGCCGAGCGGGCCTGACCGCAGCTGCTCTCTACCCACGATGTGAGGCTGGGATACCTAACCCGAGCCAGGTTAGGTATCCCAGCCTCACATGGTGACACCGACTCGACCGTCTCCGGCGGGCCGAACGAACACCCGACAACTCGTCCGGCTGGCCGTTGTCCATTGACGCGCACTCTGGTTGCATTGCCCGGGTTCGAGGAGTGTGCACACCAGACAGGAGTCGCCGATGGTCGCGGCGCAGGAGACGACGCTGCAGAAATTGCTCGAAGGCACCAAGCAGTACCAGGTGCCGTTGTACCAGCGGACGTACTCGTGGTCCGAGCAGCAGTGCAGGCGGCTCTGGGAGGACATCAAGAAGCTCGCCGACGACCGCCGCGTCGACCCGGCCGCCACCCACTTCATCGGATCGGTGGTGCTGGCACCCAGCCCGGAGATCGGCCCGGTCGGGGTGCAGGAGTTCCTGGTCGTCGACGGGCAGCAGCGCCTCACCACCCTGTCGATCCTGCTCTGCGCCATCCGCGATCACCGGGCGAAGACCGAAGATCCCAAGCACCGGGGGCGCATCGAGCAGCTGTACCTGATCAACCAGTTCGAGTCCGATCCGCACCGATTGAAGCTCGTACCCACTCAAAGCGACCGGGACGCCTACCTGGCCTGTGTGGAGTCGACTCCGCAGGTCGGGGGCAGCGACCACGTCGGCTCGGCGTACGACTTCTTCGCCAGCCGACTGCGGGAGTACGACGATGTCGAGGACCCGTTCGACATCGCACGGATCGAGAACGCCGTCATCACCGGATTGGCGCTGGTCGCGGTCACCGCGCAGCCCGGCGACAACGTCTACCGGATCTTCGAGTCGCTGAACAACACCGGTCTGCGGTTGACCCAGGCCGACCTGCTGCGCAACTACCTGTTCATGCGGCTACCCACCCGGGGCGAAACCGTCTACAAGTCGCTGTGGTTCCCGCTACAGGACGCTCTCGACCACGACGACCGTGACCGGAAGAACCTTGAACTGCTCTTCTGGCTCGATCTGGTGCAGCGCGACGGCCGTTCCAAGCAGACCGACATCTACGCCGCCCACCAGAAGCGGCTCAACGCGATGCGCGGCGAAGCGGAGATCGAAGCGGAGGTACGCCGGTTCAGTCACCTCGGCGCGCTGCTGAAGATCATCCTGCACCCGGAGAGCGAGCCCGACCCCGAGGTCCGGCGTCGGCTGACCCGGCTGCACGCCTGGGGCGCGACCACTGTCTACCCGCTGTTGCTGCACCTGCTGGACCGCCGTGCGCAGGGCACCGCCACCGCCGGGCAGGTCATCGCCGCCATGCGGTACGTGGAGAGCTTCTTCGTCCGCCGCCTGGTGATCGGTCGGGCCACCGCCAACGTCAACCGGATCCTGATGTCGATCGTCACCGAGATGGACGCGAAGCTCCCGGTCGACGAGGCGGTCCGGGCGTACTTGTCGACTGGCCGCAAGCACTACGCGACCGACGCACAGGTTCGCTCGTTGACCAGGACGATCCCCTTCTATCTCAACGGACGCGCGCATCAGCGCAACCTGGTGCTGCAGTGGTTGGAGGAGGCGCACCGCAGCAAGGAGCCGGTGGCCGCCGACTCGCTTACCATCGAGCATGTGCTGCCGCAGACGCCGACCGCGCAGTGGCGGCAGATGCTCAACGACGACCTCGGGCCCGACGAGAACTTCACCGACGTGCATGAGTCGCTGGTGCACACGATTGGCAACCTGACCCTGACCGGATACAACTCCGAGCTGGGCACCAAACCGTTCGACGCGAAGAAGGCCGCGTTGGCGAAGAGCCCGATCGTGCTCAACCGGGACATCGCCCAGCAGGACCGGTGGGGGCGGCCGGAGATCCAAGCCCGCAGCGAGGCGCTTGCCGAGCAGATCATCTCGCTCTGGCCGGGCCCGGTCGAGGCCCCCCGCGACAACGACTCCGACGTGCCGTGGGACGTGATGAACCGGGCACTGGCCGAGCTGCCCGCCGGCTCGTGGACCACATACGGCGACGTCGCCGCGCTGATCGGCAGCCACCCGGTGCCGGTCGGGGCACGGCTGGCGAACCATCCGGCACCGAACGCACACCGGGTGCTGCAGACCGGCGGCACTGTCTCGCCGGGCTTCCGTTGGCCCGATCCGGCCCGTACCGACGATCCGCTCGACCTGTTGCGGGCCGAGGGGGTCGAGTTCGACGGCAGTGGGCGTGCCGTCCCGGAGCAGCGGATCCCGCTGGACGAGCTGGCCCAGCTCGCCGGGCTCAGCACCGATGATCTGCCGCGCCCCCGGTCACCGCGATCCAGCGCGGCGCACGCCGAACGCTTCAGCACCCAGCTGGCCCAGTTGCAGGACCCGCCGGTGGCCGCCGCTGTGCAGGCCGTCCTCGACAGCTGGACGGCGCTCGGTGGCAGTCTGCTCTACGGCACCGGGGACGAAACGTCGTGCTTCCTCATCGCCCGCGGCAAGGATCACCGGCTCGGCAACATCTGGCCGGCGACGATTTACCCGAGTGGCAAGTTCGAGATCGTCTTCCAGCATTTCAAGAACCGGGTGCCGTTCGACGATGTGGCGTTGCGTGAGGAGTTCCGACAACGGCTCAACAAGGTCCCCGGGGTGAACATCGCGGCGGCCCGGATCGGGCTGCGGCCCGGTCTGCGGCTGTCGGTGCTCGCCGACCCGGCGGCCCGTGAGCTGCTGATCGAACAGCTCGACTGGTTCTACCAGCAGGCGCAACCGACGACCGAGGACGACGCCGACGAAGGGTGATCAGTTGGCCGGACCGCCAACTGGTGGGCAGTGCCGTCGAGTGGATCGGCGGTACTGTGCCACCCGCCGTCACCGACCGTACCGCTGCTGTTGAGAGGTTTTGCCCGTGCCGCAACTCGCCCTCGCCGCCAGCTTCTGGGAAAGCTACGACGTGCTGGAAAAGCCGATCAAAGCCGGAGTACGCAAGGCGATGGCAAAGTTCCAGCAGCTCAGCATCGCCGAGCTGCACGCCGACAAGGGCCTGCACCTGGAGTCGGTGCACAACTCGCGGGACGCGCGGATGCGCACCATCCGGATCACCGACTTCTGGCGCGGGGTGGTGCTGGCGCCCGACGACGGCAGCGACACGTTCCTGCTGACCAACGTGGTGCCGCACGACGCCGCGTACGACTGGGCGGCGAAGCGGCTCTACACGGTCAACACGGCGACCCGAGGTCTGGAGGTCCGCAACGTTGTCGCGATCGAGCAGCTCACGCCGGCGCTGGAGCAGGCGGCGGCAGCCGCGCCGACGCTGCTGTTCGCGGCACACTCGGACAAGACGCTGCGGCAGCTCGGCATCGACGACCAGGTACTACGGGCGGCTCGCACGATCGTCGACAAGGCACAGTTGGAGGCGTTCGGCACGCTGCTGCCGGAAGACCAGTTCGAGGTGTTGCAGTACCTCGCTGAAGGGTTCACCCCGGACGACGTCTACCGCGACATCGTCGCCGAGCGCCGCCCAGCCGACGCCGACAGCCGACCGACCGACAGCCTGGAGCTGGCGATCGCCAACACCCGCAGCCGGATCACCCTGGTCAGCGGGCCGGCGGAGCTCGCCGACATTTTGGAGAAACCGTTCGCCGCCTGGCGGATCTTCCTGCACCCGTCGCAGCGGCGAGTCGCCTACCGGCCTTCGTACAGCGGTCCGGTGCAGGTGACCGGCGGGCCCGGCACCGGCAAGACAGTGGTGGCGCTGCACCGGGTGAAGCATCTGCTGACCCGCTCCCCCGGCCGCCGGGTGCTGCTCACCACGTACACGACGGCGTTGGCGGCGGCGCTGCGGGAGCAGTTGGCGCAGTTGATCGGCGACGACGAGGCGGCGCTGTCCCGGGTGGAGGTGACCACGGTCAACGCCTACGCGGTACGGGTGATGCGGGAGCTGACCGGCCGGGTGCCGTCGCTGATCGGCGACGTGCCGGAGCGGCAAATCTGGCGGCGGGTCGTCGACCGGCTCGAGCTCCCGTGGACCGAGCAGTTCCTGGCCCAGGAGTTCCGGCACGTCATCCTCGGCCAGCAGGTCGACGACCTGGCCGGCTACCTGCGGGTGACCCGGCGCGGCCGTGGTTCGATGCTCGGACCGCGCCAGCGGGAGCAGGTCTGGCAGGCGGTGGAGGCGCTGCGCGCCGAGTTGACCGAAGCTGGTGCCACCACCCATCTGCAGTTGTGCGCCGACGCGGCGCGGCTGCTCGCCGATGGCGACACCGGCGCCGGGGCCGGCACCGCCGACAACGCGTCTCTCCGGTTCGACCATGTGGTGGTCGACGAGGCGCAGGATCTGCACCCGGCGCAGTGGCGGGTGCTGCGGGCGGCGGTGCCGCCCGGCCCGGATGACATCTTCCTCACCGGGGATCCGCATCAACGGATCTACGACGCGAAGGTGTCGCTGGCCGCGCTCGGGATCCGTACCGCCGGGCGCAGTTTCCGGTTGCGGATCAACTACCGCAGTACGGCGGAGATCCTCACCTGGTCGACCGGGCTGCTCGACGGCACCGGCGTCGAGGGTCTCGACGGGGACGGCCGGGACAACCTGACCGGCTACCGGTCGCTGCTGCGGGGTCGGCGGCCGACGGTGGCCGGGTTTCCGGACGAGCCGGCCGAGGTGGCGGCGCTGGTGCAGCGGGTCCGCGAGTGGCTGGACCGGGGTGTACGGCCGGCGGAGATCGCCGTCTGTGCCCGGTTCAAGGCCAGGCTGGATCCGGTGCAGGCGGCGTTGGCCGAGGCTGGTGTCCCGACCGTACTGGTCAAGGACCAACCGTCGGCGGACGTCGACGGGGTCCGGCTGGCCACCATGCACGCGATGAAGGGTCTGGAGTTCCGCTGTGTCGCGGTGCTCGGGGTGACCGCGTCGGCGGTGCCGTACGCCCGCAACGTGACCCCGGCGGAGGTGGACCGGATCCAGCACGACAGCGACGTCCTGCGGGAACGCTGCGTACTGTTCGTCGCCTGCACCCGCGCCCGCGAGGCCCTGCAGGTGTCCTGGACCGGCCAGCCCAGCCTGTACCTTCCGGGTTAGCCCGAGCCGGTTGGCGCCCGTCAGCGGTCCGCGACGTGGCGGATCACCCTGGCCTGCAGCTGGGCACGGATGCTGAGCTCCGCCGCCTTGAACGCGTGCTGCTGGGTCATGGCGTTCTCGGTCCGGTGCAGGCAGTCGAGGATCAGCTGGCCGAAGTACGGATAGCCGACCTGACCGGCGGCGACCAGATGGTGCTCGCCCGTGCCGTCGACGAGGAAGACGTGCCCGGGGCCGGCGTCGGTCGCCACGTTGACGTACTTGCGCAGCTCGATGTAGCCGTCGGTGCCGAGAATGAAGGTCCGCCCGTCACCCCAGGTGCTCAACCCGTCAGGAGTGAACCAGTCCACCCGGCAGTAGCCGGTCGCGGTGCTGTTCAGCACCAGGCTCAACTCACCGAAGTCGTCGAGCTCCGGGTACTGCGGGTGGTTGAAGTTGCCGACGGTGGAATGGCTGATCTCGGCGTCGGTCGAGCCGGTGAAGTACAGCATCTGTTCGACGTTGTGGCTGCCGATGTCGCAGAGGATGCCGCCGTACTTCTCTTTGATGAAGAACCAGTCCGGGCGGCCGGCGGCGGACAGGCGGTGCGGCCCCAGCCCCATGACCTGCACCACCCGACCGATGGCACCCCGCTTGACGAGCTGACCCGCCAGCACCGCCGCCTCGACGTGGATCCGCTCCGAGTAGTAGACCGCGTACTTGCGTCCGGTCCGCGCGGTCGCCTCGCGCGCCTCGGCCAGCTGTTCCAGGGTGGTGAGCGGGGCCTTGTCGGTGAAGTAGTCCTTGCCGGCCGCGATGACCCGCAGGCCGAGGGCGCACCGTTGCGAGGTGACGGCGGCACCAGCCACCAGGTGGACCGTGTCGTCGTCGAGGATCTCCGCTTCGTCACGCGCGACCCGCGCCTGCGGAAACCGCTGACGGTACGCGTCGACCTTGGCCGGGTCGGGGTCGTACACCCATTTGAGGGTGGCACCGGCACCGAGCAGGCCGGTGCTCATGCCGTAGATGTGTCCGTGGTTGAGACCGATCGCGGCGAAGACGAACTCCCCCGGTGCCACCACCGGGGCCGGTACGGGATCCGGAGCGTACGTCGCCCCGCTGACGGTCGTCACGTGTCGGTCTCCTTCAGTTGTCGTGGTCGGCCGTGCCGCCGACGGTGATGGCACCGGGCAGGTCCCGCACCGCGGCGGTCTTCTCGAAGAACCGCGGCGCACGCCTTACCAGGGTGCCGCGGTGATAGTAAGGATCGTCCGGGGACAGCGGGAGGGCCACCGGCCGGCGTTCGGTCCCCGACTCGTAGATCGCGGTGACCAGTTCGACCGCGTTACGTCCGTCGGTGCCGCTCACCGCAGGAGCCACCCCTTCGCGAACCGCGTGCAGGACGTCGCCGATCTGGCCGGTGTGCCCGACGTGGGCCAGCGGGCGTTGCGCCTGCGCGAGAGCATTGAGGTCGGCGAGCAGGTCCGGGTTGCCCCCCGGGGTGGGGAACCCGTTCGGTGCACTGGTCTCGGCCACCGCCCGCCAGGGCTGGGAAACCCGGGCGTAGGCGCCCTGGACGACGATCTCCTGCTCTTCGCCGTGGTGCACCACCGAGCTGGTGAGCTGGGCCAGCGCCCGGTCGTACTGCAGGATCGCGACGGACAGGTCCTCGACCTCGGCGTTGTCGTGCTGCGAGTTGACCAGCATCGCGGTGACCGCCGACGGACGGCCGATCAACCACATGGTCAGGTCGATGTGGTGGATGGCGTGGTTGAGGGTGCAGCCACCGCCCTCGGACGCCCAGGTCCCCCGCCACCACAGGTCGTAGTACGGCCGCCCCCGCCACCACGACGAGTTGACCTGCACGTGTGACACCGGCCCGATCAGACCGGAGTCCAGCACCGCCTTCAAGGTGGCCATGTCGTCGCGGAAGCGGTACTGCGCGACGACCGACAGCAGCTTGCCCGACTCGGTGGCGGCCGAGATCATCGCGTCGCACTCCTGCAACGACGGAGCCATCGGCTTCTCCACCAGGACGTTGACGCCCGCGCGCAGGGCCGCGATCGTGAGGTCGGCGTGCGTCGACGGCGGCGTCGCGATGCTGACCAGGTCCAACTCCTCGGCGGTGAGCAGGGCCGCAGCATCGTCGTAGACGCGGGCATCGGTGAGATCGAAGGCCGTCCTGCACTCCCGCGCCTTCGTCAGGGTCACGTCGCAGACGGCGGTGATCCGGCAGTCCTCCCCGAACTCCTGGTAACCGGCGATGTGCGTACCGGCGATGCCGCCCGCACCGATGATTCCCACCTTGAGCATGCCGTCCTCCATCTCGTACGGGTCACGCGAGCCACCGATCGGGCGTCCCGTCGGTGCCGCGTACCACCGCGGTGGCTGCTCCTGCGGGTCTCCGGAACCCATCACCCAGTCGAAAACGATCAACGGCATTGACTGACATGAAGATCATACACAATAGAAGAACCGGCCTTGACCGTCGACCGGGTCGATCCCTAGTCTCGATAGCAGACGGGGACATCACTGTGATCACCTTGAGCCGTACGGCTTGGAGAAGATCCCATGAGTCTCGCAGCGGTCCGTGCCCGGCTCCAAGACGTCCTTAAGGATCTTGCCGCCGAGACTCAGCGGTTGGCGGTCATTCGCCGCGATCTTGAATTCTCTCGATCCCAGCTGGAAACGATCACCCGCAACAGCCGACATCAAGCCGTAGCCGACACGATCATGACCATCACGACTTCGATTCGACGAATCGGCGAAGCCGAAAAGCTTTCTCATGCCAGCGCCTTGGGAGTCGTCGCCTACGGGCGAATCCTCGGATTCGATCTGGCCGCCGGGGTTGCCCGCCCGACCAGCAAGGACGGCCATCATGGTGCGTCAAACGACAGCACGTCGGAAGGACGCGGCGAGACAGCCGGAACCAAGGCTCCCCAGTGGCTCCAGGACGCGAGCCGGCAACTCCCACGTCGCGGCAGGAAGGGTCCGACTCATGGCCTACTCTACGATGCGAGTGGTAAGCAGATGATTTCACCGCCGTTGACACAGGGAGGAGGAGCCCTCCGTAGCGGCGGGGTGCCAGACGCTCGGGCAGGAATCCGGGCAGACTGGCACGCATTGGCGCAAGTCACTCGTGAACACGTCGAAGCACACGCTGCCGCCGTCCTCCGTAAACCTGGCAGCCCCACCGAGGCGACGCTGGTAGTAAACAAGCCGAGTTGCGTAACCCGGGGCGAATACGTCGGATGTGACGAGGTTCTGCCCGGACTGATACCCGAAGGGAAGCGACTGGCCGTGTACCTGTGGGACGGCGACAGCGCCACCTTGCAGCGTGTCTACACCGGCACGGGGAAAGGTATCCGGCAATGAGCTACGTGGTGTCGTGGGACGGGCCGTCCGTGGAGGAGCCCGATCGCGGGCGCGAAGTCGAGGTGTCGACCGTCGAAGAGCTCGACATGGTCCTCGACCAGGTGCACCGGCAGGCCGCCGAGGACGGCGTCGCGTACGCGGTGCAGATCCACCGTCCCACCCGGCATGGCGCGATCATGATCGGCGTCGGGCATCCTGACCGGTCCTTCGTCGACTGGCTGGACCGCAGTCAACCGCACGGCACCGGCAACCGGTACGCCGTCGACCCTGACGTCGAACCTGCGGACGCCCCGGTTGCCTTCGACGTCTACGGCGACTGGGCCGAGCTGCCGCCCATACGTACCAGGATCGCCACGGCACAGGCCCGCGAAGCAGCCCGCCACTATCTACGCACCGGGGAGCAGCCACCCTTGCACTGGCTGGGTGGCTGAACGACGCACGGTACGGGTGGTGGGGCGTCCGCCCGGTCGGACGCCCCACCACCGTGGCGCACGTCAGGCGACGGCGCAGGGGGTGCCGTTCAGGGTGAACGAGCTGGGCCTACCACTGTTGCCGGAGTGGGTGGCCTGGAAGCCGATGCTCTGCGAGCCGTCCGGCGGGATGGTGGCGTTGTAGGACATGTTGCGGGCGGTGACCGCGCTGCTGGTCGGCGAGTACGTCGCGTTCCAGCCGGAGATGATGGACTGCCCGGCCGGCAGGGTGAACGCCAGGGACCAGCCGTTGATCGCACTGCTGCCGGTGTTGGCGATGGTCACCGAGGCGACCAGCCCGTTGTTCCACGCGTTCACCCCGTAGGTGACCCGGCACGCCTCGGACGGCGGCGGCGTGGTCGGCGGAGCCGTGGTCGGTGGGGCGGTCGTCGGCGGAGCCGTGGTCGGTGGGGCGGTCGTCGGCGGAGCCGTGGTCGGCGGCGCGGTGCCGTCGAGGCCGAAGAAGCGGATCACCTGGGCGGCGTCGACCGGCAGGTTGTGCCCGACACCCTGCATGCTGATCGCCTCGACCGGGGCCATCGGGCCGGAGCTGCCGTACCGGGTGCGGGTGTAGTTGCCCTGCGGGCTGTCGGTGTAGGTCGGGGTCTGGCTCAGCCCGTGCACGTTGGTCCACTGTTTGATCTGCTCGGCGAAGTTCGGGTAGCGCAGCGTGTCGTCGTTGGTGCCGTGCCAGATCTGCATCCGGGGCCACGGTCCGGAGTAGCCCGGCAGGCTGTTGCGGACCGCGTCGCCCCACTGCTGGGGGGTACGGACGATCTGCCCGCCGGAGCACTGGCTGTTCCACTCGGAGCCGCCGGTGGTGGCGAAGCAGGTGAACGGCACCCCGGCGAAGGACGCACCGGCGGCGAAGACGTCCGGGTAGACGCCGAGCATCACGTTGGTCATCATCGCGCCGGACGAGACACCGGTGGCGAAGATCCGGTCCGGGTCGGTGTTGTAGCGCTGCTCCACGTAGCTGATCATCGACCGAATGCCGACCGGGTCGCTGCCGCCGCCCCGGGTCAACGCCTGTGGGGAGTAGACGTCGAAGCACTGGCTGCTGCGGGTGACCGACGGGTAGATGACGATGTAGCCGTACCGGTCGGCCAGGGACGCGTACTGGGTGCCGGAGTAGAACGCCGGTCCGGTGCCGGTGCAGTAGTGCATCGCGACCAGGATCGCCGGACGGGGCGCGACCCGATCCGGCACGTACAGGTACATGCGCAGGTTGCTGGGGTTGGTGCCGAAGTTGGTGACCTCGGTCAGGGTGGCCGCCGAGGCGGGTGCCGCGAAGGTCAGTGCGGCGGCTGCGGCGGTGACGGTTGCGGCGGTGGCGGCCAGCATCTTGGCCATGAGTCTCATGTGGTTCCTCCGGAACGCACGCAGAATGGGGTCTACGCGGGGCTGCCCAGGCTCCCGCTTTGCTCCGGCTCGAAACAGTTACTAGTATCGATAGAAACGGTTCGAGATTCAAGGTCGACGCCGAACCGGCATCGAGACATCTACATAGAAGCGCTTTGACACTCCGTAGCATGAGCCGGGCCGATGCCCCAGATCAAGCGAAAGGTTGGCGAATCGGTCGTGGACCACGCCCCCACCCACCCGGACCACCCACCGGCGACCGGCAGGCCGCCCGAAGGTCAGCGACGCGGACGCCGCCGTGGCGATCTCTCCGTCGCGACGATCGCCGAACTGGCCGGCGTCTCGAAACCCACCGTCTCAAAGGTACTCAACGGACGGTCCGGAGTGGCCCTGGAGACCCGCCGCCGCATCGAAGCACTGGTCCGCGAGCACGGCTACCAGCGGCCCGGCTCGGCCTCCCCGACCGCCGGCATCGAGGTCGTCTTCTATCAACTCGAGAGCCACCTGGCGATCGAGATCCTGCGCGGGGTGGAGCTGGTCGCCCGGACCAACGAGCTCGCCGTCGGGTTCACCGAGGTGCAGGGCCGCACCGAACCAGGGCGATCCTGGGCCGAGCAGCTGTTGGCCCGTCGGCCGGTCGGGGTGATCGCCGTCTACTCCGCGTTCACCCCGGAGCAGCACGCCCAACTCGCCGCCAGTGCCATCCCTCTGGTCGCCCTGGATCCGGTCGGCGAACCAGCCCACCCGACCCCGTCGGTCGGTGCCACCAACTGGAACGGTGGCATCACCGCAACCCGTCATCTGCTGGACCTCGGGCACCGCCGGATCGCCGTGATCAGCGGCCCGCTCGACATGCTCGGTGCCCGCGCGCGGCTGGAAGGATGCCGGGCGGCGATGGCGGCCATCGGCGTACGGCTCGACGACGACCTGGTCCGCAGCGGACGGTTTTTCTTCGAAGACGGCGAGGCATACGGTCGTGAGCTGCTCGACCGGCCCGACCGCCCGACGGCGGTGATCTGCGGCAACGACCTGCAGGCCCTCGGCGTCTACAGCGCCGCCTGGCGGCTCGGCCTGCGCATCCCGGACGACTTGAGCGTGGTCGGCTTCGACGACATCGACAATTCCCGCTGGTGTTGTCCGCCGCTGACCACCGTACGCCAGCCACTGACCGAGATGGCGTCGACCGCCGCCGGAATGGTGCTCGCCCTGGCCAGCGGCGGCGTGTTGCCGCAACACCGGGTGGAGATCGGCACCACTCTGATCGTCCGGGGCAGCACCGCACCCACGCCGGCGACCGGGTGATTCCGCCGACAGTCGAACATCTACTTTACCAATAGAAGCGGATCAATTACTCTCAGTGTGGCACGCGACCCGATCGGGGTGGTTGTGAACACGCCACACGTACCTGCCTTCGCCGCTCGCCAGCCGACCAGGGCCGTCGAGTTGCACGACGACGGTGGCCTGACCCAGGTCCTGGCCTGGGACACCGACACGGATCGACGTCAGGTCCGCACCGCCGCACCGAACGGGGTGTCCGCCTGCGACATCGAACCGGACGGCCGGCACTTCTGGTGGTTCGACGCGGACCGGACCGGCGTCGGTGTCTGGCGCCGCCAGCCGGTCGATCCCGGCCAGACGGCAGCCGGCCAGACGGCAACCGACCAGGGGGCGGCAGACCGGGAAACGGCTGGTCCGCCGCCGCTGGCGCTCACCGGGCTACCGCCCGGCCGGCAGCACGGCATCGCCTTCGACGCCACCGGCCGCCGCGCCGCCGTCTGCGTCGGCACCGGCCGGCAGACCCGCTGCTACGTAGGAGAACCGGGCGGACCGGGCCACCTGGCGGCAATCAGCGCCGGCTACACCACTCTGGTCGACCTGACCGCCGACGGACACACCCTCGCGCTCGCCGCCCGCGCCGACACCGCGACGGCGGTCAGCGTCGTACGGCTCACCGACGGACGGACCGACACCGTCGCCGGCAGCAGCCAGCAGCGGATCTGGGCACTGGAGTTCCGCCCCGGCGACCGACCCGAGCCTGAACTGCTGATCGTCATCGAGACACCGGACCGGTACCAGATCGGCATTTGGCGGCGCGGCCGCGGCATCGAACTGTCCCGCGGCCTGTCCTACGACTCGGAGGTCACCGCCCACTGGTACGGCGACGACGGGCGGATCCTCGTCCAGCACGACCGGGCCGGGCGCAGCCGGCTGCTGCTGGCCGACCCCGAAACCGGTGAGCAGACCACCGTCGCCACCCCACCCGGCACCGTCCTCGACCTCACCGCCGCCCCGGACGGCACCATCCACTACGTATGGACCAGCGACTCGGTGCCACCCCGCCGACTGGTCGTCCACCCCGGTACGGCCGCTCCGCCCCCGGCCCGCCGGCCCCGACCCGCCGCCAACCCCGCCGCCGACCCCGGACGCACCGAACTGTGGACCGACCAGCCGTACGGGCGGATCCACAGCTTCCTGGCCACCCCACCCGGCACCGGACCGTGGCCGACCCTGTTTCTGGTGCACGGCGGGCCGTACCTGCACGACCGGGACGCCTACGACCCCCGGGTGGAGCTGCTGGTACGCACCGGTTACGCGGTGGCGCGCACCAACTACCGGGGATCGACCGGGTACGGGCCACGGTGGCGACGGGACTTCGACCATCGGGTCGGGCTGGCGCAGCTGGAGGACCTGGCCGCCGTACGCCGGAAACTGATCGACCTCGGCGTGGCCGAACCGGACCGGATCGGGCTGTGCGGCTACTCGTGGGGGGGCTACCTCGTGCTGCTCGCGATGGGCGTCGCGCCGGTCGACTGGGCGGTCGGTCTCGCAGTCTGCCCGATCGCCGACTACCCGGCGGCTCACCGGGGCGCCACGGCGGCGCTGCGCGACGTCGACGACGAACTGTTCGGCGGCGGGCCCGACGACGTACCGCAGCGGTACCACGCCGCAGACCCCACGACCTACCTGGACCGGGTTCGCGGACCGCTGTTCATCGCCGCCGCCACCGACGACGAACGCTGCCCGCCGGGCCAGATCCGCCGCTACGTCGCCGCACTGCGGCACCGGCGCGTGCCACACCGGCTGCACTGGATGCCCGGCGGCCATCACGGCGACGCCGCCGGGCAGACCCGAACCTTCGACGAACTGCTCCGGTACGCCGACACGGTGTTCACGCCGACACCGTGCGGCGACCGGACCGAAGCCGGACGACCGAAGTGGACGGTCGCCCGTTCCTGACAGCCAGCCAGGGGAGGGAGGTGAATGGTATGAAGCGACGCAGCGTACGTCACGACCCGATCACCACCAGCGAGCGGGAGCGCGGGGCGGTCATCGTCAAGATGCTCCTCGACATGGACCGGGCAGTCCCGGCCAGGCGGCACGACGTGACCGAGGCGGCGGCCGACAAGGCACCCGCCAGCGAGTGACAGGTCCGTGCTGACCGCACGATCGACGGCGTCGTTCCGGAGCGCGAAAGCGCCTGCCGCTCCGGAACGACGCCCACCACCGTCGGAGAGGGGCCGGAAGTGAAAGTCGTCCTGCTGCACATGCCGTGGGGTTCGATCGACGTGCCGTCGCTGGCGCTGGGCATCCTACGCGCGACAGCCAGCCGGGCCGGTCACGACGTGCAGGTCCGCTACGCCAACATCGACTTCGTCGACTGGGTGACCGGGGTCACCGACTTCACCCTCGCCGACTACCGCTACTTCTCCGAGTCTTCCTACTTCCTCGGCGCCGGGGACTGGGTCTTCTCCGGGCTGCTCGACGACGAGGACCGGCCGTTCGACCCGTACGCCCGGCTGCTCACCGAAGGCGGCTCGACCGACGCCGAGATCGCACTGACCCGGGCGATGCACCGCCTAGTGCCCGGCTTCATCCGCGAACTCGCCGCCGAACTGGCCGCCGCCGCCCCGGACGTCGTCGGATTCACCACCACGTTCCAGCAGAACGCCGCCAGCCTCGCCGTCGCCCGCCTGGTCAAGCAGGCACGGCCCGGCACCCGGATCGTGTTCGGCGGGGCCAACTGCGACGGTCCGCAGGGAGCGGCGCTGCACCGCAACTTCCGCTACGTCGACTTCGTGGTACGCGGCGAAGGCGAGGTCGCCTTCCCGCGACTGCTCGCCGCCCTCAACGCCGTCACCGACACTGTGACCGGCGCCGCCGACGGGTCCGGCCGGGTCGGCTCATCGGGACTCGCCGACATCTCCGGGCTGTGCTGGCGCGACGCCGACGGCGTCGCCCGGGCCAACCCGATGTCGTCGCGACCGCTGCCGCCCGGCGACATCGTCGCGCCCGACTACACCGGCTACCTGGACCGGCTGGACGCCTCGGCGGCAGCCGACTGGGTGGCGCCCAGGCTGGTCGTCGAAGGCTCCCGCGGCTGCTGGTGGGGCGAGAAACACCACTGCACGTTCTGCGGACTCAACGGTTCGTTCATGCAGTTCCGTAGCAAGAGCCCGACCCGCTTCCTCGACGAGGTCCTCGACCTCGCCCGACGCCACCAGCTGCTCGACTTCATCGTGGTCGACAACATCCTCGACATGGCCTACTTCGACTCGGTGCTGCAGCGCCTGGCCGAATCGGAGTACGACGTCCGCCTACACTTCGAGGTCAAGGCCAACCTGCGCCGACGGCACTTCCAGCAGCTCAACGACTCCGGCGCGGTGCAGGTCCAGCCAGGCGTGGAGAACCTCAGCAGCCACGTGCTGCGGCTGATGGACAAAGGGGTGACCGGCTGCCAGAACGTGCGGGCGCTGCGCGACGCGCAGAGCGCCGGTGTGACGGCCAGCTGGAACTACCTGTACGGGTTCCCCGGCGAGACAGCGCAGGACTACACCGGCGTGATCGACCAACTGCCGGCACTGCACCACCTGGAGCCGCCGATGGGGGCCGCCCGGATCGCCATCGAACGGTTCAGCCCCTACTTCGACCGCCCCGAGCTGGGATTCACCACCCTGCGACCGGCACCGCAGTACGCCGAAATCTACCGGCTGCCCGAGGCGGAGCTTGCCGACCTCGCGTACATCTTCACGTCTGTGCCGCAGGGCATCGACCGGACCCGGGCCGACAAGCTCGACGCGGCCCTCGCCACCTGGCAGGCGCGGTACCCGGTCAGCCGACTGACCTACCAGGAACTGCCGGACCGGATCGTGCTGGTCAGCCAACGCGCGGCCTACGACTGGACGGTGCTGGAGCTGACCACGGCACCGGAGATCGCCCTGTTCCGGCTGCTCGATCAGCCGCGTACCGCCGCCACCCTCGCCGCCAAGGTGCCCGGCGGGGCGGCGGTGGTCGTACCGCTACTGGACCGCTGGTCGGCGCTGGGCATCCTGTTCCACGACGACGGCTACCAGGTGCATCTCGCGGTCGAGTCCGACAACCAGGTGCTGGCCCGGACGGACCACCGCCGGACCACCGCCGCTCGGCACAGTGAGGAGGAACCGCATGCCGTCGTCGTCGGCTGACGTCACCGCGCAGACCAGCCCGAGCAGCCCGCCCGGGTCAACCGGCCCGACCGACTGGACCGGCCCGGCCGACTGGACCGGATGTGCGATCGAGATCGACCTGTCCCGCGACTACCTGCCCGACGCCGCCCAGGTCACCGGGATGTCGTTCGGCACCCGGCGGATCACCGGCGCGTGGCGGCCGCTGGTGGCGGAGCTGCGCCGGGCCGGCGTACGGCATGCCCGGCTGCCCGTCCCGGTCGACCTGTGCCCGGACGCCGGGGCCGCGTCCGGCCGCGCCCTGGTGCTGCTCCGGGAACTCACCGCCCACGCCGTCGCGGTCGACTGGGTGGCCCGCTGCCACGACGGCTGCGCTGGTCAGGGCCTGTTCGACCATCTGTACCCGCCGGACCGGGTCGACGGCGCCGCCGACGACCCGGCGGTACGTGGTTGGCGGGACGCGTTCTTCCTCGGCAAGTGTGTGTTCCGGCGCGGGCCCGGGTTCGTCGAGGTCCGGGACCGGCGAGCCGGTGCGCTGGAGCTGTTCACCATCGACCAGCCGGAACATCTGGTCGCCATCGGGCAGCTGCTCGAAGGGGTACCGGCCGGACAGGTGCCCGCGCCGGTGCGCCGTGACCTGGCCGACGCCCGGCTGATCGCCACCCAGGCCGGGCGGTTGTGGTGGCTGCCGACCCCGGCGTACCGCTGGCCGTTCCCGGCGCTGGCCGTATGAGGACCGACGTTTCCCGTCATCGACCGTCTCCGCGAGGAGGGACATGGACACCGTGACCGGTACGGCGACGCAGCCCGAGGTGCCGTACATCGCCGACCCGTACCCGACCTTGGCCCGGATCCGGTCCAACGGTCCGGTGTCGATCCTGCACAGCGACGATGGGCTGCCGATGTGGGTGATCGCCCGGTACCGGGACGTGCGGGCGGCGCTGGCCGATCCACGGTTCGGGCAGGACGCCCGCCGCGCCCAGGCGCTCGCCGACAACCGGGTCGCCGGGGTGACCCTCGGCGGCGACGTCGTGCACATGCTCAACAGCGACCCGCCGGAGCACACCCGGCTGCGGCGACTCATCCATGCGGCGTTCACCGCCCGGCGGGTGGCCGCCATGCGGCCGATGGTGGACCGGATCACCACGTCGCTGCTCGACGACATCGCCGGACGCCGGACGGTGGACCTGGTGAAGGACTTCGCCTTCCCGCTGCCGATGCTGATCATCTGTGAGCTGCTCGGCTTCCCGGCCGAGGACCGCGCCGCGTACCGCGCCTGGTCGACGGCGATCCTCACGCACAGCGACGACCCTACGGACTTCGCCACCGCGCTCGGTGAGATGACCGACTACATCACCGGGCAGCTGCGGCACCGACGGGCCCATCCCGGCGACGACATCCTGACCGGCCTGCTGGCCGCCCGCGAGGCCGGCGAACTCACCGACGACGAGATCGTCGGAATGGTGTTCCTGCTGCTGATCGGCGGCCACGAGACAACCGTCAACCTGCTCGGCACCGCCACGCTCGCCCTGCTGCGCCACCCCGACCAGCTCCGGTGGCTGCTGGCGAACCGACCGGCGCTGCCGGCCGCGATCGACGAGTTCCTGCGCTACGAATCGCCGGTCAGCATGGCGACGCTGCGGTTCACCACCGAGCAGGTCGACATCGACGGGGTACGGATTCCCGCCGGTGAGCTCGTGCTCGTCTCGCTCGGCGGCGCCAACCGGGATCCGGACCGGTTCCCCGACCCCGACCGGCTGATCCTGGACCGGGGCGACCCCGGACACCTGGCGTTCGGCCACGGTCTGCACCGCTGCCTAGGCGCGTTCCTCGGCAAGCTCGAAGGCGAGCTGGCGCTCGGCGCCCTGCTGGACCGGCATCCCGGGCTGACACTCGCCGCCGACGAACACGAACTGCCGTGGCGGAACACGATCATGCTCCGAGGGCTGGAATCGCTGCCGGTGGCCCTCGGTGACTGACTCCGTGACTGAGTCCGTGACCGACTCGGCGCCTGATTCGACGACTGAGACTGCGGCGGCCGGGACAGCGGCCCGGCGGTTCCGACCGCGACTCAGCTTCGCGCCGCTGCGCTCGCGCGGCTACCGCCTGCTGTTCGCCGCCGAACTGGTGTCCGTGTTCGGCGACGCCTTCCACGCCGTCGCTCTGCCGTTCCTCGTCTACCAGCTCGGCGGTGGCGGGCGTGAGCTGGGCCTGCTGGTCGCCGGGTACGGGGTGTGCCGGCTGGCGACGACACCGCTGGGTGGGATTCTGTCCGACCGGATCGGACCGTGGCGGGTGATGCTGATCTCCGATCTGAGCCGGGTCGTCTTCACCGCCGGCATCGTCGCGGCCGCCGTCGCCGACGATCCGTCCGTACCGGTGATCGCGGTGCTGGTCGCCGGAACCGGCCTGGGCGCGGGCCTGTTCCAGCCGGCTGCCTACGCGATCACCCCACGGCTGCTGCCGGCCGATCAGCTGCAGGCCGGCAACGGGCTGCACAGCACCGCGAGTTTCACCGCCGGGATGATCGGCCCCGGGGTGGCCGGGCTCGTCGTGGCGGCGCTCTCCCCGGCGGTGGCGTTCGGCGTGGACGCGGCGACGTTCGCCGTCTCGGCGGTCTGCCTGGCGATGATCGGCGGCGTCGCGCGGGGCACGGCGCCACCGCCGCCGGTCGACGGCGACCCGCAACCGGGCAGCGTGGGACCGGACGGCGGCGCACCGCCGTCGGACGCACCGCCGGTCGGGTTCTGGCGGCTGCTACGCGAATCGGCGCTGCTGCGTACCGTGCTGCTGGTGACCGCCGCCGCCAACCTGACCGTCGGCGGCATGGTCCGGATCGGGCTGCCGTCGCTCAGCAACGGCGAGCTGGCGGCCGGCGCGGGCGGGCTGGGTGGTCTGCTGGCCGCGTTCACCGCCGGCTCGCTGGTCGGTGGGCTGTTCTCCGCCGGCCTGGCCGGGCTGCCCCGACGCGGCGCGACGGCGATGCTCGCCGGCATGGTGCTGGGCCTGGCGATCGCCGCCGTGCCGTTCGCCGGCTACCTCGGCGCCGTGGTGGCCCTGGTGGTGGCCGGTCTGGCCAGCACCGTCACGAACGTACTGGTGATCACCACCATGCAGCAGAGCACCGCGCCGCACCTGCTGGGCCGGGTGATGAGCGCGATCGTCTTCGCGGCACTGAGCCTGTTCCCGCTGTCCACGGTGACCGCCGGCCTGGTGGTCGACCGGTACGGCAGCACGGCGGTCTTCCTGGCCTCCGGGGCGACCCTGCTGGCCGCGTTCGTCTTCGGCCTGTCCCGCCGCGAGCTGCGGCAGCGGTGACCCGGTCACCAGTTCACCAGTTCACCCGCCGGATCAGTGCCCAGTCGTGGTCATCGTTTCCTCTACAGACAGTCACTTCGATGTGTTCGTCCAATCCACCGGTCCCGGTGCCAAGCACGTCGAGGCAGAGGTTCGAGGCGGTGTTGATCAGCCGATAGAACTGGGTGTCGCCGTACTCCACCGTGGGCTGCAGTCGCCAGTACTGGTTCTCGTCGTCGAAGCAGCCGGTCTCGTACACCCTGGTTCCCGCCGGGACCGAGCCGAGGCCGGGCAGGTCCAGGCAGTACTGGGAGGTGATGCTACGAATCCAGTACAGCTGGTTGCCGGCGGAGTCGACCCGGCGTGGGACGAAGGCATACTCCTGGTTGTCCTGGCTGTGCACGTAGCAGAGGTTCTGCAGGACCGGTCCGTCGCGTGGCCCGGCGGCGATCCCCGGAATGTCCAGGCACATCTCGGTGGCCAGGTTGTAGACGAAGAACGGGCCGTACGCACGGTCGGTCCCGTCGGCATCCGTGGCCTTGACCGGCGGCTGGTCGGAGGCGCTCGGCGCCGGGGCGCTCGGCTTGGTCGCCTGCGTCGTCGGCGCCGGCTGCGCGGGCGCTGCCGGCGGGGCGGTCGGGGCGCCGGTGGTTGCCCCGGCCTTGGGTTTGGGCGTGGTGGTCGGGCTCGCCGACGGGGAGGCGGCGGCAGGCGGGGCCAACCTTGGATCCTTTGCGTACTCGGCCTCGAAGCGGCCCACCTGCTCGGCGAGGGCCAGGATCCCGTCGCCGCCCGGCACCTCGGCCAGCGTACGGACCGTCGGGTCGCCGCGGAGGAACGCCGCCAGTGCCAGCGGATAGTCGTCCGGTCCGGTTCCGGGTATGGCCTCCAGGAGCGCGCACATGGCCTGGCCGAGAGCTGGAACAGCCGAGGCCGGGTTCCACGGCGACGCCGTTGACGACGGCCGGGCGTAGGTCACCCATGTCTGGGGGAGGAACTGCGCGATGCCCTGCTCGCCCAACGGGCCGAGCCGCTGTGGATCGAACGCGGAGGTCGCCATGATCTGCGCGGCGACCCGAGCCGGGGGCAGCTGTGGGCAGACCGCACCAGCAGCCTGGATCAGTTCGAGATACGCATCCGGCACCGGCGACGGCGCGGCGTCGGTGGCGGCCCGCACGACGGCTGGTACGAATGTCTCGGGCGCTGCGTCACCACTGCCACCGAACTCCGGCTGCAACGTGTACCAGATGGTGTACCGCTCCACGGTGTCGATGTACTCCTGGGCGCCGGCCGGGACGTCACCAGCATCGACGACCGGCTCCATGCCGACCCAGTGCGCCGCCAACGCCAGCTGCCACCGGTCGCCGTCGATCTGCAGCACCCTAAGCTGGCCGACCAGCTGACACATATGGTGGGCGAGGGCGGTGACGCTGGCTTCCCGGTCAGCCGGCAGCGCTTCCTCCCACGGTGCCCATTTCTGCCACACGGTCGGCACCAACCCGGCGACGCCCTGCCCGCCGACCGAGCGCACCGCCTCGACCGGCAACCCCGAGAACCGGGACGCGACCATCACCTGACCGGCCAGTCGCGCCGGGGTCAAGGTGGGACACGACTTGGCGGCCTCGGTCAGCAGCCGAAGATCCGCGTCGGACACCCTGGTGCCGGGCAGCGGCTCACCGGCGTCGGCCGGGCTGGGTGCCACCGAGGCGGTCAGGGCAACCATCGTGACCAGGCCCATGACCGCTCCGGTGAGGATCCGGAACTGACTCCTCATCGAGACTCTCATCGCTTCGCCTCGTTCGGCACCGATCTCACACCTTTCAGCCAGCACCGGACAGAGGCACCGTCCGAGCCCGGCGCAAGGGCACAGAGTGCTCATGGTGGATCGTTTGATGATACGTGCGGGCGAGCGCGGGCAGGGATGATCGAGGTGAATCCCTAGTGATCAGCTGGCCAGCACCGTCACGAACGTACCGGTGATCACCACCCGCGCCGGACCGGCTGACCTATGGTGTCATCGATCACAGCACCGCTCGCCGGGTGGACGGGCGGGCACCCCGGCACGGCGCCACCGCACTCCGCTCAGCCGAGGGTCATCGGCACCCGGCTGGTTTCGTCCGCCACCACCGTCACCCGCTGGGCTGCGGCGACGTCCTCGCCCGGAACCCGTACGGTGAACTCGTACTCCCCCGGTGGCAGGTCGGTCCAGGCGTACTCGCCGCGCGCGTCGGTCATCCGGGCGATGTCCTCGGACAGTTCCGCGGGCATCGGCCAGCCGACCGTACGGACCTCCACCGGGATCACTGGTAACGGTTCACCCGCCGGGTTCCGTACCTCGATGATCGCCGTACCGCGACCAGCTACCGTACCCGGCGATGCCGAGGGCCCCTCAGGCGATCGCTGGTCGGAGACGGGGGTGTCCGGGCCGGTTGGCACCGACGGTCCGGGCGAACTCGATGATTCAGTCGCGCAGCCCGCCACCAGCAAGCTGACGATCAGCACCGGCAGAAGCGCACGTCGTACTGGCTTCATGGCCAGTCCTCGTTTCATGGCCAGTCCTCGAATCACGTCATTGTTCGATCACACAGAGTATCAGAACTCTGGGTGAGGTGCGGCTCGTCGCGCCGACCCCCGCCCGGCGACCGGGTTGTGCGGTCACCGGACGGGCTGTCGACTTCGTACTACAGGTCCCGCCAGTAGATGAAGTTGTTGAACGCGGACTCGGTGATCCGCGGTCCGCTGTTGTGGTTGTTGTTCGGCGCACCGCTGCCATGTAGGCCGTGCGCGTGCACCGCCACGGCGCAGGGACCGCAGTCGGTCACGGAATACGTGTAGACGGGTCCACCACTGTTACCGCCGACCGTGTCGTGGTGGTAGAACAGCTCGGTGGACTGGGTCACCCGGATCTGGTCGGAGCTGGCCCACTGGGTGCCGAAGGACTTGTCCCCGCTGTAGCCCCGGTTGTAGGTCGACGTGCCATTCTGACTGGCGGAGGTCCACATGAACCCGAAGGTTCCGGTGCTGTTGCCGACCGTACAGTTGAGCTTCATCGCACCGTAGTCGTAGCCGTTGATGAAGCTGTTCACCCATCCCGCAACCGAGTGCAGGCTGGCTACGCTGCACGAGCCGTACGGCGTGGAGCCGCCGTCGCGTCCCGGCCAGACGGTGAACTCGTTGCGCGGGTACCACGCGGTGCCGTTACGGGGATAGACGCAGTGCCCGGCGGTGATCAGCGTGTCGGCACCGATCATCCAACCGGTGCAGTGTCCCCGGGTGACCCCACCGGAGGTACGGGTGATCTGGACCGTGGAGCTCGCCGGCCACCAGTCCGCCGGGGTCGTCTGGTAGCGGTTGTCCGTACCGATGATGCTGCTGATGCCGATCTCGCCCGGCTCGGTCTTGCCTTCGACCTCAGCGGCGGGCGCTCGGTCCGTCCCGTCAGCGCCGCGCCGCGCCGCCGGACGGGTGGCCCGGACCATCGTCTCGTCGATCCGCTCGGCGAGGACCGCCGGGTTGATGGTTTCGCCCGTGTCGGAGACCGGGGTGACCATGTCGACGGTGCTGGTGGGTGTGGCCGCGGCGGGTGTCGCCGCGGCAGCCAGCGCCAACGCCGCCGTCGCGACGAGGACACCGAGCGTCCGGCGCGCCTTGCTCTCCATGGAACCTCCCGATGATGAGGTGGGTGTCCGGTTGCCTCTACTCGGACGTATTCCCATAGGTGAATCTTCATCGTCTCCTCCTCGCTGGCGAGGCATCTGTCCTTGAACCAACAGTTATTCGACTAAGGTCGATGAGATCATCGACGGCAGGCATCGACCGGTTGTCGGTACGATCGGATAGCCGACAGACGCGCCCGGCCGCATCGGCGACTCCGTAGCCTTCTCGTCGCGAAACAGGAGGAGGCTGCGTGTCGCAGGTACGTGTCGAGGTCGCTTTCACACCGCTGACCGGCGATGACGATTTCGTTCTCGACCAGCTCACCGAGGAGCTGGCAGGCGATCTTCGTGAGGTCGGGGAGGTACGGCGCGTCCCGCTCGCCCCCGATCCGGCGAGCAAAGGCATCGCGGAGCTGGCCCTGGCAGCCGTCACCGTACTGACCAGCGTCGACCCCTCATACGTACAGTCGCTGGTCGATGTGATCGTGGCGTTCCTGCAACGCCACACCGGCCGCCGCATCCAGCTACGCGTCGGCGACGTCGAGTTGACAATCGATCAGCCCACGCGGGGAGAGACCGCCGAACTGATCGAGACGGTACGGACCGCGATCGAAGCGGGCCACCGCTGATGGGCCGGCACGCGCTGCTGCTCGGCACAGCCAGCTACCACGCCGATCGGCGACTCCGGGCGCTGCCCTCGGTACGCCAGGACGTCACCCAGCTCAAGACGCTACTCGACGGCAGCGGCGGCTTCGACACCGTCGACGCCAAACTGGACCTGCCGGTCGCACACCTACGCCAGGTCGTTGAGGAGTTCTACGGCCGGTGCGGCAGAGACGACCTGGCCCTGCTGTACTACTCCGGGCACGGCGTGCTGCACGAGGACCGGGAGTCGCTGTTTCTCACCGCCACGGATTCCCACGCCGGACAGCTGCACGCCACCGCCTTCGATGTCGACGGCACCCTGCGGCATCTGCTGAACAGCACCAAGGCCAGTCAGAAGGTCGTCCTGCTGGACTGTTGCTTCTCCGGAGCCTTCACCGCACGGCACCGGTTCCGGGGCGGCGTACGGGAGGAACCTCGCCGGGGCAAGCGCGAACGAGGCACCTTCGTCCTGACCTCCAGCACGCACATGAAGGCGTCGAAGGCGCAGGGGCCCGATCGTCCGTCGGTGTTCACCGAGGTGCTGCTCGAGGGGTTGCGCGGTGCGGCCGACGGGTCCGCCGACGGCTGGGTCACCACCAACGACCTCGCCCGTTACGCGATGACCGAGATGACCCGACGTCGGCAGCACTCGCCGGTCGAATCGAGCGAGGGGGTGACCGAACCCATCCGGCTGGTCACCGCGCCGGACTCGGCGGCCGCCCGGGCGCGACCTGACGCCGGCCCGACCAGCCCCGCCGACGACGCCCCGTTCGACGCCGACCAGTGGCGCCGCCTGATCACCTACTACGTCAACTGCATGGAGCGCTCGGCCGCCCTGCGGTCCTTCATCGACCCGCAGGCGGTCAGCACGTACGCTCCGGCACCGTCCGGTGCCGAGGCGGTGTTCACGGCGGCCTCCCCGGTCCGGCTGACCGGCCGGGCCGCCGCGCTGGCCACCCGGGCCCGCGCCGACGGCAAGGAGTTGCAGTACGGCTATCCGGTCGTCGCGGTCCGCCCCGCCAGGCAGCAGCCGGTACGGTTGACGCCGCTGCTGATCTGCGACGTCACGGTGGGCACCGACGATGTCGTGCACGCCTCCTTCCCGCCACGACCCGGCCCGGCGCTGCTCGACCTGCTGCAATTGTCCGACGTGGAGTCCGATGAACTGCTGCAACGAGTCGGGCAGGTCTTCGTACCCGGTGACCCGGCGGCCCTCACCGCCACCGTCGACCTGCTGATCAAGACGTTCGGTATGACTCCGGTGGCGGACCTCGACCCGACTGCGCTGGTCGGCCCACCGCGTCCCGGGCCACTCGACCGGGTGCAGAACGCCGCGCTGCTCTACTCCGTTGACGCCACGGCCTCGCCGCAGCAGCAACTCGTCGTCGACCTGCAAAGCATGATCAAGAATCCACGGCTCATCGACCGGACGGCGTTGGCAACCCTCGCGGCAGGCCCGGGTGAGGAGGCTCCGGCACCGATCGCGACAGTCGCGCTGGCTCCGGCCAACGAGGCGCAGGAGGAAATCATCCGGGCCGCGATGTCGCAGCCGTTGACCGTCGCGCAGGGTCCACCGGGGACGGGTAAGAGCCAACTGGTCACCGCGCTGCTCGCCACCGCCACCGCCGCCGGCCAGAGCGTGCTGATCGGCTCCACCAGCAACCAGGCGGTGGACGCGGTGTTCGGCCGGGTCGGCGAACTGGTCGGTCCCGGGCTGGTGCTGCGCACCGGGAACAAGGAGCATCGGCTGCAGGAGCCGAAGCACATCGCCGACCTGATCGCCGCGTACCCGCCGGCCGAAAGCCACCAGGCGCCCGACGATCGGACACCGCTGTACGAACTCCGCCTGATCGCCGACGAAATCAACGGCCTGCGGCAGAGCCTGGACGATCAGCGGCTGCTCGAACGCGACCTGGCCGACCTCGCGGCCGAGCGCCGACCGGGACCGCGCCACGAACACCGGGCCGGTCGCGATGCCGCAGCGGCCGGGCTGCCGGACGACGACGCGGCGCTCGCGCGGCTGTACCGGCTCACTGACCGTGCCCTGACCAGCCGGTGGCTCGGCTGGTGGTACCGCTGGCGGCTGCGTCGGCACGGCGCCGGCGACCAGGATGCCATCCGGACCCTCGGTGAACGCGCCGTCATCGAGCTGCGGTGGCGGGATTGCCGGCGACAGGCCGACGCGCTGCCCGCTGCCGAGACGTCCTGGCAGCGGTTGACCGAACTCATCGGCGTCGAGCGGCCTCGGCGCAGTATCGAACTACTGCGCGCCCAGATCGCCCAACGGGTGACGTCCGGGGCGCGGCTGTTGCAGAACCGGGCCGACGAGATGACTAAGGCCAAGCCGGACAGCTGGGCCTACTTCCCGGAGCTGCTCCGGGTGCTGCCGGGCTGGGCCGTCACGGCGCTGTCCGTGCGATGGTTGCGGCGGGAACCGGCGATGTACGACCTCGTCGTGATCGACGAGGCCGCGCAGTGCACCGTGCCGGCCATCCTGCCCATGCTGTACCGCGCCAAACGGGCACTGATCATCGGTGACCCCCGGCAGCTGGCACCCGTCGTCGAGCTTACCGACGCCGACGATCTCGCCGAGCAGGTCAAGGCCGGGCTCGGCACCGGATGGTTGAACACCCGACGGCTGCGCTACGCAAGCCATTCGGCGTACGACGCGTTCGCCGCAGCGGCTGGCACGGCCTATCTGCTCGACGAGCACTACCGCTGCCACCCGGACATCGTCGACGCCCCCAACCGGGAGGTGTACCAGGGCCGGCTCACCGTGCTGACCGATCCGGCCCGGCTGACCGCGCCCGCCGAACCGGCCATACGGTGGCGCGACGTGCCAGGTACGTACAACTACGGACCGACCGGATCCGGACGCAACGACGTCGAGATCGCGGCGGTGGTGACCGAGGTGGCCGAACTTCGCGCGGCCTTCCCGGAGGCATCCATCGGAGTGGTCACACCGCTCGCCGCGCAGCAGCGCGGCCTGAAGTCCGCGCTGCAGGCCGCCGGCCTGTCCGAGAACCTGCTCTGCGCGACCATCCACAGGTTCCAGGGCAGCGAACGCGACATCATGGTCGTCTCACCGGTCGGTGCCCACGGCATCGGTGAGCGCACCCGGGACTGGCTCGCCCACCAGACGAACCTGTGGAACGTCGCCATCACCCGGGCCCGATCCCAGCTCGTCGTCGTCGGCGACCGGTCGTGGTGGTCGGGCCAACGGGGCCTGCTCACCGCCGTGGCCCTCGGCCACAGGTCGACCACAGCGCTGCCGGACGCCGTCCCAGGGCCCGCCGATCAGCTGCACCGTGCCCTACGCGAGGCCGGAGTCGCCGTACAACGGGACGTCGCCGTGGCCGGGCAGACCGCCGATCTCGTCATCCGCCAGGCCGGTCGGGAAATCGCCGTGTACGTCGACGACCCGGCCGGCGATCCGTCCGGCCGCGCCCTGCGCAAGGTCCTTGCCCGCCTCGACGTCGCCGCCCACCACGGCACCGTCCGCCGGGTGCCCGCATGGCGTTGCCTGGCCGAACCGGAGCAGGCGGCTACCGAGCTGTCCGAGCAGCTCCGTCACCTGGATGGTCGACCGAGCAGTTGAACGCAGGTCCGCCCACTCCAGTTCGTACGTTGATCCGGCCGTCGAGGGAACCGTCGTTGTCGTCACATCGGCGCCGAGACAACCGTGTGGGTTCCCTCGGCGCCGCCGAGCCCTGGTCTCGTCTGGCCATGTCATAGCTCACCGCCCCGACGCCGTGATCGTCGCCCACCAGCCGACGACAAGGTGAGAACCACTTCGAGGGCTGCCCCGGTGGCGTCCACCGGGGCGGCTACGGTCCCGTCGAAGGGCAACCGGTCCGGCCACACCCGGCCCAGCCTGCCGAACAACTCCTCGTAGCCGGACAGCTTGCGGGTCAGCACCGACAACTGCTCACCGCCAGTGTCGAACTCCACGAAGAACGGCACACCGACACCCCGCACCGTCCACAGGCCGTACCCGTCCGGGCGGACCCGAGGCTGAAAGGCGCGCACCAGACCCGGATCCTCCGGCCGGGTGAACGCCCCCGAGCGTTGGCACGCCGCCTCCGACAACCACCGCCCCAGACGGGCCTCAGGGTGGGTGCGGGCGTAGCCGGCGAGGTCGGTGAAGAATCCGTTCACGCCGAGCCGGTGCTCCAGGGTGCGGCTCGATGTCCACCGGCGCCGCTCCACCCGGGCATGATCCCGACGCGGTGGCCGCTCATCACGGCCAGCGGCCACGACCTCCGCGCCGAGCTGGTCGATGACGTAGGAGGACCTGTACCCGGATGCCCGGCCGTGCCTGGCGGCGCTGCGCGAGTCAGGGCTGCAGGTCGGCCTGGCCGGTAACCAGACGGCGCGGGCGGAGACCATTTTGCGGGTCCTCGACCTGCCGGTGGATGTCATCGGCACCTCGGACGGCTGGGGCGTGGAAAAACCGTCTGCCGCGTTCTTCGACCGGGTGGTCGCCGAGGCAGGTTGCCAGGCTGACCAGGTGCTCTATGTCGGGGATCGGTTGGACAACGACATCCGGCCCGCGCAGCAGGCGGGGATCGCGACCGCCCTGATCCGTCGCGGCCCGTGGGGGCACATCCTCGACGACCAGACGGTCATCGACCGTTGCCTGTTCCAGCTCGACTCGCTGGCAGAGCTGCCCGACCTCGTCCGCAAGCACAACGAGTCAGCTCGCTGACTATCCCGAGAGCGCGGCCCGGCCGGCGGTGAGAGCGGCGACGCGTTCGTCGAGCAGTGCGCCGTGTCGGCTGTCGCCGAGCGTCGGACGGACGGATCGGACCCGGTCGAGGCCGGTGCCATACCAGTCGGTGTGTAGGGCGTCGACGGCCTGGTTGAGGTAGTCGGCGGCGCGGTCGCCGTCACCGCCATGCGCGGTCGCGAGGTCGGCGAGGACAACGCTGCGCTGCTTGGCGCTGGTGCCGGGGAGCGTGGCGAGCGCCTGGTTGAGCTGGACGGCGGCTTCGCTGTGGTCGCCGCTGGCGAGGGTTGTGTACCCGGCGAGGTAGCAACCCGGGTGGCGAGAGATCCTCGCTCGGCGCGCGGTGACACAGAGGGCAAAGAGGTATGAACAGCAACTATTCACCCTGCGCGGTTACGGTCGGAGCAAGGTAACTCCTTTGCCAGGCGTGCGACAGCCACCGGTAGCATGAACAGCTATGACTGACACCTCTGCGGGCTCCGCCGTGCCGTCGGCACCGTCCTTGAACGGGTTGGAAGACAAGTGGGCGCGTCGCTGGGAGGAGCAGGGCGTATACCGGTTTGACCGGTCCGCCGACCGGGACGGGGTGTATTCCATCGACACGCCGCCGCCCACGGTGAGTGGGTCGCTACACGTCGGTCACGTTTTCTCGTATACGCACACCGACGTCATCGCCCGGTATCAGAGGATGCGGGGCAAGGCCGTGTTCTACCCGATGGGTTGGGACGACAACGGCCTGCCCACCGAGCGCCGGGTCCAGAACTTCTTCGGGGTGCGCTGCGACCCGTCCCTGCCGTACGACCCGGATTTCGCTCCTCCAGAGCAGCCGGGCAAGTCGGAGATTCAGGTGTCTCGGCGCAACTTCATCGAGTTGTGCGAGCGGTTGACGGTCGCCGATGAGCAGGTGTTCGAGTTGCTGTGGCGGCGGCTGGGGCTGTCGGTCGACTGGCAGATGACCTACCAGACCATCGACGCCGACTCACGACGGGTGTCGCAGCGGGCGTTTCTGAGGAACGTCAAGCGCGGTGAGGCGTACCTATCCGAGGCGCCGACGCTTTGGGACGTCACGTACCGGACCGCGGTCGCGCAGGCGGAGCTGGAGGATCGGGAGCGGCCCGGCGCGCACCATCAGGTGGCATTCCACCGGCCGGACGGCAGCCCGGTCTACATCATGACCACCCGCCCGGAGTTGCTGCCGGCGTGCGTGGCGCTGGTGGCGCATCCGGATGACGAGCGGTACCGCGACCTGGTCGGCACGACCGTCCGTTCGCCGCTGTTCGGGGTCGAGGTTCCAGTCACCGCACACCGGCTCGCGGCTCCCGACAAGGGCACCGGCATCGCCATGATCTGCACATTCGGCGACCTGACCGACGTCCTGTGGTGGCGCGAGCTGCAGTTGGCCACCCGGCCGATCATCGGCCGGGACGGTCGCATACTGGCGGACCCGCCGCCCGGCCTGAACGACCCGCAGGGACGCGCTGCCTACGCCCAACTGGTTGGGGCCACCATGCACACTGCTCGGGAACGGGTGGTGGAGCTGCTGCGCGCGTCCGGGGACTTGACCGGCGAGCCGGAGAAGATCACGCATCCGGTGAAGTTCTACGAGCGCGGAGACAAGCCGCTGGAAATCGTCACCACCCGACAGTGGTACCTGCGCAACGGAGGCCGCGACACCGACCTGCGCGAAAAGCTGTTGGGACGGGGCCGGGAGCTGGCCTGGCAGCCGGAGTACATGCGAGCCCGCTACGAGAGCTGGGTCGGTGGTCTGACTGGGGACTGGCTGGTCAGCCGGCAGCGGTTCTTCGGGGTGCCGATTCCGCTGTGGTACCCCCTCGACGAGCAGGGTGAGCCGGTCTATGACAAGCCGATCCTGCCCGATGAGGCGGCCCTGCCGGTGGACCCGAGCGTAGACACCCCGCCGGGCTACCAAGCTGAGCAGCGGGGAACGCCTGGAGGGTTCGTCGGGGACCCGGACGTCATGGACACCTGGGCGACGTCCTCGCTGACCCCGCAGATCGCCGGCAAGTGGGGCACCGACGATGACCTGTTCCAGCGGGTGTTCCCGATGGATCTGCGTCCTCAGGCGCACGAGATCATCCGGACCTGGCTGTTCTCCAGCGTCGTGCGGTCGCATCTGGAGCATGGCAGCCTGCCGTGGTCGCACGCGGCGATCTCCGGCTGGGTCCTGGACCCGGACCGCAAGAAGATGTCGAAGTCCAAGGGCAACGTCGTCACTCCGTTGGCGCTGCTGGAGGAGTACGGATCCGACGCGGCGCGCTACTGGGCGGTCAATGGCCGGCCGGGTACGGACACCGCATTTGATACCGGGCAGATGAAGGTCGGCCGCCGGCTGGCGATGAAGATTCTCAACGCCAGCCGGTTCGTGCTCGGCCTGGGTTCTCCGGCCGAATCCGCCACGGTGACCGAGGCCTTGGACCGGGCGATGCTCGCGGAGCTGGCCAGCGTGGTGGATGAAGCCACTGCCGCGTTGGACAGCTACGACTACGCCCGAGCATTGGAGCGCACTGAGCAGTTCTTTTGGCGGTTCTGCGACGACTACCTTGAGCTGGCCAAGAGCCGGGGGTACGGCGAACGTGGCTCCGAGCCAGCCGAGTCTGCCCGCGCTGCGCTGACCATCGCCCTGGCCACGCTGCTGCGGCTGTTCGCGCCGTTCCTGCCCTTCGTCGCCGAGGAAGTGTGGTCGTGGTGGCGCACCGGCACTGTCCACCAGGCTGCCTGGCCGAAGGGCGACGAGCTGCGCGCGGCTGTCGGTGGTGCCGACTCCACCGCGCTGACTGTTGCCAGTCAGGTCATCGCCGCGATCCGAAAGGCCAAGTCGGAAGCGAAGCTGTCAATGCGGGCGGACGTGTCCAGGGTCCTGGTCCGCGCCGAGCCAGAGATGCTGGTCGCGCTCGGCAGCGTCTCAGACGATCTGTGTGCCGCAGGTCGGGTCGCCTGGCTGGACACCGAGGAAGCTGGCGAACCAGGGCTGAGCACCCTCGTGACGGTGTAGCAAGAGGGCGTTTCGACGATCAGGTGAGGGGGTCGCTCAGCTGAAAAGCTGGACGATCCCGCGCACCGTCGCTTCGATGGGATAGGTTGCCGCGTGCGCCAGGCTGCGCGATCGCGCCTGCGTAAGCAGGGCGGGGTCTCCGGCGAGTTCGGTTATGGCATCCGCGATGTCAGTTTCGGTTGGCGGCACCAGACAAGCGTGCGGGTGGACTTCCGGGTAGCACAGGGTGCTGGGGCAGACGCATGCTGCCCCAGCGGCGGCGTGCTCAAGCATGGCCACTCCGAAACTCTCCTCCGCAGAGCAGCTGTAGGAAATGTCCACCTGCGACAGCAGCTTCCAGTACGATCGTGCCGAGTCGAGGTGTTCCACGAAGCGAACTTTGTCGCCGCACTGCGCTTGCAACGAACGAGCTAGCGTCAGGACCTCTTCCCGGAACTCGCGTGGACTGTGCTGGTCATCGAGCCAGGTCCCCGCCCGGCCGATCGTGACGCGAATGCTCGGATCTCGTTTCAACACTTCCGCCGCGATCCGCAGGGCCTTGTCCGGGTTCTTCTGGCTGCGCCACATATGTGCCCACAAGACATGGACTCCTGTTTCTTCGCGGCGATTATCCCTGGCTGCTCGGATGCCATGGATATCCACGCCAAGCGGCAGGATCGACACCTCGCTGTCGACGCCGGCCTGTCGCAGGTTGCCTGCCGCGTACTCGCTGTTCACTGCGAGTATTCGACAGATCAGGAGAGTGTCGTGCAGTACTGGCGTGATCATGTGCCGGTAGGTCTGATGCTGCCAGTCCCAACCGATGAGCTGATCGGGAAACAGTACCCAAGCGACAACGTCAGCGCCCCGATCAAATGCCGTCATCGGTGTGACGGCTGACCCCATGACGGAGGGAGAAAGAAGTATCCGGCTGTCCGCAGGTGGCCTGGACATCTGGCGGGGAGAGCTGAGCCAGTTGCCGCTCACCCCACCGAATGAGTCCGCAAGCAATTCCAGCCCACGTTCCCCAAGAAGGCCGTCCCACATATTCGCAAGAAAAATCATCGAAACGCCCCCTACCGACGCGTCCGCGCAATACCGAGGATCATCCCAATACGGAACAGCGCAGCCACAATCAAGAACGCAAGACAGTACGCGATGTTCGCTGCAGTTACCTGGAGACGCCGGACGACCCCCGCGCCAGGGGTTATCTGCCGCGACAACGCGATCCACCGCCGAAGCAGGTGAGTCGCCTGGCCAAGCTCGAGCTGATCCCACGCTGCGGCACCGAGTTGGCCACGGAGCCGACCCATTCCGATTCCGTGGCGGACCTTTCTGCCAATGAAGGACCGGTAGGTGGAAGGGTAGAGTACCGCAACTGCCGTTTCGACCAACTGCGGGAATGCCCCGGACAGGCGGAGCCGGCAAGCGAGTTCGATATCGTCGACCCGATTTCCCGCCGACAGGTCGAGACTAACGCTATCAAAGACAGTCCGAGTGATTCCGAGATTTGGGAACGACACGAACTTGACCGTACCGTCGGCGGCACGCGCAGCAGTTCGGTAGTGATCAATGAGCTCGTCGCATCTCTCAAAGAACCCTTCGCTTCTGCTCTGAATCAAACCAGTCACAATTCCATGCTCCTCGACGCCGAGTGCCATCCGAGCTGCCCAATCGGGCGGGACCACAACGTCGTCGTCGGTGAAGAGAAGAGTGTCGTAGGCAGCGTTGTCGACGCCGAGGCGTCGGGCGAAGGACGACCCGCGACGGCGTCCGGTCCAGATGACCGTGACCGGATGGACTTTCGCCGCCGACATCCACTCAGCGGGTACTGTTCCAGGCGGGCTGTCTCGGACGAGCACGATTTCAGCGGGTCCCGGAAGTTGTGATAGAGAAACGCCGAGCGCCTGGATGCTGTCGGTGATGGTTTCTGGATCCCGGATTGAGGCGACGACTACCGACACTCCCTTCGGCGGGATCATGGCGCCCACTCCAAAAGTGTCCGCATCGAATTGGCCAGATCGTCGCCATCAGGTCGTACCTTTCGACCGTTCTGCACTGACGGGTTCACCGGAAGGTAGCTGAGCGTTTCGAGGCAGCGCAGAATACCTGCGGTGACGGCCGCGAGTCTCAGGTCTCGGCTGAGCTGGTCTAGGTGAAGCCGCAGCCCTTGGCGCAGATTTGGATCAATGATTCCTTCGGCGAGCAGGCCACCGTAGTTCAGGACGGGGTGGCCGCCGATCGGCAGCTCCCAGTCGATGATTGACGCGCCTCGGGGACCAATGATGATGTTGCCAGGCTTGAGATCAGGGTGCACCAGGTTCGGTCTGTCGGTGCTGACCAGGTGCATGTTCTGGACCGCAAGTTCGACGGCCGCTGCCAGCAATGAAGGATCGGCGAGCCGCTCTCGACCGATTACGGCGGCGTACTCATCAACCTGGTGATGATTTTGGCTACCAGATCCGTCCATCTCCCCATTGGCGGCGTGCAGGTGTCCGTAGGACAGCACCGGTAGCGCCGAGATATGGCGGATCGTGGTATCCATAAGGGGCGTAATGGCTGCAGCGATTGTCGATGCGTCCAGGCGCCGAGCCGCCGCACCCAGATCTTCGCCGGGTAACAGTTGGTATATGAAAAACGGGGTGCCGAAGACCGGGCAGGCGAGGCCCCAGGACTCCGGCCTTGGAGTAGGAGCACCTATCCGGGCAAGCCGAATCAGTGTCTCCAGCTCACATGAAAAGCGATCGAGGTCTCGCTGGAGATAGATCCGGAGCACCAGATCGGGGCTTCCCTTGGATGCGACACGGACAGACATGTTGGCGCTGCCGCCAGGCATTACCCTGATCAACTTTTCCTCACCCAAGTGGGCGGCGGTAGCCGCCCTAATTTTGGCACTTATGCTCTCGGCGGTCATTCAGTTACCGATCCCCGGGAGCGGAACCGCGGTGCTTGGCGAGCTGCCGGACGAGTCGATCGGTGAGATGAGGGGCCGCTACTTCAACTTCCGAGGGTCGCAAGGAACGCTGGCTCTACAAGGTGAAGGTCGGACCGCAGAAAGCGGCGGCGAGTGCGGTGCTCTCCAAGATGGAGTGAAGTAGGCCGCACTTTGCACCGCTGACAGACCGGTGACAGAACCGCCCCGCTGCGGCGCCGTACGCGGACCGTGTCGGGGCGGCGGTGGGCGATCTGTCAACGGTCACGCCGCCTCCCCGGCCAGGTCACGGTCGTCGACGACCCACGCCGCCAGGTCGGCGAGCGTCTGTCGTTGTCCGTCGTCGCCGGCCACGGCCCACACCGCCCCGGCGGGGCTCAGGCCCGCCGTGGTGGCGTGGTCACGGGCTCCGGTGGCGACCGGCACCAGCGGCGGCGTCTCGGCCAGCAGCAGGCGCAGGTTGCGTTCCCGGGCGGCGGAGTGCAGCCAGAACAGCACCGGCCACACCCGGCCCAGCCTGCCGAACAACTCCTCGTAGCCGGCCAGCTTGCGGGTCAGCACCGACAACTGCTCACCACCAGTGTCGAACTCGACGAAGAACGGCACCCTGGCATCTCGCACCGTCCACAGGCCGTACCCGTCCGGGCGGACCCGAGGCTGAAAGGCGCGCACCAGACCCGGATCCTCCGGCCGGGTGAACGCCCCCGAGCGTTGGCACGCCGCCTCCGACAACCACCGCCCCAGACGGGCCTCAGGGTGGGTGCGGGCGTAGCCGGCGAGGTCGGTGAAGAATCCGTTCACGCCGAGCCGGTGCTCCAGGGTGCGGCTCGATGTCCACCGGCGCCGCTCCACCCGGGCATGATCCCGACGCGGTGGCCGCTCATCACGGCCAGCGGCCACGACCTCCGCCCCGAGCTGGTCGATGACGTAGTGATACGGATACGAGCCGCCGTCGGCGCGCTGCGGCCGGAACCGCCCCACCAGCCGCAACCGGTACAACGTCAGCAACCGGCGCTGACAGAAATCCAGCGACGGGAACAGGGCGTACGCGATCTGGAACGAGGTCAGCACCCCGTGGTCGTAGAGCCAGCCCAGCAACACCCGATCCCGGGCAGTCAACTGCGACTGCACCCGCAGAACCGGATCATCCATCCACCATCACCTCCTCTCCGATACGCACACGAGCCCCCCCAGGGGGAGAGACCCGAGACCAGCACAGGTCTGTCGCAGGACAACCAGCCCTCGCCGGCAGACCGCCCGACCTGCGGTGTAAGACGGAACCAGGGGTCCGTCCGGGGGACCGGTCCAAGACCGACCCCAACCCGGACGGCAAACCCGACCCCCGAACGGGGGTCAAGCCGGAAACTGTCACCGCCACCAGCCACGGCAGCGGCCGAAAACATGGGGAACAACAACAGAAACTCCTTGTCGAAGACGACACCGACACCAGCGGAGCCGGCACCGGATGGATGAAAGCCGCAGCCCGCGCCCACCAGGCGGCAGGCGACGCCCGACAGGCAGCGGTAGCAGCGCAACGCCCCCAAGCCGAGGGCAAGGCAGCACAAACACCACTGTGGACATGTCAAGGAACGAGCCGTCCCCAAACAGGGACAACCATGCGGCAACGCAGACGTGCAGGAAGACATGCGCGACGAGTAGCCGAACCGACACGCCGCCGGTTTTGGCAGGGACGGGTCGAGCACAGTTCAGAGACAGGGCAACGCCGACGCGGTCAGCCACCAACGTCGCTGGCTACCCACCGGCTCACCCAGCCGGGAGAAGATCCTTCATGACGGTCCCCCTGTCACTCATGACCATCGACGGCCTACCCCACACCCGGCTCACAACGATCGACGACGCCCCGCGAAGGAGCGCCACCAGACCAGCCGATCGAACCCGGCAGGCAGACCACCGAACGGTCGCACGCATCCCAGTACGCCCCACCAGCAGCACCCTGTCAACCACCATCGCCAGCCCTAGATCACGACCCCTCTGGACTCAGCGGGACTCCCCCGGACCAGGCGACCCGAGCCGCCCTCAGCCAGGACGAAGATGCCGCCCAAGAAGGCGAAAAGATCTTGGCACGCACGACTTCTGGTCTCACGTTGTGAGACGTCGGTTCGTCAGCGACGTTCACCCGGCCCACACCGACGCCGGGCCACCTCGGTCAGCTCCTATAGCAACATCCGCACCGAGCGAGATCGCCGTGAGTCCAGATTGCCCACTGTGATAGCTGGTGGGTCTCGTGGTCCTACGATTGCGATCCAAGGAGTACTGTCAAGCCACGTGTTTGCTTCGGCAGGACCAATCGGCCAATCGTGACCTCATTTCCGAGGAGAGCGTGCCATGCCGCGACAGCTCGTTGTCGTCGATCCGGCCTTCGGGCCGCGCTTGAGGTCGCTACGCGAGGAGCGAGGCCTGTCACTCCGCCGGCTCGGGCATCTGGTCCACTGCTCGCACGGATACCTCTGGGATCTCGAGGCCGGCGGCAAGCGGCCCAGCGCGTCCGTGGTGGCGCTGCTCGACACGGCGCTCGGTGCCAACGGCGAGTTGTCCGCCCTGGTGAGCGAAGTGTCGGCTGACAGCGGCGAACTGGTCGCGGGTCCCGCTGAGCCGGGCCCCGACGCGGCGGTGGGATTAGACTTCCCGCAGGACTGGCGACACGGCGCGGAGGTCGCGGCAGAGCTGTGGCGGGGAGATATGCAACGGCGAGATCTCCTGGTGGGTGCGGGATTCAACGCGGCGGCGTTCCTGACGCCGGCGCTCCGCTGGCTGACCGCTCGACTCGAAGAGGAGCCTGTCGGCCACGGTGAGAGCCTCGTTGGTGAGCCTCACGTCGAGACGATTCGGCATATCTCCGGCGTCTACCGGTCGCTCGACAACCGCTATGGCGGCGGCCACGTCCGTGACGGGTTGGTCCGGTTCCTTGATACCGAGGTGGCTCCGCTCTTGCGTGGTCGGTACGACGCCCGTACCGGTATCGCGCTGTACTCGGCGGCGGCCGAGGCCACCCAGCTCGCGGGCTGGGCCTCGTACGATGCTGGGCTGAACGGCTTGGCGCAGCGGTACATGGTCCAGGCGCTACGGCTCGCCACAGCCGCAGGCGATCGCCCGCTGGGCGCGGAGATCCTGGCGGCGATGAGTCACCAGGCGGCCTACTTGGGGGCGTCGGCGGAGGCGGTCGACTTGGCGCGTGCCGCAGGTCGCACGGCGGCCGAGTCCGGGATGGCCGCGATCCAGGCGGAATCTGCGGTGCTGGAGGCGCAGGGCCACGCCGTGGGCGGCGACGAGGCGGCGTGTACCGCAGCGCTCGACCGCGCTGAACGCGCCTTCGACCGCGCGGAGAACACGAGCAACCCACAGTGGATCGGCTACTTCGACGAAGCGTATCTCTCGGCCAAGTTCGGCCACTGCTTCGCCGCGCTCGGCCAAGGCAAGCTCGCGGCCCGGTTCGCGGTGCGGTCGTTGGAGATGGACGGCAGCGCCTATGCCCGCGGCAAGCAGTTCAACCTGGCATTGTTGGCGCTTGCCCACGTGCAGTCCGGTGAGCCGGAGCAAGCCGGCGCGGTGGGGGTGCAGGCAGCACAAGCCGCTGAGAGTCTGAGCTCCGAACGGGCGCGCGCCTACCTCGCCACTCTCGCGGACCGCCTCACGCCGTACGCCGGGCTGCCGACGGTGCAGGAGTTCTCCGCGCGCGTACGGCCGCTACTCCAAGCTGCCTAAATTCGCCCTGTCGCTTTGGCCAGCAGCACGGCGAGCAGACCGGCGACAGACCCCGCACCGACGATCTCCCCGGCGTGGATCCGTTGCTCTACCTCGGCCAGCGGAATCCAGCCGATTCGCGCGGTCTCGTTGATGTCAGGCACGGTGCCCGTGGGGTCGGCCCCTCGGGACAGGTAGATGATGTTCTGCTGATCGATGGTGCCGACCATGGGCTGGAAGCCCAGCAGCGGCTCCATGGTCCTGGGCCGCCAGCCGGTCTCCTCCTCGACTTCCCGCGCCGCGCAAACGACTGGGTCCTCGTCGTGGTCAAGGTAGCCACCCGGCAGCTCCCAGACCCACCGGTCGATGATGAACCGGTGCCGCCACATCATCAGCACCCGGTCGGCCTCGTCCAAGACGATCACCATCGCGGCGGACGGCACCCTGAGTACGTACTGCTCGAACCGGACGCCGTCGGGTAGCTCGACATCGGCGACGCTCAGCACGGCACGCCTCGTGTCGTCGATGACCCGCTCGTCGTGGATGGTCCACTCACTTGCCCGCCGAGCACCGGTACTCATGTGCCGCACCCTATCGCCGCTTCGCTGGCCCCCGCGCGTCGTGGCTGCCCGGTGTCGGCTGACACCGGCTGACGGAGAACCACTTCAGCTGATCTATCGGCGCGACCAACCTGGTCATCGAGGGATACGAACGGCGAGCCGTTGAGTCCCGGTGACGGCGACGGCAGGCGACGTCGATGGAAGCGACGCGCACGACGTGCCCGCCACACCACCCATTGAACAAATGACCTTGGAGGAACCGTGGCGACGTATCTCGGCGGCGGGCAGTTGGAGGAGGCGCAGGCCGTCCTGACGCAGCACGTGGTGTCGTGCGCCGATGGGAAGTGCCTGGCTTGCGGAACGTTCGGACCGTGCGCGGCGAACGAACGGGCGGCGCAGGTGTTCAGCCTGTCTGCACACCTGCCTCGGCGTACGTCTGGAGCGTCTCGTCCTGAGCTGTCCGGTGCCCGCACGGCTGGCTCGACGCGCTCGTGGTGGACCAGATGAACATCCGGTGCTCACCGACCCGATTCGTCAACGGCATGAGGTTCATGGTGGACACATCGACCAGACCCGAGAACGCGTCACCTCGGCAGGACCGGATTGCCGCCACGGCGGTCGGTTTCGGTTCCGTGAGGTTGATTCCTCATCCGCGTACCGCCACTGGGGCTGCGCGGGTGGGTGACTGGCGGGGTGCTCCCAGCCGCCCCCTCGCGGTGGCGGACCCGCCGGCATCGCGGCGGGTCCGCCACTTCGGCGGCCAACGCCGGCGACCCGGCGGCGGGTTTGCCCGACTCAGGCGCGGCGCGCACAGGTCGGGGGCAGGACCGCGATGACGATCTACCTCTCCCGTAACGCCGCAAGGACGGCAGTTGTCGCCGGCACCGTCAGGTCGGGCGACGGCGGCTCGCCGATCGCGGGAGATGGCCCCGCCGCGCCCAGCCCCGATCCTCCGCTGTTCACCCACGTCTGGCAGCGGCTGTTCGAACAGACCGTGCGGAAGGAACGACGCCGATGACGTCCCGCGTTCTGGTCACCGGAGCAGCCGGCTTCATCAGCTCGCACCTGGTTGACGCGCCGCCGGTCAGCGAAGTCAGGGGCGTCCGCCTGCATCAGCGGAGGCTCGGTGCACTGTGATGCATCGACCGATCTCGACCCTGCGCGGCACTCTGACTCACTCCACGGCCGTGGAGCTGTACCAGCGCCACCACGCCACCACAGCCAGAACGTGCTCGACCTGTGGCAGAACTGCGCCATGCCCGGTACGGGCATCCGCCGCGTCTGTCATCGTGGCAGCCGGGGACGACCCTGATCGGTATCCCGGCTCGCCACCGCCTTCTGCTGGCCGCGAGCCGGACGCGGGACAGCTGCCGCCGGATCGCACGGGTTGGGCAGTCGCTGGGCGCAGCCGGGCGCTCAATCCCGAGGATCTGCTCTATGACCGCGATCATCGAGGTCGTTGAGATTTGGGCATATGGCGCAATTGTCTAGTAAGGAGGATTGTGGTGACGCTGATGTCCAGTGCGGCTGGGCTGCCCAAGCGGTCATCGGGAGCACCAAGGGACCTGGTTCTTGCAGGGCATTGCCTACGGTTCACCACCGACGCGCAGGGCCTGACGGATGAGGCACTGGCGGTGTTGGCCCCGCCATGTTCAATGGCGGAGCCGTCGGCTACGAAACCTGGTTGGTCGGTCCACATCCGCGCTTGCCTCGGTCAGCGCTGGTCGCCGCCGTGGCCATCCGGTCCTTTCATGGGCTGACATCGGCCGGCGGCTGGAGCTCGTCGATGTAGCGGGCGGCCGTCTTGTCCTCGCCGGTCAGTATCGGCAGGGCTCCGCTGAGACTCTCATTGAGGTAGACGCCCAGTCCCAACGAACACGGTTGCTGCTGCCCTCCGGGGACGAACCGAGCCGGCGGTGGCCGGACTGGGTTGGCCGGATGTTCTTCGGAACGCGCTTACTCGCGGATGGTTGGTACCTGATGCACGCTGCGGCCGTAAGCGTCGACACGGACGTCGGTCCTCAGGCGGTGGTCTTTCTTGCCGGCTCACATGGCGGCAAGTCGACGCTGGCGCACCGGGCGTCTGTCGAGTTGTCCGCCAAGTTCATGTCCGACGACCTTGTACTCCTCCGCCCCAGTTCCGGCGGCGTGATCGCGGTCGGCTGGCCAACCCGAGTCAGTATCCCGTTGGAACTTTTGAACACCATGACACACGAGAGGCCCACCACTGCGACTGCGCTCAACACCTTCGGGAGTAGCTCTCGACGGCACCGGTTGGTGCTCAGCCCACCCGAGTACGCTTCCATGTTTGACATCCAGCGGACCGGACCCACGATGGTGGGGGCGGTCGTCGTGGTCAGTCCAACCAGTGCCACCTCCCCGGGGCGGCACGGGCTGGTCGATGGGAATATCGGCGTAGACCGGCTCGGGTCAGCGCTGACGGTCGCGGCTCAGATTCCCGCTCAACGGTTGATGATGCTCGACCTTCTCGGTGTCGCTGGGCCGCCAGCGCAGCTGCTCCGGTCAACGGAAATCGGGCAGGCCGACTTGCTCGCTGCGCTCCGCAGCGCCGAGGTTGCGGTAGTCGGACTACGCGTACCGGACATGGCGCGGTTGCCGTCGCTGCCAGTATGGGGTGCTCTCGCCGCCCACCTCCCCTGGATCATGGGGAGCGCGTCGTGACCGTCCGTTGGGCTGTTCACAGCGGTAGCAACCGGTTGGTGGTAGCAGGACCACCCCACCTGGGCCGGTGGTGGCACACGCTCTTGGCGCAGATCCCCACTGCGCGCAGCGAGCCAATCGAAGTGGATAGCGAGAACACGTCGCTCACCCTTGCTGACGCGACCACCCAGGCCGACGCCCGGCGCACCATCAACGCCAGGTTCCATGCCGAGCACCTCTACGACGACACGCTGAGCGTGCACGGTGTCGCCGTGGCGAAGGCGGGCCACGCGATGCTGCTGATCGGCGACTACGGCGCCGGAAAGAGTCTCACTGGGCTGGCCATGATCACGTCGATGGGCTGGTCTCCCCTCGCGGGGGACACCTGCCTCGTGAGGCTGAATGGCCAGGGCAGCTTCGACGTGGTCGGCGGCACCCGCGCCTATGTGTTGCGACGATCTGCGATTGAGCGGTGGTTCCCCACCTTTGTTCTCGGCCAGCCGGATGACGAGCGGGTAGATCTCGCCGCGAGCCTTCCCAGTGACGCCAGCAATGCGGTCGCGGATCTTGCGGGCATCGTGATGGTGGCGGTGGATGGCAACAGCTTCGGGTCACCACCGGCTCCTTGTGGGGAACAGGTGGCCGCGAACGCGCTGTACCGGGCAAGCGGGCACCTGCTGAGCAAGATCCTGGACGACGCGGCGGCGGACCCGTTGTCGCTTCTGGAGGGCCCCGAGTTAGCCCGCCGTCGACTGCGGCTGGTGCGTCGGCTGGCATCCACCATTCGTTGTTGGTGGGTGCGGGGCAGCCCAGGCGACATCGCGGCGGTGGTTGATGCCATGCAGCGTGAGGAGGATCGGCGGTGAATACGTTAGCTGTGGCAGCGGTGGCGCTAGATTTCGGCGGCACGCTCGCAACTCCAGGGGCGTCACCGTGCGGCCGCGACGTCGTGGCCGTGTTGGAGTCGCGGTTTGGCTGGCCGAGTCCCGCTGGGCTTGACGTCGCGGTCGACGAAGTGCGTGCCGAGGCGAAGGCGGCATACCGGCAAGGTGTCCAGACACCGTGGGAGACGATTCTCGCGGATGCCTGGCAGCGCGTGAGCGCTCAGCCGCCAGACCTGGACGCGGTGGTTGACGCGCTGTGGGAGTCGGTGCCCGACGCTGTCGTCGATCCGCGTGCCGCCGCTGCGGTCCGGACGCTTCGCCGCAGCCAGCGGGAGCTGGTCCTGGCTTGCAACACTCAGCGCCCGATCGCCCACCGGCGACGGACGCTTGCGGTCGCCGGCTTGGTGGAGCATTTCGATGCCCTTGTGCTGTCCAGCGACATCGGGTTCACCAAGCCCGATCCCCGCTTCTACGCTGCGGTGGTCGACGCTGCCGGAGGTGTGCCGGGGGCAGTGCTGTTCGTCGGCGACACTCTCGACAAGGACGTCGTCGGCCCGCGTGCCGCCGGGATGCGGGCTGCCCTGGTGTGCGCCGGGGAACCGCCGCCTGGCCTGCCCGAGGACATCCCGGTCATCGCGCACGTGGCCGAGCTTCCAAACCTGCTGGAGCGATGGCCATGATCGATCCGGAAGGTATAGGTGCTCGGATCATCTTCCGGCGGGGTACCGCCATTGTCGTGCCGCGCGTGCCCGCGAGGCAGGGTTGGCTCGCGGCTCGGTACAGCGTGGTCAGCCCTGGGACTGAGCTGCGGCATCTTCTCGCCACAGCTGATGAAGACGATCATGCTGCCGGGTACATGACAGTCGCCGATTCGCTGGATGGTGGGCAGCTACTGACACCCGTGCCTCACGGTGCTGACGCCCAGCCTGACGACCACCGCGCACTGCCGATCCCGCCGGGGACCAGACCCGAGCACGTCGCAGTTGCCCGGTTCCAGCTGATAGCGGCTCTTGGCCTGCGCCGCTGGATGTCGGACGACCGCGTCTCGGAGCCGGTTGTAGTCATCGGCGGCGGACCGGTCGCCCTCGGCTGTGTGCTGGAACTCAAGCGCCGAGGTGTGGCGCAGGTGGTGGCAGTTACCCGGCATCCGCGACCGGCTGCGGCGGTCATACCGGACGTGACCATGCTGACCGAGCCGCCCGGGGTAGCGACGCAGACTTTTGTCATCGACTGCACCGGGCGTCCGACGCGAGCGCTGGCCATGGTCACCCCGGGCGGGCTCCTTGGCTTGCTGGGCACGCCGGGAGACGCGGCGGACCTGTCTTCCGCTGCCGTGCACCGGCAAGGCGTCGCTGTGGTGGGCATGCATGAACTTGCCGGTCACTCGGACCAGGCGAGGCGGTCGGCATTCGAGACCGTGCTGGGTTGGGTGGGCGACACGGTCGACATCGACGCAGTGCCGCGCTGGTTCGCCCGGGTTCCGGGCGAGCGGGCCGGTCCGTTCTACGCCGCTCTGGCCGGCAATCGGCGCTGTACTGCACCGTTCGTGATCCTGGAGTGGTCGTGACCAGTTCGACGCCGACGGCCGTCGGCCTCTACAGCATCGGAATCGGTGGCGTCGATCCGGAAGCCCTACTCGCGCTCGCGGTGGAGCACGAGGTTCCGTTCTTGCACCTGCGCGGCGGCCCGCGCGGATTCGATCTGGCCAGGCGTGACACCGCCACGCTCGATCGGTGGGCTCGCTGCTCCCAGGTCAGCGTGCCGATCACCGTTGTCACCGCAGATCTCGATCTGATCGATTTCGCTCGGCCGGGCACTCCTACTTACTGGCGGGCCAGCGCCGAACTCAACCGGCTGGGCCACGCCGCGTCCGTACTGCGAGCCCACGCGGTTCGCCTGCTCGCCAGGCATCACCTCGACCAGCGGCAGTGGGCCGACCTGACGGTGCCAGACCTCGCCGCCCGCCACGGGCTGACGACGCTCATCGAGCTACATGAGCCGGCATGGTTCACAGATCATTCAGTCGATGCGCTGGTTACGCACCTCGAACGAGCCCCATGGCTCGCGTTGCTGATGGACACGGCTCAGGTCCAACAGGCGTGGCGGCGTTCCGAGGATCCCGACAATCTCGCCGCTCAGGTGTCCGTCCTCGCACCGCGCACCCGCGTCATTCACATCAGCGACAGTGACGATCATGTGCCCGGTGCCGGCTACGAAATCGTGGCAAAGACGTTCGGGCACCTGGAGAACGACAGCCCGGTCGAGATCGCCTTCGAATGGACCGGCGCCGACCGCAGCCCGCAGGTCTGCCTGGACCGCTACCGCCGCGCCGTTGCCTGGTGGCACTCCCGCTCAGAGGCAAACCTATGACGTCCGCACCGACCGCGATGCCTCGCCGATGGGTCATTGCCACGGATTACCCACGCTGGCCGAGCCCGTACTTTGCTCACCTCCACCGTTACGCCCCGATGACGCTTCCGTTGGCCTTCCGTCCGGACCTCGCCAGCGTCAACGCGATGCAGCCGCCCGGCGTACTCAACCTGCACCGGCTCAAACGGCTCTACCAAGATCCGACCCAGGGGGCACGTACACCACAGGCTGCCGAAAGGTTGTTGGCGACCCTGGCCGGTCTGCGGCAGGCCGGCTGGCGCGTGGTCTGGACGGTCCACAACCTGAAACCGATCGACGGCGACGCGGCGACCGACACCGATGACACCGTGACCCGGGGTGTCCTCGACCTCGCCGACGTCGTCCTGTGCCACACGCACGCAGATGCCACCGCGCTGCGAGCCCGCACGGGCGCGGACGTGCGGGTGGTCGGCTGGGCCGGGCTGGACGACCCCGAGCGAGCGCCGAGCGGCGCGGTCTCCGAGCTGGTGAAGCACATGCGTGACCAGTCCCTGACGTTCCTGCTACTGGGCCACATCACCCGGTACAAGGACGTACCCGCCACCGCTGCGGCCTTCCTCGCTCACACCACCCGCGCGAGCCTGGTAATCGCCGGCGCCAGCCGCGACCCAGCGATCTCGGCCGACATCAATCGCGTCGTCGCCGACGCCGAAGGCCGAGCCATCTGGTATCCACACCGCGTGCCACCTGAGCAGGCCGGCCACCTCTACGCTGCCGCAGACGCCGCTGTCTGCCCGTACCGCAGCGATGACGGCTACGACTTCTTCTCGGAGGTTCTGCACCCCAGCTCGGTCACCACCGCCATCTGCTATCACCTGCCGGTAATCGCGCCCGATCTACCCGCCGTCGAGGAAATCACCCGAGACCGTCCCCGATGGCTGACACCCGCCGAAGGCGACCTCGGACCCGCGATGGCCGCAGCGGAAGCCGCTCTGATGACACCACGACGTGCCGTCGAGCGGAAGGCACCCAGGCCGCCGAGCAGCTCAGCCGGCCGGTGGAAACGCACCGGCCAGATCTACGAAGCGCTCGCCAAAGAACTGCTACCGGGTCAACCCTCCGCACCAGCCGCGTCCGGTTGCCCACCATACGAAGACGCGACGGGAGAGTCCCTCCGATGACCGAACTCACCAGCGAACCCGCACGCACGATCGCCGACCTTCTCCTGCGCCGCTACGGACTCGCACCGGCCCGTCTGGTCCGCCTACCCATCGGGCAGGGAACAACCAACTACCGGGCGACGTGCGTAGGCCGAGACGTCTTCGTCAAGAACTATCCACCCGGCACGGACCTGGCCGGCGAAGCCGCCGCTATCGAGCTGTCGGCACTCGCCGAGCGCCACGGCACGCCGGTCGCCGGGCTGCTCCGTAACCACGCCGGAGACCCGATCGACGCCAGTTCCCTGTACGCGGTATCCGTGTGGGAGTGGATGCCCGGGGCCGTCGTCACCACGGACCTGACAGCGGGTCAGGCGCTCGCCGCTGGCACGACCCTTGGTCGTATCCACGCCGCCTTCGCCACCCTGCCCGCCAGCGCGGGACCATCGCCGCAAGCACAGAACTGGCTTGCCGTCGACCTCGTCGGTCTGGCAGCAACCGTCGACCGTCTCATCGACATCGCCGAGGCTCGCATCGCGGCCGGTCCTGCGGACCCCTTCGATACCCAAGCCGCCCGCACGCTCGCCGAGCGACGAGATTCCATCGCCGACATTCCCCGGCTCATGAAGGACCTGCCCAAGCTCACCACCCAGATCCTGCACGGCGACTACAGCCCAGTGAACCTGATCTTCGATGGCGACCGGCTTTCCGCCGTGATCGATTTCCGGCCGCCGGACCCGTTCTTCGTCTCCTACGAGGTGGGCCGGGTGGCGTTCTACCCCAACACGGTCGCCACGACGGCAGATTGGCTCACCATCGCGCGAACGCTGATCGAAGGCTACGTGCGAACCAACCCCACGGTGACCGACGACGACATCCGGTCCTGTGCCCGGGTCGCGCTGCTGCAACTGCTCACCAGCCTGTACGGAGTCAAGCAGCACTACCTCAAGCCTGGCCTGTTCCAGGACGCCCTCGACGAATTCTGGCTCCTACGCCACCGCGCAGCGAGCGTCCTGCTCGACCACCAGGCCGACACCGACGCTCTCCTCCACGACATCATCGCGGACCGCTGACACCAACCACCTCCTCACAGTGAGGAACATGATGACCACCCAGAACCCCCCACTCGACCGGAACTGGCACGTCCTACATGGCCCGGTGACCCCGGAGGAGTTGCGCGCAGCGCTGGGACAGATCGCCTCCGTGCACGGGCTCCTCGTCACCCACCCACAGCCCGACACGGCAGTCCTCCTGCGGGAGGACCAATCAGTGAATGTCGCCGTCCGCTGGCGCGACCATCTCCCACAGGCCCCGGACAGCCAGGCCCACAACCTGGAGTCTGAAACACACCTTGAAGTCCTGCTCGACTCCAGCGCCGACGACGCAACGAGAACCGCACTGGTCAACGATCTGACGCTGCGGCTGCGCCGCCACAGCGACAGCGAACTGGGTCGCCTCCGCACCTACCTGCCGCTCATCGACCAGTACGCCACCGCCGACCTCGGCCTCGACGGCTGGGCTCTGATCTTCCGCGACCACTATGTCGAAAACACGCTCGGATTTCTGCTCGGCATCCACCGCGCCGGAATCCCAGCACACCGGATCTATGCCCTAGCTAAGGGCGACCGTACTCTCCGCCGCGACCGAGTTCACGCCACGCTGCTTGCCCACGGCATCGCCAGCGGTGTCCTCGACAACACCGCGATCAACGCGCCCGCCAGCCACGAAATCGAGCTGGCAGCCGCGCGGGCCACCGTCGACGCCTTCATCGACGAGGCCCACGGCGCAGGATGTCGGGTGCTCGTCATCGACGACGGCGGGCTCATCGCACAGGGGTACGGCGGCGGAGATGCGCCCCGTCGTGTCGACGCCGCCATCGAGCTGACGGTGTCTGGAATCAAACGCATCGACGCCGCCGGGCCACTGGCGATCCCGGTGCTCAACCTCGCCCACTCCGAGCTGAAGAAGCGCCTCGGATACCACGAGATCGCCGAATCCTGCGCCCGCCGCCTACGGTCTCTTCTGGCCGCCCACAAGCTCAGCGGACGTCGGGTGCTCGTCGTCGGCTTCGGTGAGCTTGGTTCGCGCCTCGCGGGCAACCTGCGCGCTCAGGGCGCCCAGGTCCACATCGTCGACACCGATCCGCTCTCCCTCATCACCGCCGCCGAATCCGGCTACACCACCCACCGCCGTGTCAGCGACGCGCTGACAGCCGCATCCCCATTCCTCGTCGTCGGTACCGCCGGAAACGACGCCATCACCGCCACCGACCTGACCCTCATGCCGGACGACGTGTTTCTCGCACCGTTTGCCACCAAGGATTTCAGCCTGCTCGCCACGCCCCGATACGCGGGACAGGCGACCAATGTCCCCGGCCTCGGTCGCAGATACCGCCTCGACAACGGACGCCACGCCACCGTGCTCGGCGACGGTCGCTCACTCAACCTGTACGAAGCCGACGCCATTCCCAACCAGGGCTACGACGCCTATCGGGCCGGTACCTTGATCGCCGCCGGGTGGATGTGCCGAAACGCAGACCAGCTGACGCCCGGCGTGCACGTCGAGGTCGTCAACGATGTCGTACGGGCCGCTGGGCTCTACGAGGCGTACTACGACACGTATCTCACGACGCCGCCAGCCGACACTCCGGCCGCGACCGCGCTCTCCGGCACCGCACCCAACGTCGGCGGGCTGCGGGCCTGCATCGTCGGCTACGGCGTCGCCGGGCGCCTGCACGCGGAGATCCTCGCCGATGCGGGTGCATCGCTGACCATCCTCGACCCCAAGCACCAGCACCTCCCCAAAGACTTCCGCAAATTCACCACCGGCGTCGATGATCTGCCCGATGCCGTCGTATCGGCCGTGGCCCTGTGGTCGGTGTGCTGCCCTACCGCCGATCACCTTCCGGTCCTCCGATCGATCCTGGCCCGCGATCCGCAGGCACGGGTACTGCTGGAGAAGCCCGCCTGCCAGGGCCACGAGATCGCCGAACTGACCGCGTTGCTGGCCAGCCACCGCAATTCCCGGCTGGTCCTCGTCGACCAGTACCGGCACAGCCGGGCCCTCGACGCGCTATGGAAAACCGTCGGCGAGATCGAGCCCGACGCGACGATCCACCACATCGGCGTCACGTTCAGCAAGGACCGCACCGTCGACATCTCACGCGGACGCTTCGTCGACCGTTCCTATGGAGTGCTCGGCTACGAGTGGCTGCACATGCTCACCGCGCTACGGCAGTTCCTGCCCGCCGAGGTCTGGACAACGTACCTCGCAGATGACCCACAACGCTCCGAGCTGACCGCCACCTACGACCCACGCATGTTCGTCTCCGCACTCACCGAACGAACAACCATCGCTGTCAACGACCACCACGTCACCCTCGAACTCGCCTCGACCATCACCGGCTCAACTGTCATCCTCGGCAGCACCCCTCGAACAGGCTCCGTCGGTCGGAGCCAGTGGAGCCGAGGCCGCCGGCCGTCAGACGACAGGCACCGCCACATCACGGTGCACGCCGGGCAAACCAGATTCGTGGCGCACCTCGACCCCGTCACAGCCCCAGACGGCTGGCAGCTCGATCGCAACCAGCACCGCATCACCGCACACCGAGGCGATCGCCTCCTGCACGACGTCGTCATCGACGATTCGCCCCTGCACACCGCAGTCCGCGACGCGGTGTCCCAGCTTCTCAGCGACAGCCCTCTTCCGCCGCCAGACTTGTCACCGCTACGGCGAATCGCCGCTCTCGCTCAGCTCCTCCGCACCCAGCAGCCCGACCTCGCGCTGACCGCGAGCTAGCCTGGGTGGGTTCACCGCCCACGACGCCTCGATCCAGGTCGGATCGGTGATCCGGCTGTTCAACTGGTTGACGGATCGCGTCGCCTCGACCGCAGAAGCGTGCTTTGCCAAGCGTGCGATAGTCGTCGGCGTGACGTTCCCGCTCGAGGCGCTGTCCGACGCGGTGCTGGCGCGGACCGGGGCCTGGTCGAGTCTGACCATGTCGTGGCACACGCGGCCGATCGAGCCGAACCACGGCAAGCCGATCGTGATCAGCGAGCTCGAGTCCGCCTCGTGGCTCGCCGAGATCGCAATCTGGAGCACCGGCGAAGCCGAGGTGGCGACGGTCCGCCTGGCTGACGACAGGATCGTCAACAAGCACTACGACATGCACGGCCTCGGCGATCTCGAGCAACTGCTCGACGAGGTCGTCGCCCTTTTCACCGAAGACCGCATCCCCGACGCCGCAAACGTCGCCCACCAGCCGACGACACCAGGCTGAGAGTCACCCCGAGGGCTGCGCCGGTGGCGTCCACCAGGGGCGGCCCCGGTCCCACCATCGGTCGACCGGTCCAACGGCTCCCGAGCGCCCGACGAGCACCCGGGCAGCGGTACGGCGTACGACAAAGGCCCCGGCCGGGCGGAAACCGCCGGTCGGGGCTTGGTGTCTGGTACGCCGCGTAGGACTCGAACCTACAACCCGCGGATTAAGAGTCCGCTGCTCTGCCAGTTGAGCTAGCGGCGCTCGCTGACAACGCGGGCAACCGTAGCATGTCCGGCCGTCCAGCTTCCAACCAGTTGCCGGCAACGAGCCGTCTGTCCGGCGGACCTGCCCATGTGCGCGGATCTGGCACCCTTCCGGATCAGGCACGAAGGGCATGGCGGGTGATGCACGATGTCGGCAGGGACGGAACAAGGAACGGGGACTGGCATGCACAAGGTCAGGAGGGGTTGGTCGGTCGCGGTGACACTGGCAGTCATCGCACCGGCGGCACTGGCGGGGTGTGGATCGGACAAGACACCACGATTCGTCAGCGGCCAGGAGGCCACGGCGAGTCCGACACCCCCGCCGGAGCCGTTCGAGTTCGCCATCGCGCCGAAGGCGGATGCGAAGAACCTGCCGATCAGTACGGAGATCGGCACCACGGTCAGCGGCGGGGAGGTCACCTCGGTGACCCTCGTCGAGGACGGTGGCGGCGAGGTCAGCGGCAGTATGCGGGAGGACGGCACCTCCTGGGTGCCGGACAAACCACTCAAGAATCAGAAGAAGTACACGGCGACTGTCGTCGCGACCAGCAGCACCGGGGAGGAGGAGACGAAGACCACGTCGTTCACCACGATGGGCAGATCCGGGTCGCAGACCGGCACCGGCCTCTACCTGTTCGACGGACGGACGTACGGGGTGGCGATGCCGGTGGTGGTCGAGTTCTTCCCCGGCATCCCGGAGCAGGAGCGGGCCAGCGTACAGAAGCGGATGTTCGTCAAGACCGACCCGCCACAGCCGGGCACCTGGTACTGGGTGTCCAACGGCACCCAGGCGTTCTACCGGGCGCCGGATTTCTGGCAGGCCGGCACGACGTTGACCACCCGGATCGCGCTGGACGGTCACCCGACCGGTGACGGCCGGTACGGGGACATGGACCGAGGTGCCACCGCGAAGATCGGCGAGAAGGTGACCGTGGAGGTCGACAACGCCACCAAGCAGCTGTCGATGTTCAAGAACGACAAGCTGGTCAAGCAGATGCCGGTCAGTCTCGGCAAGCCGAGTACGCCGTCGTCGAGCGGCACCATGGTGGTGATGGACAAGCAGGAACAGACCGTTTTCGACACTTTCGCCGAGTTGGGCCCGGAGGAGGGCTACCGGACGGACATCTCGTTCGCCCAGCGGATCACCTGGGGTGGCGAGTTCATCCACGCCGCCCCGTGGTCGGTCGGCGATCAGGGGGTACGCAACGTGTCACACGGTTGCGTCAACCTGTCGATGGCCAACGCCGAATGGCTGTTCAACCAGACCAAGGTCGGTGACCCGATCACGGTCAAGGGCACCGAGCGGGAGCTGGCGGACGGCAACGGCTGGACGGCCTGGAACCTCACCTGGGACGAGTTCGTCAAAGGTAGTGCGTTGCCGGTCCCGGCCGATCTGCAGCCGGCAGGGGCTGGTTCACCGGCACCGACAGCACCGACTCCGGTACCGACAGCAACGTCCGGGTGACGGCCGTTGTGATTCTGGTCGGCGTCAGACCGGCACAGTATGACATCTGAATAACTGCCAACTACGGACGAATGAGACACGGCTGACCGAACGGATTGGATGATCCGGGATATATCGGTCAGCCGTGTCGATGTTGCGTACGTTGAGGCGCGAACCCGGGAGTTGCCCCACCGCGTCTTTGCTGGACGATGGGATCCGGGGACCAAGCTTTCGTGAGGGGATCATGCGAGTCAGCCGCTTTCAGGTAAAGCCGCGCGCCGGGCGGGCGCGACCGCCCGTACCGCGGGTTGTCACGGCCGTCGCGCTCGCCGCCGCGCTCGCCCTCACCGGCGCATGCACTCGCGCCGGTGACGCTCCCACCTGGCAGGGCGGCACGGAGGCCGAGCCGAGCCCACAGGCCCAGGCGACGATCACCGAGCCGGCCGCCGACGCCACCGACGTGCCCGCGTCGACGGCGATCACGTTCACCACCACCGACGCGGCGCAGACCAAGGTGGAGTTGACCGACGCCGACGGCAACCCCGTCCCGGGCGAGGTCGACGCGGACGGCACTGTCTTCCTGCCGAACGGGCAGTTGGAGTACGACGCCGCGTACACGGCGACGGTGACGGTGACCGGCGACGACGGCGAGACCACCACGGCCAGCCACAACTTCCGGACGATGGCCCAACCGGGCAACCAGGTACGGGTGTCCAGCTTCCTGGGCGACGGCAACGTGGTCGGTGTCGCGATGCCGCTGATCCTGCGGTTCAGCCGGGACATCCCGCAGGACTACCGCGACGACGTGCAGCGACGGTTGAGCGTCGAGACCGAGCCCGCCCAGGAGGGCATCTGGTACTGGGTGAGCCCCACCGAGGTCCAGTTCCGGCCACGCGAGTTCTGGCAGGCCGGCACCCAACTGTTCTACAAGGCGCAGACCGGCGGCCTGCCGATGGGCGACGGCTGGTACGGCCGCAACGACCTGACCGTGGACGCCGAGGTCGGCGCGGCGCTGGTGATTACGGTGGACAACGCCAGCAAGACGATGGTGGTCACCAAGGACGGCGAGACGATCAAGGAGATTCCGATCAGTCTCGGTAAGCCGAAGACGCCCTCCTCCAGCGGCACCATGATCGTGATGGAGAAGCTGAAGGAGACCGTCTTCGACACGTACGAGGAGCTGGGCCCGGAGGAGGGCTACCGGACGGACATCGAGTACGCCCAGCGGCTGACCTGGGGTGGCGAGTTCATCCACGCCGCCCCGTGGTCGGTTGCCGACCAGGGGGTACGCAACGTGTCGCACGGCTGCATCAACATGTCGATGGACAACGCCAAGTGGCTGTTCAACCAGACCAGGGTCGGTGACCCGGTCACGGTCAAGGGCACCGAGGTCCAGCTCGCCAACGGCAACGGTTGGACCGTCTGGAACCTCAGCTGGGACGAGCTCGTCGACGGCAGCGCTCTGCCGTACGAGCCGGAGTCGACGGAGTCGGCAACGACGGAGTCGACGCCGGGCGGTGCAGCCGGCGGGTCCGGGACCAGCTCGGATCCGCAGGCCTGACCCGTCCCCGCCCGGCACGGGCACCGAACGAAAAGCGCCCGGCCAGGATCTGATCCTGGCCGGGCGCTTCGTATGGGGTGACTGAAGGGACTTGAACCCTCGACACCCGGGACCACAACCCGGTGCTCTACCTGCTGAGCTACAGCCACCAAGAACCACACCCGGCAGACTGCCGCGTGGGGTGCCGACCAATGATAGCCCTACCGGCGGGCATCACGTCGACCGGGTTCCGCCGGGTCCGCCCGGCCGCCGCCCAGCAGCCGGGCGTTCGACAGCGGTCAGAGGCCGGCGGCGATCGCCTTGGCCGCGTCGACGTCCGGGCCGGGCAACGGCACGAAGATCGACCGCCGGTAGTACTCCAGCTCCCGGATACTCTCCCGGATGTCCGCCAGGGCCCGGTGCGACAGCCCTTTGGCCGGCTGCCCGAAATAGACCCGGGGGTACCACCGGCGGCACAACTCCTTGATCGACGAGACGTCGATCATGCGGTAGTGCAGGTAGGAGTCGAGTCGCGGCATGTCGCGGGCGATGAACCCCCGGTCGGTGGCGATCGAGTTGCCGCACAGCGGCGCGGTCTTCGGCTCCCGCACGAAGCTGGTCACGTACTCAAGCACCCGGTCCTCCGCCTCGGCGAGGGTGACCGTCGAGCGCCGTACCTCCTCGGTCAGCCCGGACTTGGCGTGCATCTCCCGCACCACGTCCGGCATCCCGGCCAGCGTCTCCTCGTCGGCGTGGATCACCAGGTCGACACCGTCACCGAGCACGTTGAGGTCCGAGTCGGTGACCAACGCGGCCACCTCTATCAACGCGTCCCCGCCGAGGTCGAGCCCGGTCATCTCACAGTCGATCCAGACAAGAAGATCCGCCACGCGGACAGCCTACGCGGCACCGTCCAGCAGCCGGCCAGGTCACCGGCGGCGGCCCCCGCTAGGCTCGCGGGCGTGCCCGCCGACACCCTCCCGGACGGCCCCGCGCCGCGCCCCGTCGACGACAGGTCCCGCACGCCGCGCCGGGTCGCGGTCGTCGTCGCGCTCGGCGCCGCCGTGGTCGCCGCCCTGATCTGGTACGGCAACCGGCACGACTTCTACGACCTGAAGATCTACCTCAGCGCGATGCGCTGGTGGGCCGACGGCAACCCGCTGTACGACTACGTTCAACCCGACATCGTGCAGGGCCAGCTCTACTTCACCTATCCCCCGTTCACCGCGCTGCTGCTGCGCCCGTTCGCGGCGGTGGGCGCCGGGACCGCCGCCGCCGCCGTGTTCACCGTCGGCACGCTGCTGGCGGTGGTGGTCACCACGGTCTGGCTGGTCACGCCGATCGCCCGCCGGCGCGGCCTGCCGCGCTGGTGGCTGGCCGGTCTGGTGGTACCGCTGGTGGTGCTGATCGAGCCGACCCGGGAGACGATCTTCCTCGGGCAGATCAACATGCTGCTGGTCGTGCTGATCCTGGCCGACCTGCTGTTCGCCGTACCGAGGCGGTCCCGCTGGGCCGGCGTCGGCATCGGCCTGGCGACGGCGATCAAGCTGTTCCCGGGGATCTTCATCGTCTACCTGCTGGTCACCCGCCGGTGGCGGGCGGCGTTGGTGTCCTGCCTGGCGGCGGCGGCCGCCACCGGGCTCGCCGCAGCGGTCGCCCCGGCCGAGTCGTGGCGGTTCTGGTTCACCGAGCTGTGGAGCACCGAACGGGTGGGGCGTAGCGACTACACCGGCAACCAGTCGCTGCAAGGGCTGCTCGCCCGGCTGGCCGCTCCGGCCGAGCCGGACCGGCTGGTCTGGCTGGTGCTGGTGGCCGTCGCCGCCGGCTACGGGCTGTGGCGCGCGGCCCGGGCGGTACGGGCCGGTGACGAGCTGGCCGGGCTGACCCTGACCGGCCTGGTGGCCGCGCTGATCGCACCGATCACCTGGCCGCACCACGTCTACTGGTTCGTGCCGGCGCTGATCGTGCTCCTCGACGCGGCGCTACCGGACCGACCGCCGTTCGGTGTCGCACCGGACCCGGCGGCGGCCCGGAGCGGAGTCCGGGCCGCCGGGCCGGCGGCATTGGTGGCGTTGGCGGCGGTCATCTTCGCGGCGCTGGTCGTCGGCGTGGTGTCACTGATCGACTGGGGGCACGCGAAGGTGCCGACCGACGATCCGGCCACCTTCGTGCTGCGCAACCTGTACGTGCTGGCGGCCGCGCTGCTGCTGGTCAGTCTGCCGATCCGTCGCCGCCCGACGTCGACTCCGGGCGGGTAGCGGCCGCCGGGGCAGGCGTCGGGCGGCGGGTCCGGGCGAACGCCAGCCCGCCGAGTGCCAGCCCGCCGAGGCCGGCGAGCAGCCCGGCGATCCCCACCCCGAGCGCGGCGCCGTTGCCGCCGTTGTCGCTGCCGGCCGTCGACGTATCGGCCGTCGATGTGTCGGCCGTCGGCGCCTCGTTGTCGACGGGTTCCTGGCCTCCGCCGGCGACGGGGCTGTCCTCCTGCGCCGAGGTCAGCGTGAGCACGCTGGCCGGGGTGGCCGGCTCCTCCTCGCCGGGAACCGGCACCTCGATCCAGCGCACCACGGTGCCGTCGGAGTAGGTCTGCAGCGACTTGAAGACCAACTGTTCGGCGTCGGGCAGCGGGCCGAGGGAGACCGGGAACTCCACGAACTCACCCGGCTGCACCCCGGTCTGCGGGCTGTCGGCGGTCCACACGATCCGGGACACCGCCTCGGTGACCTGGGCGCCGTGCACCTCCAGCGGCGGATCCACCGGCGCCACCTGCACGTCGGCGGTCCAGCCCGGCACCCGGGCCAGCGTCACCGAGGCGACCGGTGCGTCCTCCGGCATCACCACCTCCACCTCGACGGTGCTGTGTTCGTCGCTCTCGTTCGGCACCCGGAACGCCAGCCGGGCGTAGTCGCCGACGGTGGCCTGCGACGGGTTGACCGTGATGTGCGCGGCCGCTGGGGCGGCCAGGCCGAGGACGCCGACGAGGACGGCCGCACCGGCGAGCGCCGCGGCGCGGGCCGGTGTGCGTCGGTGACGGAGCATGAAGTAGCCCTTTCTAGTTGATTTCCACCGTGGTGGAGACGGTCGCCTGATCGATGTCGGAGATCCGGACGGTAATCCGCAGCTCCCAGTCTCCCGCAGCTGGCAGGCTGATCTCTCCGGTGGCGTGGTTGTCGGTCAACGGCAGCAGCGGGATCTCGATCGGCTCGACCCCGCTGGCCGGCAACGCCGCCGTGGCCTGCCACTCGATCACCGGCTGCGGCCGGTTGTCAGCGGTGTAGGCGTACAGGTGGACCGAGTTGTTGCCCCGCCGGGCCGGGTCCACCTCGACCTGCAGGGAGTAGATGTCACTGGTCAGCGTGGTGGAGAAGTAGCCGCTGTCGGCCCGCAGGTCCTCGCCGATGGCGGTCCGGGCCGGGGTGGTCTGCACCAGCACCGCGGTGACCGCCAGCACCACGGCGGTGACGGCCAGTTCGGCGACGATCGCCTGCCGCATCCGGCCGGGACGTCCGGCGGCGCTGCGGTTGCGCACCAACTGCCGCGAGTACGCCGCCACCGCGAGGACCAGCCCGAAAAGGCCGATCTTGGCCAGCAGCAACCGGCCGTACGTGGTGCCGAACAGCGCATCGAGGGTGCCCACCTCGATCAGCGCCTGCACCGTACCGGCCAGCAGCAGGGCGCAGACCGCCAGCGCGGCCCAGCGCGACCAGATCGGCAGGATCGCGGCGAGTTCCCGCTCCTCGGCCTGCCGGAGCAGGAATACCGCGAGCATCGCCAGCCCGCCGAGCCAGACCGCCATCGAGCTGAGGTGCACGGCGTCGATGACGACAGAGACGGCCGGCACCGGCGAGGCGCTCGGGTGACCGGCCAGCGGCCAGGTGAACACCCCGATGACGGCCAGGCCGCCGAGCAGGATCTGGTCGCTGCGGCCCTCCGAGCCGGCCAGGAACGGCCGCAGCAGCACCGCCGCCGCGGCCAGCACCCCGAGCCGGACCAGCAGCGCGGCGCCGATCCCGCTGCCGAGAACGTCGCGCAGCGCCGCGCCGTCGGCGTCGCCGATCCCGCCGCCGGTGACGTACGGGGCCTGCAGCCAGATGGTCGCCAGGGTGGACGCCGCGACGAGTCCCAGCCCGGTCCAGATCACCTGGCCTGGCCCGCGGCGGGCCAGCCGGCGGGGCCAGAGCATGCTCAGCACCAGCACCGGGCCGACGATCAGCAGCAGTCCGACGTACCCGACGAACTTGGCCGCTTGGAGCAGCCCGCTGACCAACGCATCGGTGTCGGCGCCGCCGTCGTCGGTGGGCACCGCCGACGGCGCGCCGACCGAGTAGGTGAAGCCGCCGCTGACCGGGTGTCCGTCGGCGGAGATCACCCGGTAGCTGACCAGGTACGTGCCGCGCGACGTCTGCTGTTCGACGCCGACGGTGACCACCGCGCCGTCGAAGACCGGCTCGCCCTGGTCGACCCGCTGCCCGTCCGGGGCGATCACCCGTACCCGGTCGGGGACCTGCCGCACCGACTCGGAGAAGGTCAGCACCACCTCGGCTGGGGCGTTCGGCAGCACCGAGTCGGTCACCGGGCTGGTACTGACCAGGACGGCGTGCGCGCTGGCCGGCGCGGCGGCGGGTAGCAGGACCACGGGCAGCGCCGCCAGCAGCAGGCCGGCGATGGCCGCGAAGCGCGACGTCCATCTATTCGTTGCGGCAGTCATGGGCAATATGCTCGCCGGTCCACCTGGGTCCGCGCGACCCGGCTCCCCCTCATTTGTGGTTGGTCGGCTGGTCGGGGGCCGAAGTTCCCCGATGCCCGATGTGACGTACGACATCGGATTTTCCGGTTTGATGTCACGCTGCCGTGGAACTCGGCACCGGGTGCGCAGCGACTAACAGACATGAGGGTACGACCCTGGATCGGCGCCGCCGTCCGCCTCGCGCTGGCCGCCGTGTGGTTGTTCGCCGGCGGGTCCAAGGTCACCGACCTGGCCGGGTCCGGCCGGGCGGTCAACGCCTACCAGGTCTTCCCGTACGACCTGGCCATGGTGATCGGCGCCGCGCTGCCCTTCGTCGAGCTGGCGCTCGGTGTGCTGCTGCTGATCGGGCTGGCCACCCGGCTCTGCGCGGTCGTCTCGGCCGGCCTGCTGGTCGTCTTCATCGCCGGCATCACCTCCGCGTGGGTGCGTGGGCTGCGGATCGACTGCGGCTGCTTCGGCGTCGGCGGCGAACTGGCTGCCGGGCAGACCCCCGCCTACGGCCCGGAGATCGCTCGCGACCTGGCGTTCCTCGCGCTCGCCGGGTTTCTGGCGTGGTGGCCGCGCACCGCGCTGTCGACGGATTCTTGGGTAAGCAACAGCAGATAGTCGGATTTCAGGTAGATCGGCGGGTGACGGCGATGAGCCGGCGAGTGGAGCAGAAGAAGGCGGCCCGGGTGGTCCGCGAACAGCTGGCCCGGGAGCGGCGGCGCCAGCGCGCTCTCTGGACGTCGGTGGCGGCCGTGGTGGCGCTGGTCCTCGCCGGCATGATCGGCTGGGCCGTCTACCAGACCCAGCGCGGCGGCGAGTACACCGCGCCGCCCGGTGCGGTCGCCGACGACTCCGGCATCCCGATCGGCGACGGCCCGGTCACCGTCGACCTCTACGCCGACTTCCTCTGCCCCGCCTGCCGGCAGTTCGAACAGCAGGTCGGCCCGACCCTGGACCAACTCGTCGAGGATGGCAGGATCACCCTGGTGTACCACCCCGTCGCGATCCTCGACCGGCTCAGCGACGACGCGTACTCGACGCGGGCGTCGGCGGCGTCCGGCTGCGCGGCGGCCGGCGGCAGGTTCGAGGAGTACGCGGCCGCGCTCTACGAGCAGCAGCCGGCCGAGGGCGGCCCCGGACTCAGCGAGGAGCAGTTGATCGCCATCGGCGGTGAGGTCGGGCTGGACACCGGCAGCTTCGGCCAGTGCGTCCGGGACGACACCTACGCCGGCTGGCCGGCCCACGTCACCGAGCAGGCCGGCCGGGCCGGGGTCAGCGGCACCCCGACCGTGCTGGTCGACGGCGCGACCGTCGCGTCGAGCGCCCAGGCCATCACCGCCGCCGTGGACGCGGCCGGCTGACGTGTGGTTCACCCGGCGGCCGGCTGACATGCGGTTCACCCGACGGCCGGCGCAGGCGCGGGCCACCCGGCTGGCCGGCCGGCTGGCGGCGTTCGTCGGCACGGCGGCGGTGCTGCTCACCGGCGCCGCGACGCCGGCCGCCGCGCACGGCGCGGACGCCCCTGCGGCCACCGACTACCAGGTGACGGTGACCGGCACCGTGCCGGCCGTCGACGGGCTCACCGTCCGGGTCGTCGAGGCCGGTGCCCGGCTCGAGCTGACCAACCACAGCGGCCGACCGATCGAGGTGCTCGGCTACGCCGGGGAGCCGTACCTGGAAATCCGACCGGACGGGGTCTACCAGAACCGGCGCTCCCCCACCGCGTACCAGAACGAAACCCTGGCCGGCGACACCCCGGTGCCCGCCGCCGCCGACCCGGCCGCGCCGCCGGACTGGCGGCGGATCGCCGCCCGGCCGGTGGTCCGCTGGCACGACCAGCGGACCTACTGGCTGGACGCCGCACCGCCGGACGCGGTGCGGGCCGCACCCGACCAGGTGCACCGGGTACGCGACTGGGTGGTGCCGCTACGCGACGGCGTCACCCCGGTCGAGCTGCGCGGCACCCTGGACTGGATCCCGCCGCCCGACCCGCTGCGCTGGTGGGGCGGCACGCTGCTCGGCGCCGTACTGATGCTGGTCGCTCTGCTGGCCACCGCCCGGCGCGGTCCGCGGACCGCGCAGCTGGTCTCCGCCGGTGGGCTCGCCGCAGGCGGAGCGACCGCCGTCGGCTACGCGATCGCCCGCGCGGTCGAATCCGGCACCGGTGGGCCGCTCGGCCTGCTCAGCGTGCTGCTCGACGGGCCGGTCTGGGCGCTGTTGACCGGGCTGGCCGCGTTGGCTGCCGCCGGGTACGCGGCACGCCGCCGGCCCGGTGCCGAGCTGGCCCTCGCCCTGACCGGCACCTGCCTGGCGATCTTCGCCGGGGCGGCCAACGCCGCCGTGTTCACCCGGGCGATCGCCCCGGTGCCCGGACCAGCCTGGTGGCCGCGGATCGTGGTCGCCGCCGTTCTGGCCAGCGGGGCCGCCGTGGCGCTCGGCGCGGTGCTACGCCTGCGTGCGGAGCCCGTCACCGGCCCGGACGGTGTCGGTCGGGCCGGCGGAGACGGACCGGGTGGTGGTGAGCTGGCGCGCGGCGAGCAGCGGGTCGAAGCCGAACGGTAGCTCCAGCCGGTGCCGGGCCAGCAGTTCCGCGTCGGCGAGCAACTCTGTGGTCGGACCGTCCGCCACCACCCGGCCAGCGTCCAGGATCACCGACCGGTCGCACAGCTCCAACGCGTACGGCAGGTCATGGGTGACCATCAGGATCGTCACCGGCAGCCGGTGCAGGACCTCGGCCAGCTCACGACGGGCCGCCGGGTCGAGGTTCGACGACGGCTCGTCCAACACCAGGATCTCCGGACGCATCGACAGCACCGTCGCGACCGCCACCCGCCGCCGCTGACCGAAGGACAGGTGCTGCGGGGACCGGTCCCGGTGCTGCGCCATCCCGACGGCGTCGAGCGCCTCGTCGACCCGCGCCGCCAGCTCGGCACCGCGCAGCCCCAGGTTCGCCGGGCCGAACGCCACGTCCTCGGCGACGGTCGGCAGGAACAGCTGGTCGTCCGGATCCTGAAAGACGATGCCGACCCGGCGACGTACCTCGGCGAGCGTCGCCCGCCGCTGATCCACCAGCAGCCCGCCGACCTCGACCTGACCGGACCCGCCCCGCAGTACGCCGTTGAGGTGCAGCACCAGCGTGGTCTTGCCGGCACCGTTGGGCCCCAGCAACGCGATCCGGGCCCCGGCCGGCACGGTCAAGTCCACCCCGTGCAGCGCCGGATGCCCGTCCGGGTAGCTGAACCGCAGGTCGCGCACCCGCAGCGACGGCGGCACCGGACCGACAGGCTGCGTCGAACCGGCGTCGACCGGATCGCTCACCGCGACAACACCGCCACGGCGGCGATGGTAGCCGCCGTCACCGGCACCGACGCGGCCAGCATCCACTGGCCGGCTGTGGCGCCGCCGGTCGCCTGCCAGGCCGCTGGCATCCGACCGGTGTACCCGCGGGAAATCATCGCCAGGTACACCCGCTCGCCGCGCTCGAACGCCCGTAGGAACAACGCGCCGACGCCGGCTGCGAAACCGCGTACCTGCCAGAGGAAGCGCGGATCGTCGCCCCGGGAGATCCGGGCGATCCGCATCCGCCGGGCCTCATCGACCAGCACGTCGACGTAGCGCAGCATGAACGTGGCGATCTGGGTGACGATCGACGGGCAGCGCAACCGGTCCAGCCCGACCAGCAGCTCGCGGCTGGTGGTGGTGGCCGCCAGCAGCAGTGACGCGAGCACCCCGAGGGTGGCCTTGGCCAAGATGTTCCAGCCGCCGTAGAGGCCCTCCACCGACAGACCGAGCCCGCCGATGACGACCTGCTCGCCGCCGGCCAGCCACGGCAACGCGACCGCGAACGCCACGAACGGGACCTCGATCAGCGACCGGCGGGCCAGCCAGCCGGCCGGGACCCGGGCCAGTGCGGCCACCACCGCCACCAGTACGGCGTACCCGCCGAAGGCCCACAGCTGCTCGCGCGGGGTGGCCACCACCACCAGGGTGAAGGCCACCATCGCCGCGATCTTGGTCTCCGGGGCGAGCCGGTGCACCGGGCTGTCCCGTTCCAGGTGCAGCAGCTGCGAGTGCCCGGCGGCCACGATGATTCCCGCCCCTACCGCTCGCTGGCCAAGGCACCGGCGGGCGCCTCCGGCCGGCGGCTGCGGGTCAGCCAGAACAGCCCACCGGCGACGGCGAAGGTGAGCAGCACCCCGACGACACCGGCGACCGCCGTACCGAGGAAGGCGTTGTCCACGGCGGTCAGGCCGTAGTCGGCGAATGGGCTGTCGGCCAGCTCATGGTCCTGCGCGCCGGAGCCCATGCAGGCCCCACCGACGATCTCCTCGCCGTCGACCTCGCAGCCCTGGGTCGACGCCGAGTCCAGCCCGTCGGGCGAGCCGGAGGCGAAGTTGCTGACCACGCCGGCCAGCAGCAGCGAGACGAACAGGCCGGCCAGGATGAAGCCGGTGTTGCGCTTCATGCGACACCTCCGGTGGACGCGGGCTGGGTGGTGGGAGCGGCCGGCGTGCTCGGCCCGGTCGGACGGCGCAGACCGCGCAGGGCGTACACCAGGTCCGGGCGGGTCCGGGCGACGGTCAGCACGGTGACCGCGGCGATCAACCCCTCACCGACGCCGATCAGGACGTGCGTGCCGGTCATCAGGGCGAGCACCTGACCGAGGCCGAACTCCTGCAACTGGGTGGTGCCGCCGATGGCGTACTGCAGAACGAAGCTCAACGCGGCGGCGACCACACTGACCACCGACGCGACGAACGCGGTGACCGCCAGCCCGGTCGGGGTGCGCGGCAGCACCCGCAGCAGGACGAAGATCAGCCCGTACGCGGCGGCGGTGCCGACCAGCGCCATGTTGGTGACGTTCGGGCCGATGGCGGTGACTCCGCCGTCGGCGAACAGCAACGCCTGCACGATCAGCACGATCGACACGCAGAGCGCACCGACCCACGGGCCGACCAGTAGCGCGGCCAGCGCGCCGCCGAGCAGGTGGCCGCTGACCCCGGGCAGCACCGGGAAGTTGAGCATCTGGACGGCGAAGATGAACGCGGCGACCAGGCCGGCCATCGGGGCGAGCCGGTCGTCGAGGTCCCGCCGGCCGCGGACCACGCAGTACCCGAAGGCCACGGCGGCGAGGATGGCGTAGCTGATCGCTACGGGGCCGTTGAGCACCCCGTTCTGGATGTGGAGTGCATAGGGGTCCACCTGGTTCCTCCCGGCTGGGCAGTCCGTTGGTCGCGTGGCCAGCGTATTTCGCCATCACTGCTCTTGCATAGAGGATGCAACTAGCCATGGTTGGCGGGTCCGACCCGGTCGGTAGCGGTGGGAGTAGGCTCCGGCCATGACCTCAGCTGCCGCCGACGGGCCGGTCCGCCTCACGCCGGGCGATTCCGCCCCGGAATTCACCCTGCCGACCGACAGTGGCGACCAGTTGTCCCTCAAGGAGCTACGCGGGCGCAACGTGGTGCTGTACGCGTACCCGTCGGCGATGACCCCGGGCTGCACGAAGCAGGCGTGTGATTTCCGCGACTCGCTCGCCGGACTGCAGGCCGCCGGCTACGAAGTGGTCGGCATCTCTCCCGACAAACCGGAGAAACTCGCCAAGTTCCGCGAGCGCGACGGTCTCACCTTCCCGCTGGTGTCCGACCCGGACAAGGCCGTGCTCACCGCGTACGGCGCCTACGGTGAGAAGCAGCTGTACGGCAGGACGGTAACCGGGGTGATCCGGTCGACCTTCGTGATCGACGCCGAGGGGCGGATCACCAAAGCGCTGTACAACGTCAAGGCCACCGGCCATGTCGCCAAGCTCCGCCGCGACCTCGGCCTCGACTGAGGCGACAGCCCGCCTCCGACCCCGGCCGACCGGGATTCGGCTAACCTGTCCTCGGCACGTAACCTAGGAGCGCTCGGGGCCGTAGCCCAATTGGCAGAGGCATGCGACTTAGGATCGCACCAGTGTGGGTTCAAGTCCCGCCGGCCCTACCCAACGCCTGTCACCCAGGCCCACCCGGAGTTGACACACCGCAACGATGCCCCCACTCTCCGTACGGCTGGGTTTCGTCCTTGATCCGCCGCTCGACGACGCGCTGCGCGAGCGGATCATCGCGGTCCGGGCGGACGCGACCAACGTCGGCGGCGCGGTCGGGTTCGTCGCCCCGGTGACCGTCGCCGACGTGCGCCCGACCGCCGAGGCGCCGTTCGCCGGGGTCGCCGCCGGCGACGACCGGGACGAGATCATCATGTGGCGGGAGCTGATCGGCCCACCGACAAGCTGGTCAGCGGCAGACTGACGGGGTCGGTCAGCCGCAGGCTGGCGGTGGGTCGGCAGGAGCCGCGACCGGCACCGTCGACGGGCTGGCGGCCGCGCCGGGACCCGCTGCACCGGCGGTTGGCGACGGACCCGGCGAGGCCGACCCGGTGGGCGTTGGACCTGGCGACGGTGGTTCGGCGGTCGACGTGGTCTGCGCCGCCGTGGACCGGTCACCGGACCGGTCGGCACCGGAGCCGCCGGCGGCCGAGGACGACCCGGACGACCGGGAGCCGGAGCCGGAGCCGGAACCCGATCCGCCGCCGTACAGCCGCACGTCGGTCTGCTGGGTCCGCGCCGGGGCCAACTGGACTCCCGGCACGGTCGCCCGGTTGCCGTACACGTCAGTGACCCGCAGGGAGTACGGGCCGGGGCCGAGCCCGTCGTCGGCGAGCCAGTAGTTGTAGTCGTGCCGGACAAGTCCGCGCCACCCCGATCCGGTTCGGGCCTCGACCGTTGCGAGCGGGTTGCCGTGGTCGGTGACCCGCACGGCGAACCACCACTGCGACGCACCCTCCTTGACCCGCACCGCGAGCGGCCCGGTCGGCGGGTCGACCACTGCCCGGTAGCTGACGTCGACGATGCCCCGCACCGGGTCGGCGATCCGGGCGAACGCTTCCCGGGAAAGGTCGAGGTGGCCGGCGGCGCACTCCGGGCACTGGTCCATGACGACGACGCGGACGGTACCGCGGGGACCGGTGACGTCGAGGTACCCACCGCACGCGGCGGCGTCGGCGTACTCGGCCGGGCCGAGCGCGACGTACATCCGGTCGGCCGGAGCACTGTCGAACGAGCAGTTGCCGCCCTGCCCCTGCGCGTCGTAGAAGGTGGCCTTGCCCTGGTGGGTACCGCCGCCGACGGGCGGTGCCGCGCACGCCGGGCTGGCTCCGACCTGGGCGGCCAGCAGCAGGCCGAGCAGGCCGGCCCCGGCCGCCGCCGCACCGCCGGCCAGCCAGCGGGTCCGGCCACTACGGGTCGAGCCAGCGGACCGGGCCGGCCGGTCGGCCCGGGAAGGCCGGCGGGCATGGGAGGCGGGTCCGTCGTCGGTCACGTCCAGTGATGCTGCCGTACTGCGACGTACCCGGGCAACGGTCCTAAGTGAGACCTAAGAGTCGGGACCAGCCGCAACCACCACGTTGTCGCCGACGGTGATCCGTCCGGTGCCGTCCGGAATGATGTTCATCCCGAACAGGACACCCTTCGGGCCGCGGTGGTGTCGGGCGAGGATCCGCAGCGGCTGCTGGCCGCGTTCACCAGTGTCCTGGTCGGTGGTGGTCACGACGCAGCGGGTGCAGGTCTTGGCCACCCGGAAGGTGACGTCGCCGATCCGGATCCGACGCCCCAGCCACCCGTCCTCGGCCCAAACCGGCGCTCCACTGATCACCACGTTGGGGCGGAACCGGTGCATCGGCAACGGCGCGGCCGGGTCGCCCGACCCGACGAGCCAGTCGTTGACCGCGTCGAGGGAGGCGGCGTTGGTCAGCAGCACCGGGTAGCCGTCGGCGAAGCTGACCACGTCGCCGGGGCGGCCGTGGTCGGGGTCGACCGCCCGTACCGTCGGGTCGGCCAGCCAGGCCAGTCTGGCCGGTCGGCCGATGACCGCACTGATCCAGGCGTGTGCGGTGGTCTCGGCCAGCCGGGCCGGCACCGGGGCCTTGGCCCGGAAGACGCGGACCTGCACCGGCGGGCCGGCGACCGGTGCGGGGACATCCAGTGTGGGCGCGACCGGCAGGGGGACGTCCGGCGTCGGCCGGCCGGCGGTGTGCAGGGTGAGTCCACCGGCGACGACCCGCGGGTGGATACGGACCAGGGCCGGAGCCTCCCGCTGGGTGATGCCGACCCCGTCCGGGTCGATGATCATCCAGCGTCGGTCCCCGGCCAGGCCCCAGGGTTCGACCCAGGCCTCGTCGTGGTCGAGCCGGCGACACCCCTTGACCGGATACGTGTGCAGGGCGGCGACCCGTACGCCGGTCACGACGGCGGCCGGGTGCGGTCCGGGTTGCGATGCGGCGAGAGGCGTTCCACGCGCTGGTTCTACCACAGCCACCGCCGGTGCCGTCGCGGCCACCGTTGCCGACTGAATGAAATAATGCATACAGTGTCATGGTGAATGACAGCGAGGTCGTCCCGGCCGCTTCGGCCGAACGGGTGCTCGACCTGTTCACCGGTGTCCGCCTCACCCCCACCCAACGACGGATCGCGCACAGCCTGGTGCAGCACGCCGGCTCCGCCGCGTTCCTGTCCGCCGCCGAGGTCGCCGAGCTGGCCCGGGTCAGCCAGCCGTCGGTCACCCGGTTCGCGATGGCGCTCGGCTACGACGGCTACCCGGCGCTGCGCCGCCGGCTACGCGAGTTCGCCGTCAACCCGGCTGGCACCGGCCAGTCCGGCGCAGCGGCAGGCCTGCCGGCACCGCGCGGCGAGTCCCGGCGCGGCGGGCGGCGGGCCTACGCCGCCGACAACGAGATGCAGCGCGCGGTCCGCGCCGAGGCCCGGCATCTGAGCATGCTCGCCGACCAGCTCGGTGATCGGGACCGGCTCACCGCCGCCGGCACCCTGCTGGCCGGCAGCACCCCGCTGCCGGTACTGGGGCTGCGGGCCGCCGCGCCGCTGGCCAACTACTTCGGGTTCTTCGCCGCCAAGGTCCGCCCCGACGTACGGGTGCTGGACAGCGGCGGCAGCCTGCTGCCGGAGCGCCTGGAGCAGACCCGGGAGGCCGGCGCGACCGCGCTGCTGGCCATCGTGCTGCCCCGCTACCCCCGGGAGGCCGTCGACGCGCTGGTCGAGGCGCGCGCCGTCGGCCTGGCGGTGGTGCTGATCACCGACTCCCTGTTGAGCCCGGCCGCCGAACACGCCGACCTGGTGCTGACCGCCCCGGTCGGCGACCAACTGGTGTTCGACCTGCACGCCGCGCCGATGGCGTTGGCGATGGTGCTGCTGCAGGCGATCTGCGACGCGGCACCGGGCGAGGCGCAGCGCCGGCTGGAGCAGTTCGAGCGCTCCGCCGCCCAGCGCAACGTCTTCATCGGCTGACCACCCGGAAGGGACCGCGACATGGCTGAGCTGATCCGGGCGGCGCGCGGCGCCACCCGTACCGCCAAGGGGTGGCCGCAGGAGGCCGCGCTGCGGATGCTGATGAACAACCTCGACCCGGACGTCGCCGAACGCCCCGACGACCTGGTGGTCTACGGCGGCACCGGCCGGGCGGCCCGGGACTGGCCGTCCTACCACGCCCTGGTCCGTACGTTGACTGAGCTGGCCGACGACGAGACGCTGCTGGTCCAGTCCGGCCGGCCGGTCGGGGTGCTGCGCACCCACGAGTGGGCACCCCGGGTGCTGCTGGCCAACTCGAACCTGGTCGGCGACTGGGCGACCTGGCCGGAGTTCCGCCGGCTGGAGCAGCTCGGGCTGACCATGTACGGGCAGATGACCGCCGGCTCGTGGATCTACATCGGCACCCAGGGCATCCTGCAGGGCACCTACGAGACGTTCGCGGCGGTCGCCGCGAAGTTGGCGGCGGGCACCACGACCACGCCGGTCGACCCCACCGCGCCGCCGTCCTGGATCGACCGGGTCGGCACCGCGTCGCTGGCCGGCACACTGACCCTGACCGCCGGCTGCGGCGGGATGGGCGGCGCGCAGCCGCTCGCCGTCACCATGAACGGCGGGGTGTGCCTGATCGTCGACGTCGACCCGCAACGACTCGCCCGCCGGGTCGCCACCGGCTACCTGGACACCGTCGCCGGCTCACTGACCGAGGCGGTCGCGGCGACGCAGGCGGCTCGGCGGGACCGACGGCCGCTGTCGGTCGGCGTGGTCGGCAACGCGGCGACCGTCTTGCCGCAGCTGCTCGCCGACGGGGTCGAGATCGACATCGTCACCGACCAGACCAGCGCGCACGACCCGTTGAGCTACCTGCCGGAAGGGGTCGAGCTGGCCGACGCGGCGGCGTACGCCGGCCGGGCACCGCAGGAGTACACCCAGCGGGCCCGGGAGTCGATGGCCCGGCACGTCGCCGCGATGGTCGGCTTCGCCGACGCCGGCGCGGAGGTGTTCGACTACGGCAACTCGATCCGCGACGAGGCCCGGCTCGGCGGCTACGACCGGGCGTTCGACTTCCCCGGTTTCGTGCCGGCGTACATCCGGCCGTTGTTCTGCGCCGGCAAAGGCCCGTTCCGGTGGGCGGCGCTGTCCGGCGACCCGGCCGACATCGCCGCCACCGACCGGGCGATCCTCGACCTGTTCGGCGACGACGAAGCGCTGGCCCGCTGGATCCGGCTGGCCGGCGAACGGGTCGCCTTCCAAGGGCTGCCGGCCCGGATCTGCTGGCTCGGGTACGGCGAACGGGAACTCGCCGGGGTGCGGTTCAACGAGATGGTCGCCAGCGGTGAACTGGCCGCCCCGGTGGTGATCGGCCGGGACCATCTGGACTGCGGTTCGGTGGCGTCGCCGTACCGGGAGACCGAGGCGATGGCCGACGGATCCGACGCCATCGCCGACTGGCCGCTGCTCAACGCCCTGGTCAACACGGCCAGCGGCGCGTCGTGGGTGAGCATCCACCACGGCGGCGGGGTCGGCATCGGCCGGTCGATCCACGCCGGTCAGGTCTGTGTCGCCGACGGGTCGGCGCTGGCCGGGCAGAAGATCGAACGGGTGCTGCGCAACGACCCGGCGACCGGGGTGCTGCGCCACGTCGACGCCGGCTACCAGCTGGCCGGTCAGGTCGCCGCCGCCCACGACCTGCCGGTTCCGATGGGCCGCCAATGACCGGCCCGGCACCAGTGACCACCGCTGATCCGCTGGTCGAACGGTTCCGGGCGATGTGGGCGCAGCTCGCCGGCATCGGCCGCGACCCAGACACCGGCGGCTACCTGCGCTACGCCTGGTCGAGGGCGGAGCTGACCTGCCGGGGATGGTTCACCACCGAAGCCCGCCGACGCGGGCTGGCGGTGCAGGCCGACGGCAACGGCAACCTGTGGGCCGACTGGATACCGTCCGGTGTGGATCCGGCTGCCCCGGCGGTCGTCACCGGCAGCCACTTCGACTCGGTGCCGCACGGCGGAGGCTACGACGGACCGCTGGGCATCGTGTCGGCGCTGCTCGCCCTCGACGAACTGCGGGACCGGGGGTTCACCCCGGCCCGGCCGGTGACCGTCGCCGCGTTCGTCGAGGAGGAAGGGGGGCGGTTCGGCCTGGCCTGCCTCGGGTCGCGGCTGCTCACCGGCGGCGTGTCGGCGCAGTACGCACTGGGGCTGACCGACTCCGACGGGGTGACGGTGGCCGAGGCGATGCGGGCGGCCGGCGCCGACCCGACGGCGGCCGGGCCGGACCCGGACCGGCTGGCCCGGATCGGGGTCTACGTCGAGTTGCACGTCGAGCAGGGCCGAGCATTGGTCGACCTCGGTGCCCCGGTCGGCGTGGCCAGCATGATCTGGCCGCACGGCCGGTGGCGGCTGGAGTTCACCGGGTCCGGCGACCATGCCGGCACCACCCGGATGGTCGACCGCCGGGATCCGATGCTGACCTGCGCGCACACCGTACTCGCCGCCGACGCGCAGGCCCGCCGGCTGGGCGCGCACGCCACCATCGGCCGGGTCGCGGTGCGACCCAACGCCACCAACGCGATCCCGGCCCAGGTGCACGCCTGGCTGGACGCGCGGGCCGCCGACGACACCGCGCTGGCCGCGCTGGTCGACGCGGTCGGGGCCGACGCGGCGGCCCGGGCGCGGGCGGACGGGACGTCGGTGGCGGTGGTCCGCGAGTCGGACAGCCCGCCGGTCGCCTTCGACCCGGACCTGACCGACCGGATCGCCACGGCGGTCGAGGCGACGCTGCGCGGCCCGGTGCCAGTGCCGGTGCTGCCGACCGCCGCCGGGCACGACGCCGGTGTCCTGGCCGGACACGTGCCGACGGCGATGATCTTCGTACGCAATCCGACCGGGGTGTCGCACGCCCCGAACGAGCACGCCACCGACGACGACTGCGCCGCCGGGGTGCGGGCCCTCGCCGCCGCGCTGGCCGACCTGGCCGGCGAATGAGGCGGCCGGCAGACCGGGCGGCCCGGATGCAGGTGCCGGCAGCCGGGGCGGCCCGGACGAGGTGGTACGCCGAACACGCCTGGCTGGGCGGGCCGGCCCCGGCGGCCGGGGTGCTGATCGAGGCCGAGGCGGGCCGGTTCACCGCGGTCACCGCCGGGGTCGCGCCGCCGCCGGGCGTACCGAGGCTCGCCGGGGTGACCCTGCCCGGCCTGGCCGACACCCACTCGCACGCCTTCCACCGGGCACTACGTGGGCGGACCCACGACGACCGGGGCAGCTTCTGGACCTGGCGGGACCGGATGTACGCGGTCGCCGGACGCCTCGACCCGGACAGCTACCTGGCGCTGGCCCGCGCGGTGTACGCCGAGGCGGCGCTCGCCGGGGTGACCTGCGTCGGCGAGTTCCACTACCTGCACCACGATCCGCAGGGCCGGCGGTACGCCGAGCCGAACGTGATGTCCGACGCGCTCGCGCAGGCCGCCGCCGACGCCGGGGTGCGGCTCACCCTGCTGGACACCTGCTACCTGACCGCCGGGGTGGACGGGGCACCGCTGACCGGGGTGCAGCGCCGGTTCGGCGACACCGACGCGGCAGCCTGGGCGCAGCGGGCGCAGGCGTGGTCACCGACCGGTGACCACGTCCGGGTGGGCGCGGCGGTCCACTCGGTACGGGCGGTACCGGCCGCCGAGCTGCCGGTCGTCGCCGGGGCGGCGGCGCAGCGAGGTGCGCCGCTGCACGTACACCTGTCGGAGCAGCCGGCGGAGAACGCGGCCTGTCTGGCCCGGTACGGCCGGACCCCGACGGCGCTGCTGGCCGACGCCGGGGTGCTCGGCCCGGACACCACCGCGGTGCACGCCACCCACCTGACCGATGCCGACGTGACGCTGCTGGCCGGCGCGCGGGCCGGGGTCTGCCTCTGCCCGACCACGGAGCGGGACCTGGCCGACGGGATCGGCCCGGCCGGTCCGCTGTCGGCCGCCGGGGTCGCGCTCAGCGTGGGCAGTGACAGCCACGCGGTGGTCAACCTGTTCGAGGAGGCGTGGGCGGTGGAGACACACGAGCGGCTGCGCACCGGCCGGCGGGGACACTTCTCCCCCGGTGAGCTGATCTCGATGGCCACCGGAGCCGGGCACGCCGCGCTGGGCTGGGCCGACGCCGGCCGGATCGCGGTCGGTGCCCGCGCCGACCTGGTCACCGTCCGACGCGACAGCGTGCGGACCGCCGGGGCCGACCCGGCCGGTCTGGTGTTCGCGGCGACCGCCGCCGACGTCACCGACGTGGTGGTCGACGGCCGGCCGGTGGTGGCCGACGGCCGGCATCTGCACGTCGACGTACCGGCCGAACTGGCCGCCGCGATCCGGGCGGTGACGACCGGATGACGACGGGCACGTTGCTGGTGACCGGTATCGGGGAGCTGGTCACCAACGATCCGACGCACGACGGCGGCCCGCTGGGGCTGCTGACCGACGCGGCAGTGCTGGTCGACGGCGGCCGGATCGCCTGGGTGGGGCACGCGGCGCACGCGCCGGCCGCCGACCGGCGAATCGACGCGGACGGCCGGGCCGGACTGCCCGGTTTCGTGGACAGTCACGCGCATCTGGTCTTCGCCGGGGACCGGGCGGGCGAGTTCGCCGCCCGGATGGCCGGGGTCCGCTACGACGGCGGCGGCATCCGGACCACGGTGGCGGCGACCCGCGCCGCCAGCAACGACGAGCTGCGCGGCACCGTCGGGCGGCTGCGCCGCGAGGCGCTGCGGCAGGGCAGCACCACGATCGAGATCAAGAGTGGGTACGGACTCAGCGTCACCGACGAGGCCCGGTCGGTGCGGGTGGCGGCGGAGTTCACCGACGAGACGACGTTCCTCGGCGCCCATGTGGTGCCGGCCGAGTACGCCGACCATCCGGACGCCTACGTGGACCTGGTCACCGGCCCGATGCTGGCGGCCGCCGCACCGTACGCCCGCTGGGTGGACGTGTTCTGCGAACGCGGCGCGTTCGACGCCGACCAGGCCCGCGCGGTGCTCGCCGCCGGGGCCGCGGCCGGCCTGGGGTTACGGGTGCACGCCAACCAGTTGGGGCCCGGCCCTGGGGTATCGGTGGCGGTGGAGCTGGGGGCCGCCAGCGCCGACCACTGCAGCCATCTGTCCGACGCGGACGTCGCCGCGCTGGCCGGTTCGGCCACGGTGGCGACGCTGCTGCCGGGCGCGGAGTTCTCCACCCGGTCGGCGTACCCGGATGCCCGCCGGCTGCTCGACGCCGGCGCCACGGTGGCGTTGGCCACCGACTGCAACCCGGGCTCGTCGTACACCACGTCGATGCCGTTCTGTGTGGCACTGGCGGTCCGGGAGATGGGGATGACCCCGGCGGAGGCGGTCTGGGCGGCGACCGTCGGCGGTGCCCGGGCGCTGCGCCGCGCCGACGTCGGCGTGCTGCGCCCGGGTGCCCGCGCCGACCTGCTGCTGCTCGACGCACCGTCCCATCTGCACCTGGCCTACCGGCCGGGTGTGCCGCTGATCCATCAGGTCCTGCGTGACGGAGTTCCGACATGTCCACTGTGACGATCGAACCGGACGGGATGACCGCCGCCCAGGTGCGGGCGGTGGCCCGGGACGGGGCACGGGTCGAGCTGAGCCCCGGTGCGGTCGCGGCGATGACCCGCAGCCGCGACATCGTCGAGTCGATCGAACGCGACGGCCGCCCGGTGTACGGCGTCTCCACCGGGTTCGGCGCGCTGGCCAGCAGTTTCGTCGCACCGGACCGGCGTTCGGAGCTGCAGCACGCGCTGATCCGTTCGCACGCGGCCGGGATCGGCGCGCCGATGCCCGACGAGGTTGTCCGGGCCATGCTGGTGCTACGGGTGCGGTCGCTGGCGCTGGGCCGTTCCGGGGTACGTCCGCTGCTCGCGCAGGCGCTGCTGGACCTGCTCAACCATCGGATCACTCCGTGGGTGCCGGAGCACGGGTCGCTCGGCGCTTCCGGTGACCTGGCGCCGTTGGCGCACTGCGCGCTGGTGCTGATGGGTGAGGGCTGGGTGCGGGACCCGGACACCGGAGACCGGGTCGACGGCGCGGTGGCGTTGCGTCGGGCCGGGCTGGCCCCGGTTGAGCTGGCCGCCAAGGAAGGGCTGGCCCTGATCAACGGCACCGACGGGATGCTCGGCATGCTGCTGCTGGCGGTCGAGGACGCCGGGCACCTGTTCACCATGGCGGACGTCACCGCCGCGCTGGCGATCGAGGCGATGCTCGGCTCGGACCGGCCGTTCCAGGCCGACCTGCACACCATCCGGCCGCATCCCGGTCAGGGCGTGTCGGCCGGCAACATCCACCGGCTGCTGCAGGACTCGGCGGTGATGGACTCGCACCGCGACGATCTGCTGCACGCGGTGCAGGACGCGTACTCGATGCGCTGCGCGCCGCAGGTGGCCGGGGCGGCCCGGGACACGCTGGCGTTCGCCGGCACCGTCGCCGGCCGGGAGTTACGGTCGGTGGTGGACAATCCGGTGGTGCTGCCGGACGGACGGGTCGACTCGACCGGCAACTTCCACGGCGCGCCGCTCGGCTTCGCCGCCGACTTCCTGGCCATCGCGGCCGCCGAGGTCGGGTCGATCAGCGAACGCCGGGTGGACCGGCTGCTGGACGTCAACCGGTCCCGGGGCCTGCCGGCGTTCCTGTCCCCGGACGCCGGGGTCAACTCCGGGCTGATGATCGCCCAGTACACCGCAGCCGGCGTCGTCGCGGAGAACCGCCGGCTGGCCGCACCGGCCTCGGTGGACTCGGTGCCGACCTCCGGGATGCAGGAGGACCACGTGTCGATGGGCTGGGCGGCGACCCGCAAGCTGCGTACCGTGCTGGACAACCTGACCAGCCTGCTCGCGGTGGAGCTGCTGGCGGCGGTACGCGGTCTGCAGCTGCGGGCCCCGCTACGGCCCTCGCCCGCCGGGCAGGTGGCGGTGAAGCTGGTCGGCGGCATCGCCGGTCAGCCGGGGCCGGACATCTTCCTGGCCCCGGCGTTGGAGGCGACGCGCGCGGTGGTGGCCGGCACCGAACTGCGGGCGGAGATCGAGGCCCGGATCGGCCCGCTGCGCTGACCCGATGCGTGTCGCCGTCACACCGTGCCGGCCCGCTATCTGCTAGGCCGACAACGTGGGTGCCAGGTTGATAAACCCTGGTCCGGAGACCTCGACGGCGCTGCAGAGGTCCGCCAACTCCGCCCGGCCGACCACGTCGGAGGCGATGTCCCGTGGTGGGCGGCCGAGCCGACGTGCCAGGGGCAGGGCGGCGTCGGACTGGAAGTCGGCGTGCTGCGACCGCCGTACGACTGGATCGACCGGCCCGCCGGCCACCGCCGCAAACGCCTGCGCCAGCCGGTCGGCCAACAGTTTCTCAAGACTCATCAGGTACGCCAATCATGCTCCGAACCGCCTACACTCGGGAGACAGATCATCCGGGAAAGACTCGGGGAGCGGATCGATCGACGACCAAAGGGACCGGCGGGATCGATCCGCCGGTCACAGAAGAAGGGTTCAGCTCAGGCGGTCGAGTGCGGCTCGCAGGCGAGCCAAGGTTCGCTCACGTCCGAGGATCTCGATCGACTCGAACAACGGCAGCCCGACGGTGCGGCCGGTCACCGCGACCCGGACCGGTGCCTGCGCCTTGCCCAGCTTGAGTCCCCGCTCAGCCCCGATAGTTTCCAGCGTAGACTTGAGTACCTCGGCCCGCCACTCGCACGTCCCGTACGCCTCGACCACAGCCGCCAGCAGCGCCGGGGCATCGACCTTCATCGCCTTCGCCCACGCGGCCTCGTCGGCGACCGGCTCATCCAGGAACAGGAAGTCGACCATCGGCACGATCTCCGACAGCAGCGCGATCCGGGTCTGCGCCAACTCGGCGACAGCGGCGAACGCGGTGGCGTCGTACGCCTCCGGCCGCCACGGCACGGTATCGCCGCGCAACCACGGCTGGCACGCCTCGATGAACGCCTCCACCGACAACGCCCGGATGTAGTCCCCGTTGAAAGCGCGGAGCTTCTTCACGTCGAAGAACGCCGGCGACGGGTTGACGTCGGACAGCCGGAACTCCGCCACGATGTCATCCCACGGCAAGATCTCCCGATCACCCGACGGCGCCCAGCCGAGCAACATCAGATAGTTACGCATCGCCTCGGCCATGTAGCCCTCGGCACGGAAGTCCTCCAGAGCCACCCGGTCCCGGCGCTTGGACAGCTTCTGCCGCTTCTCGTTGACCAGGATCGGCGCATGCACCCACACCGGAGGCTCAGCACCCAACGCCTCCCACAGCAGCTGCTGCTTCGGCGCGTTCGGCAGGTGCTCCTCAGCCCGGATCACATGGGTGACGCCCATGACCATGTCGTCGACCACGTTCGCCAGCAGGAACACCGGCGACCCGTCGCCCCGGGCGATCACGAAGTCCTCGATCAGCGCGTTGTCGAAGGTCGGCTTGCCGCGCACCAGGTCGACGATCACGGTCGAGCCTTCGTCCGGCGTACGGAACCGCAACGCGCGACCTTCACCAGCAGGCAGACCACGGTCCCCGCAGAAGCCGTCGTAACCCTTGTGCTCGCTGCCCGTCCGGGCAATCACCTGATCCCGGGCGCAGTCGCAGTAGTACGCGCGCCCAGCGGCGAGCAGCCGGTCGATGGCCTCACGGTGGTGCTCGGCATAGTCGGACTGGAACAGCGGGCCCTCGTACTCACTCGGACCGATGCCGAGCCACTCCATCGCGTGCCCTGGACCCACTCCGGACGGTTCCGCGCCGCGTCCGTGTCCTCGATCCGCAGCACCATCGTCCCGCCTGACTGTCGGGCCAACACCCAGTTGAACAGGACAGACCGGGCATTGCCGACGTGGAACATGCCCGTCGGGGAAGGCGCGAAGCGCACACGGAGATCGGAACTGGCCACGGATAGCAGGCTACCGAACTACCTCCGCATACCTTCACCGATATCCGCTCGGAGCGCCGGGAGCCACAGCAATGCCCTGCTCGATTCAGCGGGCCGCCGCGCGCCCAAGCCGTCGCGTCAGATTCCCCGGCCGCGCTTGTGCAGGGTGCGGAGCACCAGGTCCGGCCGTACCGCCCGGCTGGCGACGGCGAGGGCGAGGTAGGCGCGCGGCTCGCGCGGGTTGCGGGCCAGGGTGTGCCGGGCCCAGCGGATCGCCCCGCGGCGGTGCCCGGCAGCGGCCTCGGCGAAGGCGATCTGCCCGGCGACCCGGGCTTCGCCGGCCGGCTCGGTGGCGAACTCCGGGTAGCGGTCCAGCAGCCACTGCAGGGCGGTGGCGATGGTGTCCCAGCGCTGTGCGAAGTAGGACCGCTTGTGCCAGCGGACCAGCACGTACGGCGTACGCAGGTTGCGCAGCGGGGCGCTGCGGGCGGCCCGGAGCAGGAACTCGTAGTCCTCCGCGTAACTACCCGGAATCTCCTCGTCGACCAGCCCGAAGCCGTCGACCAGCGCCGCGCGCCGGATCAGGAACGTCGACGGGTGCAGCTCGGTCATCCGGTCGCGCAGCAGCGCGGCGAGCGACACGCTGTCGAGGTCGAGCACCCGGTCGTTGACGGTGCCGTCGTAGCTGACCTGGATGCCGCAGCTGACGAACTCGGCGTCCGGGTGGGCGAGCAGCTCGTCGACCTGGGCGGTGAGCTTGCCGGGCAGCCATTGGTCGTCGTCGTCACAGAACGCGACCAGCTCGCCGGTCGCGGCGAGGATGCCGCTGTTGCGGGCACCGGCCAGGCCGGCGGTCCGACCGTTGCAGATCACTCGGACCGGCCGGTGTGGATCGTCGCTGGCCAACGCGGTGTCCGGGGTGGACTGATCGTAGACCACGACCACCTCGACGGGTGCCGGGTAGTCCTGCTCGCGGATCGCGGCGATGGCCTCGCGTAGCAGCTCGGGCCGGTCCCGGGTGGGGACCACGACGCTGATCGTCGGGGTCCGGTCGGCGGTCACCACGACCGCCGGCTGAGCACCCGGCGCGGGTTCGCCGACGCAAGCAGCCCTTCGATGATCTCGCCGACCCGGGCGACGGCCGCGAGTCGTGCCGTGTCGGTGCCGGCGTCGGCGGTGATGCCGAAGCTCGCTGGCGCGCGCAGCCCGGCCTCCAGCGCCTCGAACAGCGCCGTACGTGACTGGCAGAGCCGGATCAGCCCGGCGTCGGCCAGCCGGCGGGCGAACAGCATCTGATGGTCGTCGACGTGCTCGTCCAAAGTGGGGTCCCGGGGTACGACGATCGGCAGGTGGCGGTGCCGACGTGCTTCGAGGATGGTCGCCGGGCCGCCGTGGCACACCACCAGGGTGGCCCGCTGCATGGCCTGCTGCAGCGCGTCGTGGTCGAGGAAGTCGACCGCCCCGGCCAGCTCCGGCGCCCGGCTGTGCCCGTACTGCACGATCAGGTCGGCTCGGTCGGCGGCGGCGGCGTGCCAGTCCTCCAGCCAGCCAATCAGCCGGTCGAACCGGTGCCGGTCGGTCCCGACCGCGACCAGGATGGTGCCGGTACGCGGCCCACCGCGCTGCCGGGGGATCCGTGCGGCGACGCTGGTCGGCCCGGTGTTCGACAACGCGGATTCCACCACGATCAACTCCTTGACCTGGCCACTTCTACTCTTGTTACGTTGACATGTCATCGTCGTTGATAAATGCGCACAGTTATAGCAGGTTGCCGACGACGGTCGCCTCCGGGTACTGGCGTCGCTGCTCCTCCCACTGCACGAGCATCGCCGACAGGAACGGGCGACACAGCCGCGCGGTGAGCGTCGCCGTGTCGATGCGGTCGTAGACCTCGATGTAGATCGCCGGCACCCCGCGCAACCAGGCAAGAAACACGAAGGGAAAGGCCACTCCGGCACCGGTGGTGATCACGGCGGCGACCCGCCGCTGCCGGAAGATCCGCACCGCGAGCCGGGCGTTGCGGACGAGGTTCCGCAGGTTCCGGGTCGTCGGGTGGTGCGCCCACACGACATCCTCGCCGCGCAGCAGCGAGGTGGCGTCCGGCGTGTCGAAGGTTACCCAGCACCGCGTTCGGTTGACGTACCACGGCTCGAGCGCGAGCAACTGCGCGAGGTGACCACCGCTCGAGCCGACGAGCAGGAGGGTGGGCGCACTGTCAACATCAGGCACGTTGTTGGCCACAGATGCCCCCAGAGTTCACTAGCCGGCCAACCACTGTTTGGTTTAACAATATATGCGACCACGGCCGGAAAGAAAATTGGCGGAGGTCGCTTGACACCTTCCCGTCGAACCACTTGACCTGCGACAACATCCCCGACCACCACACTTCACAACTACTCACCGAAACCGTCCGACAACTGAGCATTTCAACAAACAGTTACTATCCGTGCCCACGAATGTGAGATATTTTCTATCCGTTCGGTAGGATTAGTAGGTGAGCAGAGTCGGGCACCACCGCCGGCACGCTGGCAATCGCCTGATCGACGATCTTGCCGTCGGGCAAACGACAAGTAGATCTCGATATATGAGACGAGCCAGGGCGACTGTCAGTCGGCGCCACGCTGCTCGATCACGTCCAGCAGCGCCGGGTGCAGCGCCGGATTCCAGCCGGCGCCACCGGCCGCCAGCCGCCAGGTCCGCAGCCACATCTCAATCAGGTAACTCTGGACGATCAGCCGCCGCCGCTCGGCGTCCACACCCAACACCGCGGCCAGCCGGTGCAGCTGGGCGTCCACAGCAGCCGCCGCGCTCGCCGCCGGAGCCCCGTCGAGTACCAGTTTGCGCTGGAAGGCATCGTGTGCCAGGTCGAAGCCGACCGGTACCTCGGGGCCACTGTGCTCCCAGTCCCAGGCGACCAGCCGTCCGCCGTACCGGCCGAGATTCCACGGCACCCAGTCGCCGTGCCAGTGACCGAACTCGACCCGCACCTGCTCGAACCGGTCGGCCAGCCGTTCCACCGCCGCTACCAACCGGCGTCCGGCCAGCGGGTCGGCGGCGCCAGCGACAGGCCCGCCGGCCGCCGTCCCGTTGGGTCGACCGGCCGCCGCCGTACCGTCGGGGTCGCCCGCGGCCGCGGCGGCGCATCGCCGCAGCCGGTCCAGGAAGGCCGAGCCGGCCAGCGGCCTCGGCGCGGTCGGCGCACCGCCCCGTCGAGCGACCGCCAGCACCGCGGCGACCTGCGGCGGCTCGCCCACCCCGAGCCCCCGCACGTCGGCGGGCAGCGGCTCGACGACGGTGACCGCCTGACCGGACCACTCGCCTGCGGCCAACAGCCTCGGCACCGCCGGATGCTCACCCAACCCCGCAGCCGGCGCCACCGCCGCCAGCGCGTCCGCCTCGGCACGGACCAGCTCCCGGGTGGCGTCGTTCCAACCGATCTTGGCGTAACCGCGCGGCCGGCCGGCCGCGTCGAACAACTGCACCGTCGGCTTGTGGTTCGGGTCCGGCGGACGGACCCCGATCGCCGCGTACCAGCGCGCCCCGCCGGAATGCGCCGCCAGATGGTCGACCAGCGTCAGCTGCTCGGCCGGCTCCGGCCCGGCCGACACGGTCAGCACCGCCGGCCGGGTCACCTGCAGCACCCCGGTCCGGGCCGCCAGACCGAGCAATGCCCGGGGCAGTCGCACCCGCAGCGGGCGCAGCGCGTTGTACGCCCAGACCGAGGCGGCGGTCACCCGCCGCGGCCCCAACGGCAACAGGAACCGGGCCCGGGCCGGCGACGGGACCACCGCGTACCGGGCCAGCAGCCGGTCGGCCGGATCCAGCGCCGGCTGCGACGCCCCGGCCGGCAGCAGCGTCAGCCGCACCCGTTCGTCCGGGAAGACCGCCCGGGTCACCCAGCCGAGACCGTCTTCGCGGCGACGCGGATCGGTGCCGGTCACCGCGGCGCCCCGGCCCAGTCCAGCCGCAACCCCAGCCGCTGCGCCAGCGCCTCGTTGTGCGGCTGGTAGTAGGCGGTCAGCTCGGCACGCAGCGCCTCGTCCATCGGCGCCGACCGGCGGTCGTTGTACACCTTGAACGTCGGCAGCTCATGCCCGGGCAGGCCGAGGAAGTCGAGCGTACGCAGATAGGCCGACCGGGTGTCGCGGTAGAACTCCTCGCTGGTCAGGAAGAGGAACTGGGCGCGGTCGAACCGGTCCAGCCAGGGCTCGAGATGCTCCAGGTAGCGCCCACGCGCCCGGTAGGTGTACCAGTCGTACGGCTCGGAGAAGTAGTTCGGATCGGCGATCAGCCGGTCGCGCTCACCGGCGGTCCGCTCCGGCTCGCTCGCCAACGCCTGCGGGAAGTCCAGCGGCTCCTTGCCCTCGGTCCGCCGCTCCTTCCAGTGCGAGTACGCCCGCTCGACCGGATCGCGCAGCAGCACGATCAGCCGTACCTGGGGCAGCAGTTGCTGGACCCGCTCGGCGGCCGTCGGGTGGAACATGTACAGCGGAGCGGCCTCGCCGGCGCGGACCGGGCCGCCGTACCGGGCGGTCAGCGCGGCGCGCTGACGCTCGGTGGGAAAGTGCGACCGGTACCACGCCTCCCCCCGCGACCAGTGTTCCTCGAAGTAATGGGTGGCCTTGGTGTTCCAGGCCGGGAACAGCCGCGGCACCAGCGGATGCTGGATCAGGTAGTTCCACAGCGACGTGGTACCGCCGCGCTTCGTGCCGATGATCAGGAAGTCCGGCAGCGGGCGACGGTGACTGGTACGTACCCCGTAGTGCACCATCGACTCGCGTACCCGGTCGGTCACCTGGGTCGGTACCGCCTGCTTGATGCGGTCCCTGATGGACGTCAAGGCCTGCTCACCCACCTCTCTGTCTGACGCTGCGCCACACTCGGCGCCGCACACCCGGCAGCGCCGACATTACGATCACGACCGCGCCGACCAGGGCCAACGCGGTAAAGAGGCCAGCCACGTCCCGGCCGCCCGCGACGACCGCGGCGACGCTGACCGCCCCGACGCCGGCCAGCGTCGCCGCCGCCGCCACCGACACCGACCGGTCCACCAGTGGCTGCCCGACCACCAGCCGGGCGGCGGTCGCCGCGATCAGGTTCTCCAGCACGATCCCGGTGGCCCAGGCAACCGCCACCCCGAGCACCCCGTGCCGGGGCACCAGCCAGAACGCCAACGACACCGTCGCCGTCAGATTCACCAGCGTGGCTACCAGGTGCAGGCCGCTGTGCCCGCTCATCAGCAGCAACGTCTGCACGTTGCCGACCGCGATGTTCACCAGCATCGCGACGGCCAGCACCGTCATCGCCGTGGTGCCAGCGGCGAACTCCGGCCCGAAGATACTCAGAAAACCCGGCGCGAAGATCGCCAGCAGCAGATAGACCGGCCAGGAGAGCACGATCGCCCAGCTGGTGGTCTGCCGGTGCACCGCCGCCGCCTCGGCCGGCCGGTCCGCGCCGAGCAGCCGGGACAGCTGCGGCGCGACCGCGACCCGCAGCCCCTGCAGGGCGAGCTGCCCGGCCAGGATGTACCGACCGACCGCGCCGAAGATGCCCGCCTCGGCCTGCCCGGCCAGCGCGACAGCCAGCAGCACCCCGATCCACATGCTGCCCGCGTCGATCGCGGCCGAGCCGGCCCTCGGCAGCGCGAACCGCCAGAAGCCACGCCAGTCCGCCGACCCGGCCCGCAGTCGGGCGCCGCGCCCCAGACCGAGCGGGCCGGCGACCAGACCGGCGCAGACCAGCAGAGCGGCCAGCGCCGGCACCAGCCAGCCGGCCAACCCGAGCAGCACCGCGCCGCTGGCCAGCGCGGCAAGACCGACCAGCACCGGCCGGCCGATCGGCAGCAGGAAGAACTGCACCGCCACGTATCCGCCGATCGGTCGGACCCCGCGGACGGCCGCGAGCATCAGACCGGTGGCGACCAGCACCGGCAACCCGACCGCGCAGAGCTGAACCAGGCGTACGGTCTCCGTACTCGCCCGGTCGAACAGGCCGTCCGCGAGTTGCGGGGCGACCAGCAGCCCGACGACGGCCACCACGATGGCGAACACCAGCGGCGGCAGCAACGCCACCGGCAGCATCCGGGCGGCGTCCCCGGTGGCGCCGGTACGGCGCCGGGGCAACGCCCAGAGCAGCCCCGTCTCGGCCCCCAGGGTGCAGACCGCAGTGGCCACGGTGAGCAGTCCGACCGCGGCGAAGAACGCACCCGCGCCGGTTGGCCCGTAGCCGCGGGTGATGACCACCGCCAAGACGAAGCCGAACAGCCCGCTGACCGCCGCGCCGGCCAAGCCGATGGCGCCGCTGCGGGCGCTGCGCCGGGTCTCCCGCTGATCGGTGGCGGCGGTCACCGTACGGCCCCGGCCAGCCGTTGCGGGACTGGACGCTGACTGAGCGGGCGGCCGGGGCGTTCCCGGTCGACGAGCACCAACGCCACCCCGGCGACGTAGAAGATCGCTGTCAGGTTCTGGTTGACCAGGCCGTAGAAGGGCAGCTGGACCAGGCCGATCAGCGGCACGACGGAGAGCCACTGCGCGGCCGCCGTACTGGCCGGCCAGCAGCGGAGCCCGACGATCACGAACCAGCCGATGAAGCAGACCAGCGCCGGAACACCGTGACTGAACAGCACGGCCCACAGCTGGCCCTGGGTGCCGATCGGCGCGTCGGCGGTGACCGTGTCGACCTGCACCGGTGCGCCGAATCCGAGCACCGGCGACCGCTGGACCCAGCGCAGCACCTCCAGGTAGAGCGACAGCCGGTCGGTGTTGGTGTCGCTGACACTCACCCGGCGCTCGATCAGCTCGCCGATCGGAATGAACAGGGTGACCAGCCCGCCGACGGCCAGCATCCCGAGCATGGACGCCAGCGCCTTGACGTTGCCCCGGGCCGCGGCCCGCAGGCCGAGCACGGCCAGCCCGACGCCGAGGCTGAGGAACATACCCCGGTTGAGGGTCAGGAACGCCGGCGGCAGCGACAACGGCAGCGCGACCAGCAGGACCGTCCGGGCCGGGCCCCGGGCACCGAGCAGCAGGCAGGCCACCACCGCCGGCAGGGTGATGGCGAACGTGCTGCCGTACGTGTTGGTGTAGGCGAACGGCGCCGCCGGCCGGAAGATCGGATTGGCCGAGCGGGCGCTGTACTCGGTCGCCTGGGCGTGCACCATGTCCCGGATGAACGGGTTGCCGGACAACCCACCCGGTAGTACCAGTTCGAACGGGGTGACCATGCCGAACCGGGGCATCAGCAGACCGAGCCAGCCGAGCAGCACAAGGGCGACGAAGAAGGCACACAGCGGGCCGAGCACCACGGTCAATGCGTCCCGCTCCCGCGCCATCGTGTACACGTAGCAGCAGACGACGATCGCGGTGACGTAGAACAACAACCGGAAGGTGAAGGTGAGCAGCGCGCCAACGTCGGCCAGCTGGGTGGCGCTGACCACCACGAGGGCCAGGAAGGCCAGCCAGAGCCCGGCACCGGCGGGCAACGGGATCCGTCCCCGGACGAACATGACGATCAGCAGCAGCGCGCCGAACACCGGCCAGCCGAAGTAGAACAGCCCGCTGAGCCACCAGACCGGCACCAGGCCGAACATCAGCCAGAGCGGCCAGATCGGCAACGCCGGGGGGTGCCGGGCCAGCTCAACCACGGCCGCTGCCGGTGAGCACGAAGCCGAGCGGCTCGGCCCCGGCGGCGCGCAGCCGGTCGGTCAACCGGCGCAGGTCGGCCAGCCGGGTACGGTCCCGCTCGACCACGACGATCGCGGTGCCGGTCCGCGCCTCCCGCACGCCACGCTCGTCCGACTCGGCCGGTGGGGCGTTGAACAGCACGATCTCCCCGTCGCGCGGTGCCTGCGCGTACAGGCCGATGCGGACCATGCCGGCCCCGACGGTGAGCGCGTCCGCCGGCAGCGTACGGACCGGGATGGTGGCGACCACCGGGCCGTCGTCGCCGGCCGGGCGATCGCCGGCCGCCGACCGGCCGCCGCCCGACGGCCGGGACTGCCCGGTGCCCGGGGTCGGCCGAGGCGACGGCCGTCGGGTGGGAGCGGCCGAATCGTCCACCGTGTCGGTTACCCGGGGCAGGATCACCGTGCGGTCCTGATCGACGTTGGGCAGGGAGAAGATCAGGGTGCTCTCCGGGTCGCCGCTGTCGCCGGGGCGCTGCTCCACACCGCCTGGCTGGGTCGTTGCCTTACCACCGTCCGGTTGGGTCGGTGCCGCGCCGCCTGGCTGGGTCGGTGCCGTACCGTCCGGCTGCGCCGGGACGAACGGCCCGGACGGCACTCGGCGCCGGTCGGCGAGCAGCGCGTCGCGCAGCGCGGTCACCCGGTGGCTGTCGTCGCCGATGTATACGTCCCGCCCGTCGGCGGCCAGCGCGACGGCGAGACTCGCGGTCATCGGGGTGGTGTCCTCCCGGTTGCGCGACGAGATCACCACCACCGGGGTACGGACCGCCTGGCGGAGCTGTTCGGCGATGGCCATGCCGACGTACCGGACGTCGGCGTCGACGGTACGTGCGTCGACCCGCAGTCCACGGCGACGTACGGTGCCCAGCAGCGGCAGCCCGGCGACCTCGCTGGCCTCCGCCTCGCTGCGGATCCGCCGGTCCACCGACTCCCGCAGGTAGGTCAGCAGCACCCCGATTACCGCGCCGACCAGCAGGCCGGCCAACGGGTAGAGGATCCCGGGCGGACCGTCGGTGGACAGTTGCTGCTGGGCGCTCTGGGTGATCCAGCCGGGCGTGACGTCGATCGCGGCGATCTCGGTACGGGCCGCGTTGAGCTCGGCCAGCTGGTTGCTCAGCGAGCCGAACTCGGCCAACGCCGCGTCGGCCGCCGGGGCGCTGTTCGCGTCGGCGATCCGGCTCTGCGCCGCGTCCTGCTGCTCGGCCACCTTGACGATGCTCTCGTCGTAGGAGGCCAGCATGTCGGTGCGCTGCCGCTCGTACATCTCCTGGCGCACCTGCAGATAGGTGGTGGCCGCGAGGTTCACGGTGTCGACGGCGGCGTCGACCGTGCCGGTCGAGTAGGTGAACCGCAGGATCTGGCCACCGGTGGGGACCTCGATCTGCAGCGCCCGGCGGACCTCGACGACGTCGGTCGACCGGGCCTCGGCGATCCGGGAGAGCACCTCGGTGCTGGCCGCGATGCCACTCTCGACGTTCATGTTGACCGAACGGTCGGCGCCGGCCCCGGGATAGGTGAAGGCGTCGGTGACCACCGGCCGGACCGCGACGACCGCGGTGGCCGAGGCGGCAGGTGGGGCCACCACCAGGTAGCCGATCGCCAACAGCAGGCCGGTCGCGGCGCCCGCGACGACCGTCAGCCACCGCAGCCGTGGGATCCGCAGCAGGTCGGTGAGGGTCACGGTCCGGGCTGGCTGGTCACTCATCGAACTTCTTCACAATCTGCTGCGGGTTGCCGATCACGACGACCCGATCGGGTACGTCGACGCGGACCACCGTGCCGGCACCGACGACGCTGTCGCGGCCGATCCGGACGCCCTTCATCACCAGGACGTGCGCCCCGATCCAGACGTTGTCACCGACGACGATCGGCGCCCGGGTCGCCGTGCCGGGCGGTGCATGCCGCAGCTGCGGCGGGAGATTGTGGAAATCGTTGTCCATCAGCTCGCAGTCGGACAGCAGACACCGGTCACCGACCTCGACAGTGGTCCAACTGCCGATCCAGGTGGCGTTGAGCAGGCAGTCGGCACCGACTGTGACCTCACCCGTGCCGGCGAAGCGGACCAGCTTGTTGAGCCGGGTCCGGTCGCCGATCGTCACCCGCACCCCTCGGCGGAGCCGGACCCGGCCCCGGATCTCCACGCCTCGGCCGAGCTTCAGGCGGGGATACCGCAGCTGGTAGTAGGTCCGCTTGACGGCGAACACCACCCGCAGCAGTGCGCCGTGCCGACGTGTGCTCGACCCCACCGGTCCGCCTCCCCTGTGCAACGATGCCTCACCCTACAAAATGGCCGGTGAGCCGGCAGCAGGGATGCTGCCGCCGGCCCTCATCCGGTCACTGCGGGGCGCTACGCCGCCCGGTCACTCGGCCGCGAAGAACATCGACCGGTTGGTCCAGTCGAGCGCCGGGTCGGGCTCGGCCAGCACGGTCACCGCGGTGCCGGCCACCGCGACGTCGGCGGTCGGGTCGAACGGCACCGACCGCAGCCGCCCGTCGGACGAGCCGAACACGATGCTGCCGGCCACCCAGGCCATACCACGGACCGAGCTCCAGGTGACACCGTCGGTCGGTACGGTGAACTCGGTGGCGCCGAGGTAGTTACCGTCGAGTTCGAAGTACCGGTAGAACAGCTGATCGTTGCCGCTGCCGGAGCGGGTGTAGTAGAGCCGGCCGTCCAGGTAGAACGCGGCGTTCAGCGACAACGCGTCGAACCAGGAGTTGTAGCCCGAACTCTCCCACGGCCCGCCGACGCTGCTTCCGTTGAACATCGAGATGTCCAGCCGGCTGCCGGTGTCGGTGCCGGCGACCGGGCGGGCCCAGTAGATCCGGTTGTGCACCCGCCACACCGCGCCGGCGTCGACCAGGTTCGGCTGGTTGGTGACAGTCGCCGTGCCGAACGTTGCCCCGTCGAACGGCACCTTGGTCAGGTCGCCGTTGGCTGCCGCCAGGTAGAGGTAGCCGGTGCTGCCGGTCGGCGGGTTGCGCGGCACGATGGTCCGCCCACCCGCATCGGGAAACATGCCGAGCCGGCCGTGGTACTCGTTACCCATGCCGTCGGAGTTGTGGCCGAAGTAGAGGCCGTCCGAGCCGAACCAGAGCACCGGCACCGCCGAACCCCAGCTGCTCGCGCCGGGCGGCAGCGCCGATCCGCCGCTGCGCCGCGGGTTCCAGTTGACCGGCATCCCGGTCGCCACGGTCACCGCGCCGATGCCGAGCCGGTCGACCGCGCCGTCGCCGGCGTTGTCACTGCGGTTAGGGTTGTTCAGCCAGCGGAAGTGTCCGCCGGTGTAGGCGATGCCGTCGCGCACCACCACCGAGGTGATGGTGTCGTTGCCGGTGAAGTTGAGCCAGGTGGCGTCGAGGTCGCTGCCCCGGTCGGTGGTCTCGTAGCGGGCCAGCGCGTCGCAGTACGCGGTCGGCCAGCCCGACCCCCCGTTGGTGCCGACGACGAAGTAGCTGCTGTCGTCGCCGAAGCTGATGTCCTGCACGTAGTGGGTGAAGGTCCGCCAGGAGCAGTTCGGGGCGAACCGGTGGTTGCTGTCCCAGTCGACCAGGGCCGGGGTCCCGGTCAGGTCGACCATCGCGATCTGCTCCCGGGTCAGGCCTTCGACCTCACGGAAGTTGCCGCCGAAAACCAGCGTGTCGCCGTCGGGTGCGACGTCGAGCGTCCACACGTACGGTGGCACGTCGTGCCGGCCCACCGCGATGTCGACGTCGAAGGTCGGATCGATCGCGCCGGTCTCCACGTCCAGCCGGGCGAGCCCGGCGTGCTGGGTGCCGTTGACCCAGTTGAACGCGCCGCCGATGTAGAGCCAGTCGCCGCTGACCTCCATGTCGCGGACCACTCCGCCGTCGGAGCGGCCCTCCCACGACGGCACCGTGGCACCGGTCGCCGGATCGAGGGCGACCAGGTTGCGGCGGGGCTCGCCGTTGACGTTGCGGAAGACCCCGCCGACGATCAGCTCACCGGCCGGGGTGACCTCGATGGTGTTCACCGCACCGTCCAGGTCGGGCTGGAAACCGGCGACCAGCGCGCCGGTGGACCGCTGGTACCCGAACAGGTACGGCCGGGCCTCCCAGGTCGCCGAACTGGTCGGCCGGACCTCGGTGAAGGTGCCACCGACGAAGACCACGCCACCGATCTCGGCGAACGCCCGGGCTTCTCCGTTGCGGGCATGTGGAGTGTGGTCCGCCGGGTTGGTCGAGACCAGAGTGGCCGGAGCCGGGGTGGGGACGACGGCGGCGCCCGCGGCCGTCGCGTCGATGATCAGTGTCAGCACTGCAGCCGTCGCGACCAGGGACAATACCCACGGACGACGGCCGCTGGACAGACGCCAGCCAGGCTGGGATTGGTTCACGCTTCCCTCCAGATGGGAAATTGTCTCAGACAGCGTGCGCCAACCCCAGCCGGGTCAGACATCCACCGATCGGACGGCGACCGATCGGGTTTCTTCCAGATCTGCTGATCGTCCTACCAGGTCAACTCCGGCCGGGCAGCGGCTGCCGGAAGTAGGGATCCTTGCCGGCTTTGGTGAACCCGGCCAGCGCCGACGGGTTGTGGTTCATCGTCATGTTGCAGGTGGCCGACGTGGTCGTCGATCCGGCGGAGTTGAAGTAGACCACCGCCTTGATCTTCGGATGCGCCTTGATCGCGGCCGGGAACTGCTCGAACCACCGCTGCTTCGCCGCCGGGTCGTCCGGATGAAAGTTGCTGCCGAACTCGGCCAGCATCCGGGGTTTGCCCGCACCGATGCGGTGCTCGTCCAGCCACCGGTAGAAGCCACCGACCGTGGTGTGCGGGTCCTTCCAGGTCTTGCCACCGTTGCAGGCGTAGAAGTTGTACGGATCGTAGCCAACCCAGTCCACATAGGCATCGCCGGGATAGAGACCGGCGTACCGGTCGTAATGGCCCGACCAGCCCATCATCACCCACACCCAGACCGCGTTGTCCGCGCCAGCCTTCGCGAAGCGCTGGTGCACGTGCCGCCAGGCCCGCACGAAGTCGGCATCGCTGCCCTTGGCCGGCTCGTCCTCCGGCTCGTGGTCGAAGCCCATGAACACCGGCACCCCGGTCGCCTTGATCCGGCCGGCCACGTCGTCGATCACCGAGTCGTACCGGCCGCTGTAGACGTCCCGCCAGCTCAACGTGGTGCCGGAGGAGAAAATCCGGGACTCCCAGGCGAAGAACATCAACCGACCGCCGCGCATCTGCTCCTGCTCGAACTTGTCAGGGAACGCCCCGTTGCTGCCGGCATTCGAGAAGTCGTGATAGCGGTGTACGATGTCGAACTTGCGCCCGACCTGCGCCTCGACCTCGGCGACCGCGCCGCCGTGGTTCCAGCCCTTCGCGGCGCTGGTCGGCGAGTACATCCCCCACCAGGCACCGCAGGCGGGCACCAGCAGGTCCGACACCGAGCCGCAGCCGGCGCCGGGGGCCGGCGGACTGGCCGACGCGCTGGGCGCCACGGTCGGCGAAGCGGACGCCGACGCGGACGCCGACGCGGACGCCGACGGGGCCGCGGTGGTCGGCACCGGCGCGCTCGGCGGCGCGGACGGAGTGGGCGCCGCAGCCGGTGGCGGAGTGCCGGGCGCGTCGTCCGCCGCCGGTTCGTAGCTGATCACCAGCCGGGGCCGGATCGACTGGTCGCGGTATTCGACCGACGGCCAGTAGACGCGCTTGTTCAGCCCGGTCTGGCGCAGCGCGAACGTGTAGGTGCCGTTGCCGGCGACCTGCGCGGACACGTCCCACTCGTTGTAGCCCTTGCGGACCGTCGGCAGCGTCGCGAGTGCCCGGTCGACGGTACGGGCGACCCCGTCCGCCCCGGCCAGCGACGGCCGCGGCTGGCGGGCGTCCACTGCGGTCCGGTACGCGGTGACCTGCGCGTCCAATTCCTGCCAGGAGTACAGCTGCAGGCGGACCCGCAGGTTGCGGACGGTCTTCGGCAGTTGGTCGACGGTGAACTCGACGATCGCATCCCGGGCCCCCCGCGGGTTGCGCTCGCAGAGCGCGGGACAGGTGGCCAGGGTGGTCTTCGCCCCGTTGTCACCGTCCTGCGGCACGTCGGTGGCGGTGGTGTCGGCGCTGGCCGACACGGTGACCTCGTCGTCGGCGAGCAACGGCAGGGCGGTGACCACCATGCCGGCCAGCAACGTGGCGCTGACGCCGCCGACGATGAGCCGGCGACGGCCGGAACCGGTACGCGCGATGGCGTCGCTCAATCTGTGTCTACTCAAGAAAACAACCCCCCTGTGGCACGAGCTTGCCGCGCGAGCCTAACGGGGGTGAGCTCAGATGTACGCCGAGTAACCAGAGATCTAAGCACTAATTAAATTTACCGGCGTCATCCGAGGGTCTTCGCGACGACCTTCGCCATCAACCGGAATGCCTTGCCACGGTGGCTGATCGCGTCCTTCTCGGCCGGGCTGAGCTCGGCGTTGGTCCGTTCCTGGCCGTCACCGAGGAAGATCGGGTCGTAACCGAAGCCGCCGTCGCCGCGACCGGCGCGCAACAGCCGGCCGGACTGGCGTCCTTCGACCAGGTGTTCCTTGCCGCCGGGCAGCACCAGAGCCGCCGCACAGACGAACGACGCCGCCCGGTGCTCGTCCGGAACGTCGGAGAGCTGAGCCAGCACCAGATGCAGGTTGGCGAGGTCGTCACCGTGCCGGCCGGACCACCGGGCACTGAACACTCCGGGCATCCCACCCAGGGCGTCAACGGCCAACCCGGAGTCGTCGGCGACCGTCGGCAACCCGGTGTATCGACAGCCTTCCCTGGCTTTGAGCAGCGCGTTCTCCCCGAAGGTGAGACCGGACTCGGGCACCTCCGGGTAGGGCTCCAGGTCGGCCAGCCCGACCAGTTCGACCCGGTGGGCACCGAGCGAAGTGTCCAGGATCCGCTGCAGCTCGGCCAGCTTCTTGCCGTTGCGGGTGGCGAGCAGCAGCCGGGCACGCCCGGCCGGCGCCGCGCTCACCGGTCCAGCACCTTACGCTGTGCGGCGGTCAGCTCGGCGCAGCCGGCGACCGCCAGGTCGAGCATGGCGTCTAGCTGGTCCCGGCCGAACACCGCCGCCTCGCCGGTCCCCTGTACCTCGACGAAGTCCCCGTCGCCGGTGCAGACCACGTTCATGTCCACGTCGGCCGCGACGTCCTCCAGATAACACAGGTCCAGCCGCGGTTCGCCGTCGATCACGCCGACGCTGACCGCCGCGATCGAGCGCCGCATCACCCGGTCCGGCTTGCCGCTGAGCGCCTTGCGGTCGGCCAGCCAGCTGACCGCGTCGGTCAGCGCGACGTAGCCGCCGGTGATCGCGGCGGTCCGGGTGCCGCCGTCGGCCTGCAGCACGTCGCAGTCCAGCACGATCGAGTTCTCCCCGAGCGCCTTCAGATCGACAGCGGCACGCAGGCTGCGCCCGATCAGCCGGGAGATCTCGTGGGTCCGGCCGCCCAGCCGGCCCTTGACGCTCTCCCGGTCCGACCGGGTGGTGGTCGCCCGCGGCAGCATGGCGTACTCGGCCGTCACCCAGCCCAGTCCGGAACCCTTCCGCCAGCGGGGCACCCCCTCGGTGACGCTCGCGGTGCAGAGCACCTTGGTCTGCCCGAACTCGACCAGCACCGACCCTTCCGGGTGCATGCTCCAGTTGCGGGTCAGGGTCACCGGTCGTAGCTGAGCGTGGGTGCGTCCGTCGGGTCGTGCCATGCGCAGAGCCTATGTGCCGCGCCGCTGCGGGCCCCGTCCGGGTCACACCGCACCGGTCCGGATGCTGATGGTCCGCTGGATGTGCCGGATGCTGATGCTCCGCCGGATGTCAGGCGGCGACCGGCAGACGGGCCACGACGCCGGGTGCGTCCAGCACGGCGCGGTAGTGCTCGATCAACTCGTCGCCGATCGCCGCCCAGGTGCGGCCGGCGACCGCGGCCCGCGCGGCCCGGCCGTACCGGGCCCGGCGGGCCGGATCGGCGACCAGCCCGGCGACCGCCTCGGCGAGCGCCGTCGGATCATCGGGCGGCACCAGCAGCCCGGTCACCCCGGACACCACCAGGTCCATCGGGCCACCGGCGGCCGGCGCCACCACCGGTACGCCACTGGCCTGCGCCTCCTGCACGGTCTGGCCGAAGGTCTCGTGCGGCCCGGTGTGGGTGAACACGTCGAAGCTGGCGTACAGCCGGGCCAGGTCACGGCCGTGCCGGGCACCGAGGAAGCGGACCGCCGGCAGGGCGCGTTCCAACTCCTTGCGGGCCGGTCCGTCACCTACCACCACGACCCGTACGCCCGGCAGCCGACTGGTTTCGGCGAGCAGGTCCACCCGCTTCTCGGCGGCGAGCCGGCCGACGTAGCCGACCAGCGTCTCACCACCGGGAGCCAGCTCGCGGCGGGTCTGTTCGCAGCGGTGGGCCGGGGCGAACCGGACCGGGTCGATGCCGCGGCCCCAGATGCGTACCCGGTCGATGCCGTTGGCGGTCAGGTCGGCGGCCGCGGCGGTCGAGGGCGCCAGGGTGCGGTCCGCAGCGTTGTGGATCTCGCGCAGCCAGCGCCAGACCGTCGCCACGCTCCACCCCAGGTGGTACGCGCGGGCGTAGGCGGCCACGTCGGTCTGGTAGACCGCCAGGGTGGGTAGCCGCAACCGGCGGGCCACCGTCAGACCACGCGCGCCGAGCACGAACGGGCTGGCCAGATGTACGACGTCCGGGGCGTGGTCGGCCAGCACCTCGGTGAGCCGGCGGCTCGGCAGGCCAAGCCGGAAGCTGCGGTAGAGCGGCACCGGCAGGCTCGGCACCCGGACCACCGGGTACGGGTGGGCACCGGCCTCCGCCCGCCCGGCGGCGGCCGGCGCTGGCGCGACCACCAACGGCTCGTGGCCGCGGGCGACCAGGTGTTCGGCGACCCGCACCACGGAGTGCGCCACCCCGTTGAGGTCCGGCGGGAAGGACTCGGTGACGATCGCGACGCGCATGGGTGTCACGGTCGCGCCTGTGCGGGTGGCCAAGGCTACGCCGCGTTGACCAGCGGGCGAACTCTGCGGCAAGAGACCGGATGCCCGGTGTCGACCGGTCAGACCTCGTATCGGGCGCCGGCCCGGACGATCTCGACCGGGCCGTCGAAGCTCGACGCCGCCGCCTCGAACGTCGACGCCTCGCTGCCCCAGGCGGTGACCAGGTGGGTCAGCAGCAGCCGGCCGACCCCCGCCTTGGTCGCGGCCTCCCCGGCTTCCCGGCCGGTCAGGTGCAGGTCCGGCGGGTTGTCCACCCCGTCGAGGTAGCTGGCCTCGCAGAGGAAGACGTGCGCGTCCTGGGCCAGCCGCAGCAGCGCCTCACAGGGTGCCGTGTCCGACGAGTAGGTCAGCACCCGGTCGCCGTGCTCCACGCGTACCCCGTAGGTTTCCACCGGGTGGTTGACCCGGTCGACGGTGACCTGCAGCGGGCCGATCGGGAAGCTGCCGGGCTGCAGGCCGTAGAAGGTGTAGACGTCGTCGACCGGCTCGCCGCTGATGTTGTATGCGGTGGCGATCCGGTCGGGCGCGCCGGCCGGGGCGTAGACCGGCAGCGGCGGGTACGGACCGTCTGGGGCGTAGCGCCGCACCACCACGTAGGTGCATGCGTCGAGCATGTGGTCGCAGTGCAGGTGGGTGAGCAGGATCGCGTCGACCGTGTGCAGGCCGGCGTACCGCTGCAGGGCGGACAGCGAACCCGAGCCGAAGTCGACGAGCAGGCGGAACCCGTCCGCCTCGATCAGGTAGGCCGAACAGGCGGCCTCGGGCCCGGGGAAACTCCCGGCGCAGCCGAGTACGGTCAGACGCATCAACTGTTCCCACGGTCGCGGTGAGACACCGGCGATGCGCCGTTCATGCCATCGAAGATCTCCACCAGCGGCTCTGCCACGCTCGGCAGCCTACGCCGCAGCCAGCGGCGGAATGAAAGATCCGCTGCAACTTGTCGTCAACGTGACACCGAAGCGCGAACAACTGGAGCGACTTCGACAACCCGCACCAGGATCGCCCATAGCACAACCAATCATTTGCACCGGAACACCGCGGTGCGCAGACTGCGCCGACCGGTGCGGCTCAGGCCCAGAGCTGGCCTTCCAGCGCTTCCTCGGCGTCGGACAGCGTGCCGCCGTACGCACCGGTGGAGAGGTACTTCCAGCCGCCGTCGGCGACCAGGAACGCCACGTCGGCGCGGCGGCCGGCCTTGACCGCCTCGTGCGCGACGGCGAGCGCGGCGTGCAGTACGGCGCCGGTCGAGAAGCCGACGAAGAGCCCCTCTACCTCCACCAGCTGCCGGGTCCGCAGCACCGCGTCGCGGGTACCCACCGAGAACCGCCGGGTCAGCACGTTCGCGTCGTACAGCTCCGGCACGTAGCCTTCGTCGATGTTGCGTAACCCGTACACCAGCTCGCCGTAGCGGGGCTCGGCGGCGACCACCTCGATGCCGTCGACCTTCTCCCGCAGGTAGCGCCCGGTGCCCATCAGGGTGCCGGTGGTGCCGAGCCCGGCGACGAAGTGGGTGACCGTGGGCAGGTCGCGCAGCAGCTCCGGACCGGTGGTCTCGTAGTGGGCCTGGGCGTTGCCGCTGTTGCCGTACTGGTAGAGCATCACCCAGTCGGGGTGCTCGGCGGCGATCTGCTTGGCGGTGGCCACCGCCTGGTTGGAGCCGCCGGCGGCCGGCGAGAAGATGATCTCGGCGCCGTACATCCGGAGCAGTTGGACCCGTTCGGCGGAGACGTTCTCCGGCATCACGCAGACCAGCCGGTAGCCGCGCAGCTTCGCCACCATGGCGAGCGAGATGCCGGTGTTGCCGCTGGTGGGTTCGAGGATGGTGTCGCCGGGCCGGAGCCGCCCGGCCCGTTCGGCGGCGCGGACCATGAACATGGCCGCCCGGTCCTTGACACTGCCGGTCGGGTTGCGGTCCTCCAGCTTGGCCCACAGCCGTACCGGTGGTGCCCCGTCGGGCACCACCGGGGAGAGCCGGGGCAGGCCGACCAGCGGGGTGCCGCCACACGCGTCGAGCAGGCTGTCGTAGCGCGTCATGGCGGGCCGCTCAGCCGCTGACGGTGCTGGTGGTGGCCGAGGCGACGTCGTCCGCGCCGCCGGCCACCGCGGGCAGGATCGTCACGGTGTCCCCGTCGGCGACCTTGGCCTCGAGCGCGCCGAGGAACCGGACGTCCTCGTCGTTGACGTAAATGTTGACGAAGCGGTGCAGGTTGCCCTCGTCGGTGACCAGCCGGCCACGCAGGCCGGAGTGCTTGGCGTCGAGGTCGTCCAGCAGGGCGGCGAGGGTGTCCCCGTTGCCTTCGACGACCTTGGCGCCGCCGGTGTAGCTACGCAGGATGGTGGGGACGCGAACTTCGATAGACATTGACGTGCTCCTATTGCAACGGTAGGTCGGACCAGACTGCGGTGCGGTACGGCGCCAGGGTCAGCGGCCGGACGAACACTCGTAGTCGACCGTGGTCGGGGTTTGCCCGAACAGGTACGACTGCACCGCGTGCGGGTCGACACCGGCGTCAATGAGATTGACCGGCTCCTCGGTCACCACCTCGTCCACGATGCGGAACGACCGGATCTCGGTGACCTCCGGGTCACGGGTGGAGACCAGTAGGTAGTGGGCCTCGGGCCAGCCGGCGATCGCCGCGTCGGTGCGGGACGGGTACGCCTCGGTCGCGGTGTGCGAGTGGTAGATCACCACCGGCTCCTCGTCCCGGTCGTCCATCTCCCGCCACAGATGCAACTGCTCCATCGAGTCGAACTCGTAGAACGTCATCGAGCGGGCCGCGTTCTGCATGGGGATGTGCCGGGTCGGCGTGTCCGAGCCAGCCGGTCCGGCGACGACGCCGCACGCCTCGTCGGGGTGGTCCCGGCGGGCATGGGCGACGATCGCGTCGATGATCGACCGGTCGATGCTCAGCACGACCCCAGCCTACCGCCTTCTCCGCTTCTCCGGCCCGGCCGGCCCGTGGCGGTCGTCACGCTGGCCGACGCCTGTCGACGCCAGCCGACGTCAGTCGAGCAACGCGCCGAGCAGGGACTCCTGCAGATAGCCCAGATAGGCGTAGACCGACAGCTGGAACAGCCGGCTCGACGACGGATCGTCCTGCTCGGCCGCCGCCAGCTCGGCACCTAGATCGGTGTCGGCCCGCACCTGCAACCGGACGCCCATCGCCAGCCGGGCGTCGTTGATCGCGCGCAGCCACGCCTCAGCCGCCTCGCTGTCCAGGCGGACCTCCGCGCCGGTGTCGTCGGCGTCGGCCGGCAACGCGGCGAGCACCGCTCCCGCCTGGTCGATCTTTGCCGTCTTGAGGTCGCTCTCGGTGTACCGCCGCAGCTCCGCCGAGCTCGCTGGATCGTCCCGGTAGGTGTCCGGAAACAGCCGGTCGACCACAGGATCGTCCCGTTCGAACCCGTCGGTGAGCAGACCCACCACCTCACCGGCGACCTTGCGCAACACCCGTACCTCGTCCGGGGAGAAGACGGCGACGACGCGCCCGTTGCGGCGCCGGAACATGCTCATGCCCGGTCGACCGTCGCCCAGAGCCCGTAGGCGTGCAGCCGGGACGCGTCGAGCTCCATCCGCTCGCGGGCCCCGCTGGACACCACCGCCCGGCCCTTGTTGTGCACGTCGAGCATCAACTCCTCCGCCTTGGCCTGGCTGTACCCGAACAACTTCTGAAAGACCCAGGTCACGTACGTCATCAGGTTGACCGGATCGTCCCAGACGATGGTCACCCACAGTCGTTCGTCACCTGGCATCTCGACCGTGTCCGGCGTCTCGACCGGAGCAACCTGGGGAGCCGCCATTCCCCCATCGTGCCACCGGTGGGGCCGGGGCGGACAACGCCCACCACGGTCAGCCCGGCGCGTCGCCGCTGTCGATCGCATCAGCCAACAGGTTGGCCAGGCCACGCCGTACTGCGGCGAACCGCAACGCGATCTCCTGGGACAGCGCGATCTCCACCGCCCGCAGCGCCTGCTGAATCCAGGACCGGGCCTGGTCCGGCGCCATCCCGGACGGTCCACCGCGCGGGTGCCAGCAGTCGGCGGCGAGCGCGACGCCGATCGGCGGCACGGTGCACCGGGACCGCTGCACCGGGTACGCGGCGAAGACATCCACCACCACGGGGGACGGCCCCGCGACGGGCGACGGCCCGGTGGCGGAGGACGGCACCGGCTCGCACTGGCCGGCGGCGGTCGTCAGGAGTCCTTCCGCGACTGCCGTGGGTGGATCCCCGAGCAGCCGGCCGCGGAGCTGCTCACGCAGCAGCGGTCCGAGCCGCTGTGCCGGGTCGGACCCGAACACCTGATCGACGGCCTCGTCCACCGCGTCGTCCACGCCCACGGCACAGGCCGCACTGGCGTGCAACGACAGGGTCAGGAACTCGCGGTCCAGGAAGCCGGGTATCCCGGCCGGTCCACCGCCGAACAGCAGCTCGCGGACGGCAGCCAGGTGCAGGTTGGCCAACTCGATCGCCAATGTGTGCCGCACCCGCTGGCCGATCCGTCGCACCACCCGGTCCAGCTGCTCGGACCAGTCGGCTGCCGGCCCGCCGGGCGGCAGTGTCGGCTGCTCGTCGAACGCCTGCTGATCGGCCAGACCGGTGCCGGCCCGGTGCAGCGCCTCCCGGGCGGCCCAGTCGGTCACCTCCCGGCGAAGAAACACCGCATCGCCGGTTGCCGCATCGACCGAGTGCCAGGGTGCCTGTTCCAGCTCCGGAACAGCGGCGAGCAGCTCCGCCCGCTGGAACGACTCGCCCGCGCTCTGTATGCCGGCCGCGGTGATAGCGACGAATACCGCGACACCGGCACCCAGCGCCCGGCGCAGCAGTTCGTGTTCGATCTGCCCGGGCGGCGGCCCGGCACCAACCACGAAGACCAGCGCGCCGCCGCGTACCGCCGCGTCGAGCAGCACCGTCGCGCCGGCCGACCGGAGCGTCTCCACGTCGGGCGAATCGACCAGGCTGAGCCGGCGCAGCGAGGCATCCGGCCGGATCACCTCGACCCGGCGCGGTGGACGGGGCAGGGCCAGGCCGGCACCGGACCGCGCCGACCGCGCCGGGACGATCCACGGCTGCGACCAGCCGGGCAGAAATGCCGCGATCCGCTCGACCGTACCGTGCCGGATGACCAGGAAACTCTCGGGCGGACGCAGGTCGGGCAGCGGTGCACCGTCGAGAAACGCGGTCAGCACGGCCCGGCGGCTGTTGGCGGCGGCTCCGACCACGACGGCCGCGACCGGTTCGTCGGCCGGTGGGGGCGGCGGCACCGGGGCGGCCATCGGCAGGTCCACAGCCAGATCACCTGGGCGGCGCGGCTGCCTGCGCTGCCGGGGAACGCGGGCGGCGGCGCGGGTGGCCGGGCGATTCGACGGTACTGTCACGGACTCCACAAGACGAGCTCCTTCGGGCGTCATCGCCACGAAATACCAGCACACCGACGCTACGTGCACAATCACTTACACAGCGACGACTATCACTACTCAACTGATCGAACACTTCATACTCAACTGCGATGCGTGACTGGCCCTTCCCCCTTGGCAACCGTTCTATATGCTCCCCTGCCATGGGCCTGTGGAGCTTCGTAGGACGGTCCGAAGAGCTCGACCGGCTGTTCGCCGCCGCCACCGACGGCGGTCGCGGCCTGATCCTCAGCGGCTCCGCCGGGATCGGCAAGAGCCGGCTGTTGCGTGAAGTCGTAGGTAGACTGCCGACCGAGACCTACGCGGTCTGGTTCGCCTCGGGCAGCGTCAGCGCCGCTGGCCTGCCGTTCGCCGGCCTAGCCCAGGTGCTCCCGGCGGACCAGCCACCCGGGTTGTCCCCCTCGGCGCTGCTGCGGTGGGCCGTCGAGTCGCTGCGGCAACGGGCTGCGGGCCGACCGATCGTGCTCGCCATCGACGACGCGCATCTGCTCGACCCCTCCTCGGCGGCGGTGACGAACCTGATCGCCCGCTCCGGTCAGGCCACTGTGCTGGGTACGCTGCTCAGCGGCGAGCCGGTGCCGCTGCCGATCCGGGCACTGTGGGCCGACGATCTGGTGGTACACGACGAGCTGGCGCCACTGGACGTCGTCGACAGCACTGGCCTGCTGATGGAACTGCTCGGTGGGCCGCTGGACCCGGCCTCGGCCGAACGGCTGTGGCGGCTGTCCGAGGGAAACCCGCTGCTGCTGCGGGAACTCGTCATCGCCGCCCAGTCCGGGCAGGAGCTGACCCAGACGTACGGGGTGTGGCGGTGGACCGGCCGGCTGGAGCTGGCACCGAGCCTGACCGACCTGATCGACACCCGGATCGGCCAGCTCAGCCCGTCGGTCCGCGGCGTCGTCGAGCTGGTGGCGTTCGGCCAGCCCATCGGGCTGCGACTGCTGCTGCGGACCAGCCGGCACTCCGACGTGGAGGCCGCCGAGGAACGAGGGCTGATCCGGGTCGACATCGACGACCGCCGGCAGGACGTGCACATGGCCCATCCGCTGTACGGCGAGGTGGTACGCCGCCGGTGCCCGGTCACCCGGGCGCAGCGGCTGCAGGCGCAGCTCGCCTCACTCGTGGACGGAGTCGGGGCACGGCGCCGGGAGGATCTGCTGCGGGTCGCCGTCTGGCGGCTCGAGTCGAACACCGCCGACGACCCGGCGATGCTGCTCAACGCGGCCGGCCGGGCGTTCGCCGGGTACGACGTTCCACTGGCCGACCGGCTGGCCGGCCGAGCGTTCGACGCCGGCGGCGGGTTCGACGCCGCCGAGCTGTGGGCGACCATCCTGATGTTCCGCGACGAGCCGGAGCGGGCTCTGACCACCATCGAGGCGGTCCGCGACGAGGTCACCACCGACGAACGACGCAGCCGCTGGTTGATGGTGCTGGGACTGGTCGCCTACTGGGGGCTCGGCAACGAGTCGACGCTGGAGGACCTGGCGGCCGGTGCCCGCGAGCTGACCGACCCGGCCGAGCGGGTCCGGGTCGACTCATTCGAGGCGATCATGCGGCTGCACCGGCTGGAGTGTGACGCCGCGCTGCGGCTGGCACACGCCGTACTCGACCGGCCGGCGGCCAGTCACGCCGCCCACGGGCTGGCCCAGTGCACCATCGCCCACCTGCAGGCCGCGCAGGGTGACCTGACCGGCAGCGGCCGGGCCATCGCCCGGGTCGAGGCCGACGCCCCGCACTGGCGTACCGAACTTCCCTACCTGCAGTTGGCGCTGGAACTCGCCCGCGGCACCCGGCTGGTGCTCGCCGGCGACCTGTCCGGGATCGAGGCGATCGTCGCCGAGGAGTTCGCCGACCTGGCCGACGCCGGTGACTTCCGGCTCGGGTCCGGTTACCTGTCGGTGATCCGGGCGCAGGCCGCCCGGCTGCGCGGCCGGCTCGACGACGCGCTGCGACACAGCCTGCAGGCGTGCGCCACGCTGGCCACCGGCCGGGTGTACGCCGGGCTGGCCCACGCCGAACGCGCACACGCCGCAGCCCTGCGCGGCGAGGCCGCCCAGGCCGCCGCGGCGATGGCCGACTCAGACCGGGCGCAGACCCCCGGCATGGCCATCCTGTACCCGTGGCGGGAGCAGGCGCGCTGCTGGGTGACGGTCGCCGAGGGGGACGTCACCGGCGCGGTCGGCATGCTGCGGGAGCTGGCGGCCCGGCTGCGTACCGACGGTTTCGCCGGCCACGAGGTGATGGTGCTGCACGACCTGGTCCGGCTGGACCGGGCCGACCTGGCGGTGGACCGGCTGACCGAGCTCGCCAAGGTGGTCGAGGGCCCCCTGCCGCCGCTGGTCCTGCGCCAGGCGCAGGGCGCCGCCAACGGACCGTACGGTGCCCTGCTGCGCGCCGCCAGCGGCTTCGCCGGCCTCGGGCTGCACCTGTTCGCCGCCGAGTCCGCCGCGATGGCGGTACGGCGGCAGCGGCTGGCCCGGTCGCCGGTCACCGGACAGACCAACGTGCTGCTCGGCCGGTCGCTCGGCCAGTGCGTCGACGTGCGTACCCCGGCGTTGCTGGCCGGCCGGCCCAACCTGACGGACCGGGAGCAACAGGTGGCGAGACTGGCGGCAGCCGGCGTGGCCAGCCGGGAGATCGCGCAGCGGTTGTTCCTGTCGCCCCGCACCGTGGAGAACCATCTGCAACGGGCGTACGGCAAGCTCGGCGTGACCGGGCGTGTCGAGCTGGCCGAGGCGGTGCGCGCCCTGCCCGAGGAGCCGGGGCCACCGGGCCAGGCCGGACCGCACCGGCCGGGCGGCCGTACAGTAGCCAGGTGACCAGCTCCAGCCCCGCTCTGCTGACCGACCACTACGAGCTGACCATGCTCGCCGCCGCGTTGGCCGACGGCAGCGCGCACCGGCACTGCGTGTTCGAGGTCTTCGCCCGGCGGCTGCCGACCGGTCGTCGGTACGGTGTGGTGGCCGGCACCGGTCGGCTGGTCGACCTGATCCGGGACTTCCGCTTCGACGCGGAGACCGTCCGCCACCTGCGGGACCGCGCGGTGGTCGACGCCGACACCGCACAGTGGCTGACCGACTACCGGTTCACCGGGGACGTCGACGGGTACGCCGAGGGAGAGTTGTACTTCCCGAACTCGCCGATCCTCACCGTCTCCGGCACGTTCGCCGAGTGCGTCCTGCTGGAAACCCTGGTGCTGTCGGTGCTGAACCACGACTGCGCGATCGCGGCGGCGGCGGCGCGGGCGGTGACCGCGGCTCGCGGCCGCCCGGTGATCGAGATGGGCTCCCGGCGCACCCACGAGGAGGCCGCGGTGGCGGCTGCCCGGGCCGCGTACCTGACCGGTTTCGCGGCCACGTCCAACCTGGCGGCGGGTGCCCGGTACGGCATCCCGACGGCGGGCACCTCGGCGCACGCGTTCACCCTGCTGCACGACGACGAACGGGCCGCGTTCGCGTCCCAGGTGGCCACGCTCGGGCGGGACACCACGCTGCTGGTCGACACCTACAGCATCAGCCAGGGCATCCGTAACGCGATCGAGGTCGCCGGGCCGGACCTACGGGCGATCCGGATCGACTCCGGTGACCTGTCGGTCCTGGCACAACAGTCCCGGGAACTGCTGGACTCGCTCGGTGCCACCGAGACCAAGATCATCGTTTCCGGTGATCTCGACGAGTACGCGATCGCCTCGCTCGCCGCCGAGCCGGTCGACATGTACGGCGCCGGCACCGCCGTGGTGACCGGTTCCGGCGCGCCGACCGCCCGGCTGGTCTACAAGCTGGTCGAGGTCGACGGTCGGCCGGTGGTCAAGCGCTCCGAGAACAAGGCCACCGTCGGGGGCCGGAAGGTAGCGGTACGCCGGCACAAGCCGACCGGCACCGCTACCGAGGAGATCGTCGTCTCGCAGGGGGTGCCGGACCGGGTCAACGGCGACCGGGTGCTGCAACGGTCCTTTGTCGCCGCCGGCGAGGCGCTGGCCCGGCCGCCGCTCGACGAGTCCCGGGAGCACCTGCGCCGCTGCCTGATCTCGATACCGTGGGAAGGGCTGAAACTGTCCGCCGGAGATCCGGCCATCCCGGTGACCGTCGTGCCCGCCGGCCAGTGACCGCCTGGCCGTGACCGGCGCGACCGGGAGCGGCCGGTGACCGCCCGTTCAGAAGTCAGAAGCAGGAGGACGACGACCATGCACCGGGCACTGATCATCGTTGACGTACAGAACGACTTTTGTGAAGGCGGCTCACTCGCTGTGGGCGGCGGCACCGACGTGGCGGCGGCGATCTCCCGGACCGTTGCCGAGGCGCCGCAGCGGCGGTGGCGGCACGTGGTGGCGACCAAGGACTACCACGTCGACCCCGGCGGGCACTTCGGTGACCCGCCGGACTTCGTCGACACCTGGCCGGCGCACTGTGTGGTGGGCACCGGCGGGGACGGGTTCCATCCCGGGCTGGCCACCGATCGGATCGAGGCGGTCTTCCGTAAGGGTCAGTACGCGGCGGCCTACTCGGGCTTCGAGGGTCACACCGACGACGGCACCGGCCTGGCCGACTGGCTGCGGGAACGCGGGATCACCGGGGTCGACGTGGTCGGCATCGCCACCGACCACTGCGTACGGGCGACCGCGCTGGACGCCGCCCGGGCCGGCTTCGACACCACCGTGCTGCTCGACCTGACCGCCGGGGTGGCCCGGGACACCACCGAGGTGGCGGTGGACGCGATGCGGGCCGCCGGGGTCACATTGACCGGCTCCCCGGTGCTGCGTCCGGCCTGACCAGCCGCCGGTCTGACCCGCCGGCCGTGGTCGGACCGGATGTCGGGCTTGCGGTGCGGATATCGGCTGGCCGGCGTCGTACCCGGCGGGCATGATGCCTGCCGGAGGTAACACCGCCCGATGAACCTGACTCCTTACCGGGAGGCGCTCGCGCTGCCCGGGGTGACCCGGCTACTCGCCCTGTCGGTGCTGGCCCGGATGCCGAACACCGCCGCCGGGGTGGCGCTGACCCTGTACGTCGTGCTGGACCTGGGCCGGGGGTACGCCGCAGCTGGTCTGGCCGGTACCGCGTTGACCGTCGGGGCCGCGACTGGCGCGCCCGTGCTGGGCCGGCTGGTCGACCGGCGCGGGTTACGTCCGGTGCTGGCTGTCTCGATCGCCGCCCAGGGCGTCTTCTGGGCCGTGGCGCAGGCGCTGCCGTACCCCGCGTTGCTGGTCGCCGCGGTCGTCGCCGGTCTGCTCAGCCTGCCGGTGTTCTCGGTGATCCGGCAGTCGCTGGCCGCGCTGGTGCCGGCGGAGCAGCGCCGTCCGGCGTACGCCCTGGACTCGATGTCGGTCGAGCTGTCGTTCATGGTCGGCCCGGCGCTGGCGGTGCTGCTCGCCACCTCGGTCTCCCCCCGGATCGCGGTGGTCGCGGTCGGCGCCGGCCTGGTCGCCGCCGGGCTGGCGCTGTTCGTCGTCGACCCGCCGATCCGCGCCCGGCACGAGGAGCCGGAGCGGGCTGGCGTCCGGATCGCCCGGCGGTACTGGCTGACCCCGCAGCTGCTCGGGGTGCTCGCGGTCGGCGCAGCGTCGACGCTGGTGCTCGGCGGCACCGACGTGGCGTTGATCGCCGCGCTGCGGGACAGCGACCAGTTGGTTTGGACCAGCGTCGTACTCGCCGGCTGGGGGGCGTATTCACTGGTCGGCGGGTTCGCCTACGGTGCCACCCGGCGTGCGGTGCCGCCGGTCGGGTTGATGGTGATACTGGCGGTCGCCACCATTCCGGTCGGCCTCGGGGCCGGGCACTGGTGGACGCTGGGGCTGGCCCTGGCCCCGGCCGGGCTGCTCTGCGCGCCGACGATCGCCGCCACGTCCGACGCGGTCGCCCGGCTGGCCCCGGCGGCGGTACGCGGCGAGGCGATGGGTCTGCACGGTTCGGCGTTGACCGTGGGCATGGCCGTCGGGGCACCGTTGACCGGTGCGGTGATCGACGCCAGTACGCCGACGTGGGGTTTCGTGGCGATCGGCGCGGCGGGGCTGCTGCTGGCGCTGCCGATGGTCGTCATGCAGTCGCGCCGCCGGCCGGCACCGGACCGGGTGCCGGCCCTGCGGTGACGAGGCTCCCGCACACACGACGCGACCCCGGGCGATGCGATGTCGTCCGGGGTCGCGTCGTAGGCCGATCGTGGGTCAGCGCCGGCTGGCGGGTCAGCGCCGGTCGACGTTGCTGGCGGTGTCCTCCTGGTACGTGGCACCGCCGTCAGACTCGCTGGTCAGCGGCTTGGCACCGCCCTCCGGCGGGCCGGCAACCGAGTGGTGGCCGGCGGCCAGCTCCGGGAACTTCAGGTCGAACGCCGGCCGCTCGGAGCGGATCCGGGGCATCCGGTCGAAGTTACGCAGCGGCGGCGGGCAGCTCGTCGCCCACTCCAGCGAGTTCCCGTGGCCCCACGGGTCGTCGACCTCGACCAGCGGTCCGGCCTTGTACGACTTCCACACGTTGTACAGGAACGGCAGGGTGGAGATGCCGGTGACGAACGAGCCGACCGTGGAGATCATGTTCAGCGTGGTCCAGCCGTCGATCGCCTGGTAGTCGGCGTACCGGCGGGGGAAGCCCTCGGCACCGAGCCAGTGCTGCACCAGGAAGGTGGTGTGGAAGCCGACGAAGGTCAGCCAGAAGTGCACCCGGCCCAGCCGCTCGTCGAGCATCCGTCCGGTGAACTTCGGAAACCAGAAGTAGATGCCGCCGAACACCGCGAACACGATCGTGCCGAACAGCACGTAGTGGAAGTGGGCGACGACGAAGTACGAGTCCGAGACATGGAAGTCGATCGGCGGGCTGGCCAGCAGCACACCCGACAGACCGCCGAAGAGGAAGGTGACCAGGAAGCCGATCGACCAGAGCATCGGCGTCTCGAAGCTGATCTGCCCCCGCCACATGGTGCCGATCCAGTTGAAGAACTTCATGCCGGTCGGCACGGCGATCAGGAAGCTCAGGAAGCTGAAGAAGGGCAGCAGCACCGCGCCGGTGGCGAACATGTGGTGTGCCCAGACGCTCATCGACAGCGCGGCGATCGCGATCGTGGCGGCCACCAGGCCCTTGTAGCCGAAGATCGGCTTGCGGGAGAAGACCGGGATGATCTCGCTGATGATGCCGAAGAACGGCAGCGCGACGATGTACACCTCGGGGTGGCCGAAGAACCAGAACAGGTGCTGCCACAGCAGCGGCCCACCGGTCTCCGGTGCGTACACGTGGGCACCGAGCATCCGGTCGGCGGCGAGCGCGAACAGCGCGGCGGCCAACAGCGGGAAGACCATGATCACCAGGAGGCTGGTGACCAGGATGTTCCAGGTGAAGATCGGCATCCGGAACATGGTCATGCCCGGCGCACGCAGGGTCAGGATCGTGGTGATCATGTTGACCGCGCCGAGGATGGTGCCCAGACCGGAGATCGCCAGGCCGACGATCCACATGTTGGCGCCGACGCCCGGGGAGTGCTCGACGCTGCTCAGCGGGGTGTACGCGAACCAGCCGAAGTCGGCGGCGCCGCCCGGGGTGAGGAAGCCGCCCATCGCCAAGGTGCCGCCGAACAGGTACAGCCAGTAGGCGAAACTGTTCAGCCGGGGAAAGGAAACATCCGGCGCGCCGATCTGGATCGGCGTAACGTAGTTGGCGAAGGCGAACACGATCGGCGTCGCGAAGAACAGCAGCATGATCGTGCCGTGCATGGTGAACAGCTGGTTGTACTGCTCCGGGGAGAGGAACTGCATCCCCGGCTGGGCCAGCTCCGCACGCATGATCAGGGCCATCAGGCCACCGATCATGAAGAACGCGAAGGCGGTGATCATGTACATGATCCCGATCTGCTTCGCGTCGGTCGTGCGCAGCAGCCGCGCCATGGCCGAGCCGCGGACCGGCCTGCGGACCGGGAAGGGCCGGCTGGCGATCGGCTTCGGTGCGACGGTGGTCACGAATGGCCTCCGGTTCTCGTCAATCCCACGGCGCCCGGGTTGATGATCCGCTGGCCGTGCCTCGCAGGCAGGATAGTCCCCGTTCACCGCCGGTCCGCACGCCGGGTGCCCGGACGGCGGCGGGCCGCCGGGCAGTTCACACCGGGTCGAGTCACACCGGGTCGACGAGCAACCGGTAGTGCTCCTGGAAGATGGTGCCGCCCTTGGCGCGCAGCATCGGGTCACGCAGGACCGGGGCGACGTCGCGGGTCCGGTCCCGGTCCCGGGTCCGGTCCAGGACCCACTGGGTACGCGGCCGACGTCGGCTCTCGTACCTGGCGAGGGCTCCGGCGACCGACGTGGCGGCGCCCAACTCCTCGGCCAGGACCAGCGCGTCCTCGAACGCCATCGCCGCCCCCTGGGACAGGGTCGGTGCGGTGGCGTGGGCGGCGTCCCCGACGAGCACCACGTTGCCCCGGGACCAGCCGCTCAGCTCGACCTCGTCGGTGACGGCCACCTGTACCTTCTCCACCGCGTCGAGGACCGCTGGCACCGGCCCGCCGTAGTCGCCGAGGAGCTGGTGAAGCCGGACCAACGGGTCGGCGGGCGGGGCGGAGCCGGCCGGCAGCGGCTCGTCGGCGTAGAGGTAGACCCGGCCGTAGCCCATCGGGGCGAGCGCGATGCCGGACCGTTGCCCGAGCAGTGCCGTCCACTCGGTGATCTCCGGACCGCCGCTGACCACGCTGCGGTAGGCGATCTGGCCGACCGGGTGCGGCGCGCCGCCGATCTCGGCCAGTCGACGGACCGCCGACCGGCGCCCGTCCGCTCCGACGACCAGGTCGTACTCGGCGTAGGAGCCGTCGCCGAAGGCGACCTTGGTGGTCTCGTCGCCGACCTCCACGTCGCACACCTCGGTGTGGTACCGCACCTCCCCGCCGGCACCGGTGAGCAGCACCTGGTGCAGGTCCGCGCGGGGCAACGCCCGACACTGCCCGACCCCCTGCCACAGCTGTTCCAGATCGACCGAGCACAGCTCGGCGCCGGTGGCGTCGAGGAATCGCTGCCGCCGGACCACCGCGCCGAGCGGGCGTAACGGATTGTCCAGACCAAGCTCACGCAGCGCGCGGATGGCATTGCCGGGCAGGAAGATCCCGGCGCCGGCGACGACGGTCGGGGCCAGCTTCTCCACCAGCTCGGGCCGGATGCCGGCCAGCCGCAGCGCCCGGGCGGCGGCCAGCCCGGCGACGCTGGCACCGACGATGAGCACGCGCACGGGTGGTTGAGCCATGGTCCGCGCCGCCTCCGGGGGAATAGACACTCATTGAAGCCAAGAGACTACTGCCGGCAACGCTGCCCGCGGTAGGCCCATCCCGCCCTGTTCGCTCCGCGCGAATGCCACCAGCCACGGCACCGGGCAACATCCACCGGTGGAAATCTTAACGGCTCACCGGTGCCGGCGGGACCCTCAGCGCTGCACCCTCGCCCCACCGCCGCCAGCGAGCGCGGCCACCTCCTTGAGGCTGGCCGTCGAGGTGTCCCCGGGGGTGGTCATCGCCAGCGCTCCATGCGCGGCACCGTACTCCACCGCGACCGCCAGGTCGCCCAGCTCCAACAGGCCGTAGACCAGGCCGGACGCGAAGCTGTCACCACCGCCGACCCGGTCCAGGATCTCCAGGCCCGGCCGGTGGGTGGCGGACACGAACCCGGTCGGTGCCGACCAGGCGACCGCACCCCAGTCGTTCACCGTCGCGGACCGCACCGTACGCAGCGTCGTCGCCACCACCTTGAAGTTCGGGTACGCCCCGGTCACCTCAGTGATCATCCGCTGGAAGTTGGCGACCTCCAGTTCGGTGAGGCTCTCGTCGGTGTCCGGCACGGCGAACCCGAGACTCGCGGTGAAGTCCTCCTCGTTGCCGATCATGACGTCGACGTAGCCGGCCAGCCGCCGGTTGACCTCCTGCGCCCGGGACTGTCCACCGACCGCCTGCCACAGGCTGGGCCGGTAGTTCAGGTCGTAGGAGATGATCGTGCCGTGCCGGCGGGCCGCCGCCATCGCCGCCTCGATCGTGTCCGGCGTGGTCTTCGACAGGGCCGCGTAGATGCCGCCGGTGTGCAGCCAACGCACGCCGAGCGTGCCGAACAGGTGGTCCCAGTCGACGTCCTCGGGCCGCAGCTGGCTGGCCGCGCTGTTTGCCCGGTCGGAGGTGCCGATCGCGCCGCGCACCCCGAAGCCGCGCTCGGTGAAGTTGAGCCCGTTGCGGACGCTGCGGCCGATCCCGTCGTACGGCAGCCAACGCACGTACGCGGTGTCGACGCCGCCCTGCAGCACCAGATCCTCCAGCAGGCGACCGACCTCGTTGTCGGCGAACGCGGTGACGACCGCGCTACGCAGGCCGAAGCAGCGGCGCAGCCCCCGCGCGACGTTGTATTCGCCGCCGCCCTCCCACGCCCGGAAGCTGCGGGCGGTGCGCACCCGTCCCTCCCCCGGGTCCAGCCGCAACATGACCTCGCCGAGCGAGACCAGATCGTAGCGGCAGTCGGCGGCCGGCCGGGGATGCAGCGGGGCGCGGTCGTCGGGGTGCTGTTCGGCCATCTCACGACTCCTCAGTCAAACGGTCGGACCGGTCCTGATCGCGGTCGAACCGGTCCTTGTCAAGGTCGGTTTCCACGTCGGGTCGGACCGGTCAGTCGGCGGCGCGGGCAGCGGCGACCGCGGCCGCGGTCAGCCGGGTCACCTCGGCCCAGTCGCCGACGTCGAGCAGGCGGGGGGCGACCATCCAGGTGCCGCCGACGGCGAGGACCGCCGGGTGGGCCAGGTAGTCCGCGACGTTGGCGGGGCTCACCCCGCCGGTCGGGATGAACCGCACCGACCGGAACGGCGCGGCGAGCGCGGACACCATGCCCACGCCGCCGAGCTGTTCGGCCGGGAAGAACTTGACCGTGTCCAGCCCGGCGTCGAGGGCCATCTGGATCTCGGTGGCGCTGGACACCCCGGGGAAGACCGGCAGGTCGAGCTCCTGGCAGCGGCGGACGACGGCGGGTCCGAAGCCAGGGCTGACCACGAACCGGGCGCCGGCTTCGACCGCCCGGTCGACCTGTTCGACGGTGAGCACGGTGCCGGCGCCGACCAGCATGCCGGGGTGCCCGGCCATCGCCGCGATGGCGTCCGCCGCCGCTGGGGTGCGGAAGGTCACTTCGGCGGTACGCAGCCCGCCGACGAGCAGCGCCTCGGCCAGTGGCGCGGCACCGGCCGGATCGGCCAGGACGACCACCGGAAGGATCCGCCCCGCACCGATCACCGAGACGACGTCGCCGCCGTCGTGCGCGCCCCGGTCAACCTCGCGGCCAGCCGACCCACGTTCAGCATCATGAACACCAGTCACGTATGTGACCATACCCGGTGGCGCATCGCTGTCAACAAGCACCGGGCTGGCTAGAGTGACCGCCATGGCGGCTCAGGAGGGTTTCCAGCCGGTGAAGTCCGCCGGCCGGACGTTGGAGGTACTGGAGGCACTGGCCGCCACCACCGACCGCCGGTCCCTCGGCGAACTGGCGCGGGTCCTGCAGATCCCGAAAAGCAGCCTGCACGGAATCCTGCGCACGATGATGCATCGCGGCTGGGTCGAGACCGATCCCACCGGCACCCGGTTCGGCCTGGGCGTACGGGCGCTGCAGGTGGGCGCGGCGTACCTGGCCGCCGACAACGCCGTCAGCCTGCTCGACGGCGTGCTCGACGCGCTGGCCGGGCAGTTCGGTGAGACCGTCCATCTCGGCCGACTGGACGGCCCGCACGTGGTCTACCTGGCCAAGCGCGAGTCGGTGCACCCGCTGCGGCTGTACAGCGCGATCGGCCGACACCTGCCGGCGCACGCCACCGCGCTGGGCAAGGCGCTGCTCGCCGAACATCCGGACGACACCGTCGACCAGTTGCTGAGCTGGCCGTTGCGCCGGATGACCCGGCACACCATCACCGACCCGGCCGCCCTGCGCGCCGCGCTGGGCGAGGTCCGCGCCCAGGGCTGGGCCGTCGACCGGGAGGAGAACACCGAGGGGATCGTCTGCCTGGCGATGGCGATGCCACTGCGCCGGCCGGCCGCCGACGCGATCAGCCTGTCCGTTCCGGCGACCCGGATCGACGCCGCCGCCGAGGCTCGGATGGTCGAGGCACTGCGGGCCGCCGCCGACCAGGTGGCCGCCGCCCGCAGGCTGATCTCCCACTGACTCTTTTCACGCCCGTCGATATGATCTACCGTGATGGGAGCGCTCCCGCGACGTTGGTTCCTACCCACCGTCTCCACGGTCTAAGGAGAACCAATGAGACGTCCGATCCGCGCCGCCGCCGCAGCCATCCTGCTGCTCACCGGCGGCCTCGTCACCGTGGTCGCCGCCACACCGGCCCAGGCCGACACACTGATCTGTGAGCAGTACGGCAGCACCACCATTCAGGGTCGCTACGTGGTGCAGAACAACCGCTGGGGCACCACCGCCGAACAGTGCATCAACGTGACCGACAACGGCTTCTCGGTGACCTCGCAGCAGGGCAGCTCGCCGACCAACGGCGCACCGGTGTCGTACCCGTCGATCTTCTACGGCTGCCACTACACCAACTGCTCCCCCGGCACCAACCTGCCGGTCCAGGTGAGCCGGATCAGCAGCGCACCGACCAGCATCAACTACCAGTACGTCGGCAACGGGACGTACAACGCCTCGTACGACATCTGGCTCGACCCGACCCCGCGCACCAACGGTGTCAGCCAGATGGAGATCATGATCTGGTTCCACCGGCAGGGCTCCATCCAGCCGATCGGCTCACCGGTCGGCAACGCCACCGTCGCCGGCCGCAGCTGGCAGGTCTGGACCGGCAGCAACGGGTCCAACAATGTGGTGTCCTACCTGGCCCCGTCGTCGATCACCAGTTGGAGCTTCAACGTGCTCGACTTCATCGCCGACGTCCGGGCCCGGGGACAGATCACCAACTCCTGGTATCTGACCAGCGTCCAGGCCGGCTTCGAGCCGTGGAACGGCGGCGTCGGCCTCGGAGTGAACTCCTTCTCCGGCTCGGTCTCCACCGGCGGCGCGCCGCCGACCACCGCGCCCCCGACCAGTCAGCCGCCTGGTGGTGGCGGGTGCCGGGTCAGCTACACGGCGAACACCTGGAACACCGGCTATACCGCCGACGTACGCGTCACCAACACCGGTGGCGGCACCATCAACGGCTGGACGTTGGCCTACCAGCTGCCGGCCGGGCAGACGGTCGGCAACTCGTGGAACGCCACCGTCACGCAGAGCGGATCTTCGGTGACCGCCCGCAATGTTGGCTGGAACGGCACGCTGGCCCCCGGGGCGACCGCCTCGTTCGGTTACCAGGCCAGCTACAGCGGTAGCTACTCCTCGCCGAGCAGCTTCACCCTCAACGGCACCACCTGCACCACCGGCTGATCCACGGACACCGGGGCCGGCCACGGTGGGGGTGAACCTCCACCGGGGTCGGGTCCGCAGCACTCAGGGCCCTTTGGCCTCAGTCGCGCAGGGCGTCGACTGCGGCCATCTCCTCGGCGGAGAGGGTGAAGCCGAAGACGTCGGCGTTGCTGCGGATCCGTTCCGGGGTAACCGACTTGGGAATCACCACGATGCCGTGCTGGATGTGCCAGCGCAGCACCACCTGGGCGGGGCTCACCCGGTGGGCGGCGGCGACCCGCACCAGCACCGGGTCGTCGAGGTCGGTGTTCTTGAACGGGCTGTATCCCTCCAGCACCACCCCGCGATCACGGTGCTCGGCCACCGTACGCGGATCGTGCATCGCCGGCGCCCACGGCACCTGATTGACCGCCGGCACCACCCCGGTCCGCTCGATCAGTTCGTCGATCTGGTCGAGGCCGTAGTTGGAGACACCGATCGCCCGAACCGCACCGGTGTCCCGGTGGGCGACGAACTCGCGCCAGGTCGGCACGCCCGCACCACCGCCCGGTGGCCAGTGGACCAGCCACAGGTCGACGTACTCGGTGCCCAGCGCGGCCAGGCTCGCGGCCAGTGTCTCCGCCTCCCGCCCGACCCGCTCAGGCGGCAGCTTGGTGGTGACGAAGATCTCGTCCCGGGCGATTCCGCTGTCCTTGATCGCCCGGCCGACCTCGGCCTCGTTGCCGTACATCGTGGCGGTGTCGACGTGCCGGTAGCCAGCGTCCAACGCCGCTCGGACCGCCCGGTACCCGGCGTCGCCCGACGCCTGCCAGGTGCCGAACCCCAGCAGCGGCATCCCGGACCCGGACGGCAGAGTTGCCACGGCTTGCTCACCATGCGTTGCCATCCTCCCCGCCTACCCCCTTCGACCTGCCCGTATTCCTTGTCCGGATGACTCATCGTCCGGTAGCCGACAGACCCTACCGCCGTCTACGACAAGGGCACATGCTGTTCACCGCGCGTACATTCGTCGTTACCACCCCACCGCTGGTGGTGGTTCCCGCCTGGGCCGACGGCCCGGCCGGAGATTGACCAGGACGGAAGAATGAGCAGTATCAGCACCGCCCACGCGGCCATGGCAAGGATCCCGGTCGCGGACCGGCCGTCGGCCGGACAACTCACCGAACGCACGCCCGCCGACCTGTGGCACATGGCCCGAGCCGTACTCGATGCCAACTGGTCGCGCAACCACACCGTGCCGTCGCGCACCCTCTACCCGCACCAGTGGAGCTGGGACGCGGCGTTCATCGCGATCGGCCTGGCCCGGATCGACCCCGACCGGGCCTGGCACGATCTGCGCAGCCTGTTCCTGGCGCAGTGGCCGGACGGACGGGTCCCGCACATCGTCTTCGACCCCGACGTCGCCGAACGCGACTACTTCCCCGGACCGGGATTCTGGCAGGTGCCGCTGCGCCGGCCCGGGCACCCGGACGGCACCGGCATCGTCCAGCCACCCGCCCACGCCCTCGCGGTCTGGGAGATCTACCAACGGGCACCGGGACCACAGGCGGAAACTGAGCTTCGCTGGTTCTACCCACGGCTGGTCGCCGCCCAGGACTATCTGTCGAACTGTCGCGACGCCACCGGGGACGGGTTGGCCAGCATCGTGCACCCCTGGGAGTCCGGCCTGGACAACAGCCCGGCCTGGGATGCGGCGCTGGCCGCCGTACCGGCCGACCTCGGCGTGCTCGTCGGGCGGCAGCGGCACGACAACCGGGTGGCCGCGGCGGCCCACCGGCCGACCGACGAGGACTACGCCCGGTTCGTCGCGCTGGCGCTGGCGTACCGCGACGGCGGCTACCGGGACGACGAGCTCGCCGCGCGCCACGATTTCGTGGTCGAGTGTCCGACCTTCAACGCGTTGCTGGCCGCCGCCGAACACGCGCTCGCCCGGATCGCCGCCGTGATCGGCGCCGACCCGGCGGTCCACCTGGACCGAGCCGCGCGGATCACCCGGGCGGTAGACGACCAACTGTGGAACCCGCAGACCGGCATGTACCACGCCCGGGATGTCCGGACCGGACGGCTCAGTCCGGCACGCTGCGTGAGCGGACTGGTCCCGCTGATCCTGCCCGGCCTACCGCCAGATCGAGTCGCAGCGTTGGTGGCGACGGCCGAGTCGCACCGGTTCGGGCTGTCTGCGTCGATGCCAGTGGCCAGCTACGACCGCTCCGCCGCCGACTTCGACCCGGTGCGCTACTGGCGCGGACCGGTGTGGATCAACATCAACTGGCTGCTCCGCCGGGGACTTCGGGAGCATGGCCATCTGGATCAGGCCGAGACGCTGCGTGACGCGATGCTGGAACTGGTCCGCCGGTCCGGCTACTACGAGTATTTCCACCCGGAGACCGGCGCCGGGGTCGGCTCAGCGGCTTTCAGCTGGACTGCGGCGCTGGTGCTCGATCTGCTTGGCGAAGGGACGGTTCCGCCGGCCAGCGGTCCGGTCGATTAGCCCTTACCCGGTAGTAGGGTAAGCCGTGTCGACCAGCGCCGATCCGACAGTCTGCCCGATACCAATACCCATTCGGCTGACCACCCGCAGATACCGATGATTCTGCCATAAGCCCCAAACCAGACAGAAAACGGTTGCTGAACGACGAAATTCTCACTGCTCGTAGCTGTCTTCGCACATTGCGGTCGAGTCGGCCGTACGGTGCGCGACTGACGGCCTCACGGATGGTTCCGGCCCGCCGGCAGGGCATCTATCTTCCCTGCCGGCGGGCCGCACGAACGACGCGATCCTGCGCACTCGACGCTGTCCGCTGTAATTCGCTGCTACCGCCAGGGGGGTGGGCGATGCAACCTGCACACAAAGCCGTACGGCGACCCGCACAGGACGCCGTACGCCGGAAGCGACGGCTCGACGGGGCACTGCTCCGATCAGCCATCACCGTATTGATGCTCGTACCCGTCTGCGTGCTGTTCACGCAGCTGTGGCGCGGCACCTCGGCGGACATCGCCTTCGCCGAACGCGAACGCGAGGGCGTGGCGTATCTCGGCGCGCTGAACGAGTTGACCGTGGCCCTGGTCGACGCACAGTCGGCGGCCGTCGCCGGCCAGCCGGTCAACGACGAGGCGCTGCTTCGGGCCCTCGACGCGGTCACCGAGGTCGACCAGCGGATCGGCGCGTCACTACGGGCCCAGCAACGGTGGGCGACGCTGCGCTCCGCCGTGGAATCCCTGTCGGACCGGCAGTTCAGCCGGCCGGCCGAAGCCTTCGACGCGTACCGCCAGGCCACCGACCTGCTGCTGGCCCAGTACGACCGGATCCGGGAGAGCTCGAACCTGACGCGCGACCCGGAAGGCGACGCCTACCACCTGCAGGACGGTGCGGCCGAGGAGTTGCCGGAGGCGATCGTCGCCACCGGACGCTTCGCGGATCTCGCCGTGCTGCTGCCGACCCGGCCGGCGCAGGACCAACCACTGGCGTTGGTCGAGCTGATCAGCGCGGCCGGCGACGTGCTCTCTCCCGCCGGCGACCTGGCCGACAATGTCCAGGCCGCGGTGGAGAGCACCGACAGCCGGACGATGAGCAGCAACCTGCTCACCCAGGTCGACCGGTTCCGGCGCAGCATGGACACCATTGCCGCCGCCGCTGCCGCGCTGAAACCCGCAGATGTCGTCTCGGGGGACGGGTCCGCCGCACCGGGCGGCGGGGCAGCGCTGCCCGACCTGCAACCGCTCATCGAGCTCCGCGGCGATGCCCAGGTTGCCGCGGCCGAACTCACCGGCACCATGCTGGCCGAGCTGGACAATCTGATCACCGACCGGATCAGCACCCTGCAACGCGGCCAGTGGGTCTCGGTCGGCGCCCTGGTGGTGGCCTTCGCCCTGGCCGTAGCCCCGATGGTCATCGCCTACCTCGGCCAGCCCGCGTCGACCGCCGGCCAGCCCGGCACCGGTGCGGCCGGCCACGCCGGGACCGGCCACCCGCCGGGACCGGCCGAGCCCCGGCCGGACGCGGCGGACCAGCCGGCTCGCTGGCCGGAACTCGACCCGACTGCGCACGGCGGCGCGCCCGCCGACACCGCCGACCCGGGCACCGGACGATGGGGGCCGACCGTTGCTGCTCGATAGGCTCCGGATCCGGGGAAAACTGGCCCTGCTGGTCATGATCCCGCTGATCGCGGTCGCTGCCCTGACGGTGCCGATCGTGATCGACCGCGCCGCGCTGGCCGGCCGAGCCGCCGACACGGTCCGTACCGTGCAGACCGGTGGCCAGATCGGCTCGCTCGCCCAGGATCTGCAGCAGGAACGTCTGCTGGCGATCGGCTACCTGCTGGACAGCGTGGATCGGTCCCGACTGGTGTTGCAGGAGGCAACCGTCACCGACCGGGTGGCCGACATCCGGGCGGAGCTGGGGGGCCACCTCGGCACCGAACTGACCGCAGCGGTCGACACTGTCGACGACCTCGCCGAGGTCCGGTCCGCAGTACGCGACCGCACGGCAACCAGCGACCAGGTGATGGCCGCGTACGGCGATCTCATCGAGCGGTTGATCGACGGGTTGAAGCTGGTTGACTCGGCCGACGTCGCCACCCCGGAGGGACGCCAGATCGTAGCGTTGGACGCCGCGCTGCGGCTGGATGCCGCGATCAGCGCCGGAGCGACTCACATGCTGCTGGTGGTCGGATCCCGCGATCCGCAGTCCGCCAGCCGGTACGCGATGAGCCTGGTCGCCGCACAGGAGAACGCCGCTCGGTTCAGCCGATTCGCCACCGCCGACCAGGTGGCCCTCTACAGCCTGGTCGAGGAGGCACTCGATCAGCGGCTCGGCAGCGGGTTCACCGCCACCTCCCAGGCCGGCGCGCAGGACGGCTTTCCAGTCGACCCGACCCAGGCGTTGGCCGGCCTGTCCGTAACCACGCTGTTCCCGGCCCTGGAGTCGCTGATCGCCCTCGGCCGGTTCGTCGAACGCAAAATCGTTATCGACGTCACGGTCGACGTGACCCGGCGGCAGGAACAGATCCTCTTCATCGCGTACGGCGTGGTGGCCGGTGCGCTGCTGGTCCTGCTGGCGGTCGTCGCGTTGAGTCTGTACGTGGCCCGGTCGGTCGCCCAGCCGCTGGCCAGGCTTACCTCCTCGGCCGACCGTGTCGCCCGGATCGCCGAGGCGGAGCTGGTCCGGGTGGCCGATGACGAGTCGGAACGCCCCGACCCGGTGCGCCTCGACCCGGTCGAGGTTTCCGCCACCGACGAGATCGGCGACCTGGCCCGCGCCTTCGAACGGGTGCAGCAGACCGCCGCCCGGCTCGTCGAACGACAGGTGTCGAGCCGACGCAACGTGGCGCAGATGTTCGGCCACGTCGGACGGCGGACCCAGAACCTGGTGGGCCGCCAGTTGTCGATCATCGACCGGCTGGAGCGGGAGGAGACCGACCCGCGCCGGCTGCAGCATCTGTACCGGCTCGACCACGTCTCCAGCCGGCTGCGGCGCAACGCTGGCAGCCTGGTGGTGCTCTCCGGCGCGACCGGCACCGAGGAGCACATGGCCCCACTGCCGATCTCCGACGTCATCCGACTCGCTCTCGGCGAGATCGAGGACTACACCCGGGTCGACGTACAGGCACCGGCCGGGTACGCCCTTCAGCCGTCGGTCATCGCCGACATGGTGCTGCTGCTGGCCGAGCTGATGGAGAACGGTACCGTCTTCTCGCCACCGCACACCCGGGTGACCGTGACCGCCGGACCGCTCGATGACGGCCTGCGGGTCAGCGTCATCGACCGTGGGCTCGGGCTGTCTCCGGCACGACTGGCCGAGGAGAATGCCCGACTGACCCGACGGGAACGGCTCGACCTGGTACCGACCGAGGTCCTCGGCCTGTTCGTGGTCGGCCGACTCGCCCGCCGGCATGCGATGGAGATCGAACTGACCGCCACGCCGGGCGGTGGGGTCACGGTCACGGTCGACTTGGGGTCCGATCTGATCGTGCCGGCCACCGGCGCCCCTGGACCGGCCATGGCCACCGGTTCCACCAGCCAGTCGCCAGCGGTCGCGCCCACCGTCGCGCCGATACCCGGTACGGTCCCGGCCGAGGCGGTGTTGATCGGCACCGCACCGGGCGGACCGCCCGGGGACAGTCCAGCGGCCGCGACGCCGGCAACCGCCAGTGAGCGCCGACCGGAACGGACCGTCGCGCGGGCCAGCGTCCGCACCGGCGCACCGGACGGCTCCGGCGCCGGCTTCGACTCGTCAGCGGTGCAGCGGGCCACCCGGTCACTCGGCACCGGAACCCCGTGGAACGCGTTCGGCACGACGGTCGAACCGGCCGGGGCACCGGAGCAGCCGGCGGCGGCGCCCGCCGCCGAGCCGGTGGGACGTGGACCGCTGCGGCAGCGCGTTCCCGGCGCCCAGCATCCGGTCGGCGGCGGACCGGCGGCGCTCAGCGACACACCCGCCGACCCGATCGCCGCACGAGCGCTGCTGGAGGAATTCGAGGCCGGGGTACGGCGGGCACAGCAAGCGGTGGCGCAGGACCCGGCGGTCGTCAGGTCGGACCGCCTCACTCAGCGGGTGCCCGGGGCGAGCCTGCCCGACCCGCCCCCGGTTAGCACATCCGCCGGCAACAGCCAGTCCTGGCCACCGGACCCGCAGCGGGCCAAGGAGTCCCTGGACGAGTTTGAAACGGGCGTTCAGCGCGCGCTCACCGAGATCACCACCACCTTTCAGCACGGCAGCAAAGGAACCGACGGATGAACAGTCCCTACACGCCGGACACTGCGGAACGCCCGACGACCCCGGCCGGCAACGGCAATGGCTCGCTGAGCGCCGAAGCGCAGACCTTCAACTGGTTGCTGGACTCGTTCACCTCCAGCACAGCCGGTGTCCGCGAAGCCATCGCGGTCTCCTCTGACGGACTGCTGATGGCCATGTCCGGGATTCAGGACCGGGCCAACGCCGAGCGGCTGGCGGCGGTGGTGTCCGGCATGACCAGCCTGGCCGGTGGCGCGGCGAACTGGTACTCACTCGGCACGCTGAACCGGGTGGTGGTCGACATGGCCGACGGCTACCTGCTGGTCAGCTCGATCAGCTCCGGATCGGTGCTGGGGGTGATCGCCGACCGCTCGGCCAGCCTTGGCACCGTCGCCTACGAGATGACCCTGTTCGCCGGGCGCGCCGGCGGCCCGCTCACTCCCCGGCTGATCGCCGAGTTGAAGAACTCCGTCCAGTCGTGACCCGACCGCCGTACGGGGCGGACGAGCCGGTCGATCCGCAGCCGCGGATCCGCCCCTACCTGCGTACCCCGCCGTCGGGTGACACCCCGGCGGCGGGTGGGGGTTCGCCCGGCGTCGGCGGGTCCGACGGCGGCGGGCCGGACCGGTCGGACGGCGACGCCGCGCCGACGACGCTGCGGCCGTTCGTGCTGACCGCCGGTCGGGTTACCGGGGCGGACCCGGACATCAACCTCGAGACGCAGGTGACCGCCCGGGTACCGGACCTGTTCGACCCCGGCCCCTCGGGAGCCAGCCTGGCCCCTGAACTGCGGGCGATCATCGCGCTCGCCGCCGACCCGATCTCCGTCGCGGAACTGTCCGCCCGGCTGGGGCTGCACCTGGGGGTGACCCGGGTACTCGTCGGCGACCTCCGCGCCTCCGCCCATCTCGACGTCCACGTACCCGACGTCGACGCCCCTGCCGATGCCGACACCATCCTGCGAGTGATCCGTGGACTACGTGCCATCTCCTGACCGTCCGACCGCCGGACCGCCCCCGACAGCCCGGCACCGGGCTGCACCCCGGACCGCTCCGATCCCGGTCAAGATCGTCGTGGCGGGTGGCTTCGGGGTCGGCAAGACCACCACCGTCGGGGCCATCTCCGAGATCGCCCCGCTCACCACTGAGGCGGAGATGACCACCGTCTCCGTCGGGGTCGATGACCCCGGCCCGGAGTCCGGCAAGACCACCACGACCGTCGCGATGGACTTCGGCTGTGTCACGATCGACCGGAGTCTGAAGCTGTACCTGTTCGGCACCCCGGGTCAGACCCGCTTCGGGTTCATGTGGGACGACCTGGCCCGGGGGGCGTTGGGCGCACTGGTCGTGGTGGACAGCTCACGCCTGGACGACTGCTACCCCGCCGTTGACTACTTCGAGCGGGCCGGACTGCCGTTCGTGGTGGGAGTAAATACCTTCCACGGCCGCCTTGGTCATAGCATTGACGAGGTCAGGTGGGCGTTGGCGACCGGCCCGGCCGTTCCGGTCGTCGCGTACGACGCCCGCGACCGGCTGTCGGTCCGAGACGCCCTGCTGGTGGTCCTGGACCGGGCGCTGGACCGAGCGGTACGGAGTCAGCCATCCTGAGGCGGTAGCAGAGGAGGACAGATGCGTGGTGACCTGGACGACGCGCTCGCCCGGCTCGCCCGACGCGACCAGCTGCAGAAGCGGGTCAGCCAGGGCAACGACCGGACGGCGTCGGCGGCGCACGAGATCGCTGCGGCGGTCCGGCAGGTGGTGGAGCGCCACCCTGGGTTGACCGCCACGGTCCACCTCACCCACGGCGGTCAGGCCGTGCAGCTCACCGTCGGCAACCGGGACGGCCGGGTGCAGGTGACGGTCGACGGCGGTACGCCTGCGGCCGGGCCGAACCCGCCGTCCGGCGACCCGGCGGCGCCCGGGGTGCCGACCGCCGGGCGGCCACCGGAGTGGCCGCCACGCGGACAGCCCGCCCAGGACGGTCCAGCGGCCCGCCTGGCGGAGCTGATCCGACGCGATCCGTCACTGCTCAACGGGGCGACGGAGGGCTGAACCGGCCCCGCCGGCGGGTGGCCGAGGTCCCAGCGGAGGCCGCCGTCACGACGACGGGGGCCGCCGTCACGACGTGGGCGGCTCGTCCTGGCCGGACTCCTCCGCCGCGTCCGCCTCCTCCTTGGTGTGGTGCACCGCACCGTCGGCGTGCTCCGGCGGGCCGTAGACGGTGTAGAGCACCAGTGGATTGGGGCCGGTGTTGACGAAGTTGTGTTTGGTGCCGGCCGGCACGGCGACCAGGTCACCGGCGGCGACGGCCCGCCGCTCGCCGGCCACCAGCGCTTCACCGACACCGCTGACGAAGGTGAGGATCTGGTCGATGTCCTCGTGGACCTCCTCGCCGATCTCGCCGTCCGGCGGAATGGTCATGATCACGAGCTGGGAATGCTCACCGGTCCAGAGCACCCGGCGGAAATCGGTGCTCTGCTCAGCGACGGTGGCGATCGTGAAGTGCTCCATACCACTCAAGGTACCCAGGACCGCCCGTCGGTACGCGTGTTGCCGCGCTCCGGGCCGACGCCGACTCCGACTGGCGCCGGGGCAGCCCGGAGCGCCGGGTCAGCCGGGGCGCCGGGTCAGCCGGCCAGTTCGACGACCGCCTCGACCAGCAGCCAGCAGCCGAACGCGAAGAACAGCGCGGCCGCCCCGTACGCGATCACCCGCTCGGGAAGCCGCCTGCCGAGCAGCCGGCCCACCACGATGGCCAGCGCGTCGGCCGCGACCATGCCGAGCGTGGAGCCGAGCCAGGTGCCGAACCAGCCGTGCCGGGTGGCCAACGTGATCGTCGCCAGCATCGTCTTGTCCCCCAGCTCGGCCAGGAAGAAGGCGGTGAACACGGCGATCACCGCCGTCCTGGTGGTCCGCTGCGCCCGGCGGGACTCCTCATCGGTCAGGGTGTCGCCGCGCAGCGTCCAGAAGCCGAACCCGATGAACGCCAGCGCGGCGGCCAACGCGATCCAGCCGGTGGGCAGGGCCACGCCGAGGCCGTACCCGAGGGCGACCGACACCAGGTGCACGACGGCGGTGGCTGCGGTAATGCCGACCAGCACCGGCCAGGTCCTGAATCGGGTGGCGAAGGTCAACGCCATCAGCTGTGACTTGTCGCCCAGCTCGGCGACGAAGATCACGCCGAAGCTGATCGCGGTCGCGGCAAGGAAGCCGTCCATGGTGCCTCTCATCCGGTCCGGGCCGGATCGTGGCACGCGGACCTCGACCCGGCTGCTGCAGCCTGGGTCGAAGGTCTCGCCCACCCGACGTACCGCCGGGTCGCCGCGGCCGGGTGCGCAGCACCAGTGTGTCGACCGCGATGTCGGGAGCTACTCCCCTTCGCAGTCGCCGAGTCTAGCGGTTCCAGCAGCGACGATCGCGGTTGGTGACCGAACACACGGGGGCGGCTCCACCAACGCGACCAGTTTCCGTTACGTTCACCCCTGTCCGTGGCGTACCGCGCACATCGCCCAGGGTGGACGTGACGGCGGCACTCACGGACACTGTCCCGGAACTTTCAGGACGATCAATCGCCGAACTGCTGTGGTGAGGGCGGGACCATGACCGAGCCGATCCTGGTGGTCGATGTCGGCACCTCGGGCACCCGGGTGGCGCTGGTCGTCGCCGACCAGACGACCCTGGTCAAGGAGCCGGCCAGCGGAGCGACCAGCTGGCCGTCGTCGGTGTGCCTGGCGGACGAGGGGTTCCTGGTGGGCACCCCGTCCGAGGTACGGAAACGGGCCATGCCGCGGCGGTACATCGACGGGCCACGCCGGGCCGTCGACGCGCAGGCCGCCATGTGGCTGGAGCACCGTGAGGTCACCGGCGCCGAGGCGCTCACCGCGTACCTCACCGTGATCGCCAACGAGACCCGACAGTTGTACGGCGGCCAGGTCGACCGGCTGACCCTGTCCGTGCCGGCGGACTACCTGCCCGGCGACCCTCGGCGGGACACGATGCTCGCCGTCGGTGCGGCCGCCGGGTTCCGCGACGTGGAGCTGATCGACAGCGCGGTGGCAGCGGCGCTGGACCCGACGACCGGCGACAACCTGCCGGCCGGCGCGCTGGTGCTGGTCTGCGACCTCGGCGCGACCTGGACCGTCGCGCTGGTGCAGGTGTACGGCAGCCACACCGTCCAGCTCGCTCAGCAGACCTGCCCGGCCGGGCAGGAGCTCGACGCGCTGCTCATCAACGACCTGCGCACCGAGGGGCGGGCCTGGCTGGAGCCGATGCTCGCCGCCCCCGGTGACGCCGGGCTGCGCGCCTATCACGAGGCGATCGACTTCGCCCGCCGGCTCAAGCACCAGCTGGTCGACGCTGACGAGGTGGTTGATCACCTCACCCCGCTCACCCCGCCGTACCGGCTGACCCGGGTCTGGCTGGACGCGTTCGCCGAACCGGCGCTGCGTTGGCTGGTGGACGGCGCCGCGAGTGTGCTGGGCGCGGTCGGTGCCGCACCGGCTGACCTGGCGGCGGTGGTCGTCGCCGGCGGCAACGCCTACCTGCCGGCGGTGCACACGACGCTGCGGTCCGGCCTCGGCATCATCGACGCCGGGTCGCCGGGGCCGCTGCGCTGCGGCCCGGACCCGGAGCTGGCGGTGCTGCGCGGCGCGGCCCGGTTCGCGGCCGGCGCCAGCGGTCGCACCGTCCCCGCCGAGCCGCAGCGGTGGCGCACCGAGCCGACCTCGTGGGAGATTCCGGGCGGTCGGGCCCGGCTGCTGCGCTGGTGCGTGCCGCCGGGTGAGCCCTACCCGGCCGGGGCGGTGCTCGCCCACATCCGTACCCCCGACGAGCGGGTCTTCGAGCTCACCGCCGCCCAGCACGGCCGGCAGTTGGGCCAGCAGGCGTACCCGGGGGACCTGGTCGGTCCGGTCCTGGTGGTGGCCACCGCGAAGGACGCGGTGGCCCTGCAGCGCCAGCCGCCGCCCCGGCGGCGGCACCTGGAGTCCACCGGGAGCTGGCTGCTCACCCCGGACCGCGAGCATCTGGTGGAGTGCGATCCGGCGGCCCGGCTGGTCCGGCTCCGGGCGATCGCCGACGACGCGGTACGCGCCGAGTTCCGCCCGGAGCACACCGCCGGCGCGCAGCCGACCGGCCGGGTGTTCGTCGACCCGGATGGCCGGTTGGCGGTGGTGGCCTGGGCCTCGGACGGGTTCATCTCGGTGTGGGACATCGAGACCGGCAAGCTCAGCGCCCGGTTCCGCGACCCGGGCGAGCCGCACCGGGTGCTGATCGACGAAACCGGGTGGCGAGCGGCGGCCGAGGGCCGGGCGAAGGCGGTAGGCCGGTACCGGCGCACCGTGACGACCCTGTGGGACCTGCGTACCGGCAGCCAGATCGACCGGATCATCGACGACCGATGGCAGCAGCGGATGCCGGAGTTCGCCGAGCACAGCCGGCGGGAAGGGTTCGGCACGGCTGCGGTCAGCGCCGACGGGCAGCTGCGGGCGGCGGTCGCCGACGCGCTCGACGGCATCGCGGCGGTGGTCCTGCAGGACACGTCGACCGGGCAGGAGCTGTTCCGGGTGCTGGGTGGCACCGGGCAGCGGGTCCGGGTCGGATTCAGCGCCGACAGCCGGCACCTGCTGGCCAACTGGGAGTCCAACGAGCGGAGCCTGATCGATGTCTGGGATGTCTGACCAGCCCGTCCTGGTGGTCGACTTCGGCACCTCCTCCTCCGCCGCGATGGTGGTCACCGGTGAGACCGGCGAGCTGGTGCCAGACCCGGTCACCGGGGCGCCGACCTGGCCGTCGGCCGTGCACTGGGACGGCCAGAGCATGATCGTCGGCGCGTTGGCGGAGCGGCGGAAACGCTCCGAGCCGACCGCCTACGCCGCCGAGTTCAAACGCGGCATGGCCGCCGACGTGCCGATGACGCTCGGCGACCGCCGGTTCCGGCCGATCGAGCAGGTCGCGGCGGTGCTGACCGCGCTGCGGGCGGAGGCCGAGCGGCGGTACGGCGCCCCGGTGCACCGGACGGTAGTGACGGTTCCGGCGTCGTACGGCCCGGACGACCCGCGCCGCGCGCAGATGATCGCCGCGGCCGAAGCCGCCGGTCTCGGCCCGGTCGAGCTGCTGCCGGAGCCGGTCGCGGCCGCGTTCGCCCCGGTCGCCGGCCCACCGCCGGCCCCCGGCGAGCTGGTGCTGGTCTACGACCTGGGCGGGGGCACCTTCGACACCGCACTGGTGCGCATCGACGAACGCTGGCACGAGGTGCTCGGACACGCGGCGATCGACGACTGCGGCGGCCGGGACATCGACGCACTGCTGGCCGGGCGAATCCACGCCGACGGGCAGCAGTGGCTGGCGCCACTACTGGCCAGTGCCGCCGCCAGCCAGTCCGCCCCGGCCACGCTGCGGCTCGGCATGGCGGTCACCGACTTCGCGAACCGGATCAAGCACCAGCTCAGTGACACCCCGGCGGTGGAGGACTTCCTGCTGCCGGACACCCCGGCGTACCGGCTGACCCGCGCGGACCTGGCGCAACTGGTGGCCCCGCTGCTGGACCGCACGATCGCCTGCTGCCGGCAGATGCTGGCCGCCGTCGGGGTGCCACCGGCCAGCATCGGATCGGTACTGCTGGTCGGCGGCGGGGCCCGGATGCCGGCCGTGGCGCAGGCGGTGCACGATGCCTTCCAGCGCCCGCTGCGTCAGGTGGAGCAGCCAGAGCTGGCGACCGTGCACGGTGCCGCCCGGTGGCTGCCGCGCAGCGGCCCGCGGACCATCCGCGCGTCGACGGAGACCACCGGAATGGTTCCGCTGTCATTCGGCATCCCGGGCGGGTCCGCGCGGCTGCATCGCTGGCTGGTGGTGCCGGGCCAGCCGTATCCGGCGGGCACACCGCTGGCCCGGGTCCGGCTGCCCGGTGGCGCGCTGTGGGATCTGGTGGCCGCGACGCCTGGCACACTCGACCGGCTGCTGGTGCCGCCCAGCGCCGAGGTCGCCAGCCACCAGTGGCTGGCGCTGGCCACCGGCTGAGCCGGTGAATCGCCAGCGCCAGCGGCCGCGGCACCGGGCGGCGGGCCAAAGGGCGGTGGGTCAGCGGGCGGTGATCAGCCGGAACAGAGTCAGCCACTGCTCCGGCCAGATCTCGCCGGCCAGGGCGTCGGCCGGTATCCGGGTGGCCCGCAGCGCCGCGTCGACGCGCGGGGCGGGAAAGCGCCGCCGCAGCGACGCCGCCACCGAGCCGCCGACGCCGCTGAACCCGAGCTCGACCAGCCCCTGGTACGCCGCGATCGCGGCCGGTGGCACCAGCGGCACCGGTCGGCGGGTCAGCCGCAGGATCGCGCCGTCCACCCGGGGCACCGGCCGGAACGCGGTGCGCGGCAGCCGACCGGCCAGCCGCCAGTCGATCTCCGGCCAGGTGCGGACGGTGAGCAGGCTCCATCGGCCGTAGTCACCGGTGCGTTTGCGGGCGTACTCCAGTTGGGTCACCAGGGTGGCGGCGCGCAGCCGGGGCGCGTGCAGGCACCACCGCACGATCGGGGCGGTAGCGGCGTACGGGATGTTGCCGACCACCGCGAACGGCTCGGCCGGCGGTTCGGCAGCCAGGAAATCGCCGGGCACCGGCGTCACGTTCGGCAGATTGGCGCACCGGCGGGCCAGGCGCGCGGTGAGGTCCGGATCGACCTCGTACGCCAGGAGACGGCCGTCGACCCGGGCGAGTGCCCGGGCGAGCACCCGGGTCAGCTGCCCGGTGCCGGCACCGACCTCGATGGTCAGTTCACCGGGTGCGGGCCGTACGGCCCGGACCACCCGGTCGATGGCCGACCGGTCGTGCAGGAAGGTCTGCGAGTAGACCCGACGGGTACGGTCTCCGCCGGTGGCGACACCGCCCCGGGCCGGGTCGAAGTTCCTGGTCGGGTCGAAGTTGCCCGTAGGGTTAGGTTTGCGGTGGTGGCGAGGCACGGCCAGGTCCAGTCTGCCGGCCGGCAGGGGCCGGCTCGGCGGTTCACGGACCGGCCGCCGGGCCGGCGGCCGGTCCAGAAAGGGCAGGACTCGGACCGCCCTGGCCGGGGCGGGGTGCTTCGCGCGCGACTGGTACCCGTCGGTGGACCGACGGGTGGATCGGGATCAGCAGCGCTGGTGGCCGGTGAAGTGCCGGTCAGCTGCCGGGCGCGAACTGGCCGCCGGCCAGGACGGGACGCCGGGCACGCGGGCGGGCAGTCAGCAACTGGCACCACCCGGCCGGCGTACCGCCGGTCAGGATCAGCGCCTGGATGGTGGTCGACACGCCTGGCAGGTTAGCCGACAGGCATCGCTCATGCGACCGGTTTTCCAGCCGGGACGTCGACGGTGCGCTGCTCGACCCGGGCGGTGTCGGCGGCGGCCAGGACGGCCACCACCTGCCGGCCGAACCGTACGTCGCAGGGGTGTCCCGGTGCCCCGGCGGTGACCTGCCCGAGCAGCGCGTCGATGGCCGCGTGGAACGCCTGCCCGGTGGTCACGTCCCGGTGCGGCACGGGCACGATCCCGGGCTCGCCGAAGAACGTGACGTCGAAGGTCTTCGCCGCCACCGGGCCGTCCAGGTTGAGCGACAGCGAGCTGGTGGCCCCGCCGGCATGCCGCAGCAGCAGATGCACCCCGCCGGCCGGGCCGGGCATCGCGGCGACCCGGGAGACCGGGCCAAGCACCGGCAGCACCACCGACAGCACATGCGGGCCGATGTCCCACAGTGCGCCGTGGGTGCGCCGCCAGGGCGAGGCACCGTACGGGTTGCCGGGCTCGGAGATGGCTGCGAACAGCGCTCCCCGGGCACCGTGCCAGGCACCATCGGCCGGCCGGGCCAGAAAGTCCATCATGGCCGGGTTGAACCGGCTGGTGAAGAAGACCACCGAGGCGACGTCCCGCCGGTCGACCGATGCGACGACCCGGTCGGCGTCCGGCAGGGTCAGCGCCAGCGGCTTGTCCAGCAGCAGATGCCGGGCGGCGTCGGCGGCGCGGACCGCGATCCCGGCCTGAACGTCGGGCGGCAGGGCGACGGCGACCGCGTCGACGTCGGCGAGCAGCGCATCCACGTCCTGGTACGGCGCGACGCCGTACCGCTGCGCCAGCGCCGTGGCCTTCGCCCGGTCCCGTCCCCAGACCCCGACCAGCTCCGCGCCGGGATGCGCGGCGAGCCCGGCCGCGTGGGTCTCGGCCGCCCAGTGCCCGGTGCCGAACAGACCGAACCGCAATGCCATCGCCGCGTTTCCCTTCGTAGGCCGGAGTTCAGTGTGACCGCTCGGCCCGGTCCGCGACGTAGCGGGCCTCCTCGGCGTCGACGGCGGCGGCCGCCGCCTCCTCGGCCAGGGCGGCGGCGCTCAGCTCGGCGATGTAGGCCGCTTCCACGGCCCGACGCGCGGCGGCGGCGACCACGTCGTACTCCCGGCGGGCCGCCTGGTCGCGGACGCGGTGCCGGTCGACGGCGCGGTCGGCCCGGTCGGCCGCCGTCGGGTCCGGCGGCGCGCCACCGGCCCGCCGCCACACCGTACGCAGTTGCTGCACCGAGATGTCGCCCCGGCGATACGCGGTGAGCGCGGCCCGGGTGACGTCGCGCCCGTGCTCGGCGGGCAGTGGCGCCCCGGTGACGACGGCCGCCGGCCGGTCCTCCTGGTCGGCGAGCAACGCCTGCTGATAGGCCCGGCCGGCGGTTTCCTGCCGCTGCCAGGCGTCGTCGCGGGCCAGCTCGGCGGCGGCTGCCCGGTCGCGCAGCTGGTCGGCGGTGGCCCGGGCGGTGTCGGCCGCGGCGGCGATGGCCAGCGCCTCGGCGGCGAGTTCGTCGGCTTCGGCCCGCAGCGCCCGCCGGTCGGCCGGGTGCTCCGCCGTGCGGGCGGCCAGCGCGGCCAGCGCGAGCAGGGCGAGCAGGACGAGACAGCTGGCGAGCAGGAGGCCCCAGATGCCGACGCCAACCACCACGCCCTCCCCAGGGTGGATCGGACCGTCCCGGACTGACTATAGACTCCGGCTGATACCGAGAGCCACCGTCCGGACACTGCGGATCGGGTCGCCCGGTAACGCCTTGCGAGCCCTGTCGGGACGCACCTCGACGGGTCGCTGTAGCTGGTGAGTAGGGTGTTCGGCGTGACTGTGGCAGCTGAGACGGTGGTGCGGCGGTGAACGGGCCGATCGCCGCCGTGGTCATCGTCGGCGCGCTGGCCGTCGCCGGCTGGGCGCTGCTCTGCGCGGCGTTGGACCGGCCGCCGGGCCTGATCCAGTACGGCGGGCTGGCGGTGGTCGAGGTCGCCCTGCTCGCGTTGACCGTGGCCGCCGTGGTGGAGCTGGTCGGCGGGGAGCGTCCCGGTGAACCACCGGTCTTCGCCGGCTACCTGATCACCACGCTCAGCCTGCCGCCGATGGCGGGGGTGCTGGGCAGGATGGAGCCGACCCGGTGGGGTTCGTTGACCGTCGGCGTCTTCGCCCTGGTGATCCCGGTGCTGGTGGTCCGGCTGCAGCAGACCTGGACGGCGGTCGGCGGTGGCTGACCCGACTTCGACGGACGGCCGCCCGGCGCGCGCCGGCCGGCCGGCGCGGACCCGCAGCGGGCCGGGCCGGGTGCTGATCGGTGTGTACATCCTGTTCGCGATCGCCGCCTCGTCCCGGGCCGGTGTGCAGATCGCCACCCGGTTCAGCGAGGCGCCGGTGGCGTACCTGCTGTCCGCCTTCGCCGCGGTGGTATATCTGGTGGCGGCCGCCGGGCTGATCATCGACGGCCCGGTCGGCCGGCGGATCGCGTACGGCTGCTGCACGGTGGAGCTGGTCGGCGTACTCGGCATCGGCGCGGTGAGCCTCGCGGTGCCGGCGGCGTTTCCGGACGAGACGGTCTGGTCGGGCTTCGGCAGCGGGTACGGCTACATCCCGCTGGTGCTGCCGGTCATCGGGTTGCTGTGGCTGCGCCGCAGCCGAGCCTCGGCCGATCCGGCCACCGACCCGACGGCGTAGTTCGGACGCCGGCCGGCGTCCGTTGTAGAACCGTCGCGGGTGTCGGTATCCGGACAGTGGACGGTCACCGCGTCGCAGCTCAGCCCCGGAGGGCATCCGTTACGCCCTAAATGCCCGATCTGGTGGGCCATCGCGCTCCGTACCCGGTCTGTAATTATCGTCCCGGGTTCCGTGACCGGCACCCTCGGGTCGGGAGCAAGTGAAGAGGGCGATGAACGATGGCGACCATCTACGACGTTGCACGGAAAGCGGAGGTCTCCCCAGCGACCGTCTCCCGGGTCGTCAACGGCCACACCAACGTGGATCCCGCGCTGGCGGACCGGGTCCGGCGGGCGATGCGCGAGCTGGACTACCGGCCCAACGCGGTGGCCCGCAACCTGCGCCGCAGCCGGACCACGTTGTGGGCGGTGGTGATCAGCGACATCGGCAACCCGTTCTTCACCGCCCTGGTCCGCGGCGTCGAGGACCTCGCCCAGCAGGCCGGCTACTCGGTCGTGCTGTGCAACACCGACGAGGATCCGGCCAAGGAGAGCCGCTATCTGAACGCGGTTCTCGCCGAACAGGTCGCCGGGGTGATCATCGCCCCGTCCGGGCCGACCGCCGACCTGGGGCAGCTCACCGCCGCCCGGGTGCCGGTGGTGGTGGTCGACCGGCAACTGCACGGCAGCCGGATCGACACCGTGCTGGTGGACAACGAGCACGGCGCCCGGTTGGCCACCGCGCACCTGCTCGACTCCGGCTACCGGCGGATCGCCTGCATCACCGGTCGACGTGGCGTCTGGACCGCCTGCCGACGGCTGGGCGGCTACCAGCGGGCGCTGGCCGATGCTGGGCAGCCGTACCAGGAGGAGTTGGTCCGCCACGCCGACTTCCGTTCCGACGGTGGCTACCGGGCGATGACGGAACTGCTGCGGCTACGGCCGCGACCGGACGCGTTGTTCGCGGCCAACAACCTGATGACCGTCGGTGCGGTGGAGTGCCTGGTCGACCAGGGCATCCCGGTGCCGGCGGAGATGGGTGTGGTCGGTTTCGACGACCTGCCGTGGGCGCATCTGGTACGGCCCGCGTTGACCACCGTCACCCAGCCGACGTACCAGTTGGGCGAGACGGCTGCCCAGTTGCTCATCGAACGGATCGCCGACCCCGACCGGGCCGCGACCACTGTCACCCTGCCCACCAAGCTGCAGGTCCGGGAGAGTTCGGTACGTCGCCAGCCGCCGTCGGTCGTTGACCCCGGGTGAGGCGTAGCCGGTCGTTGAGCAGGTGTAGCGCCGCCGGCCGCCGGGTACCAGATGGGCTTACCGCGACGCAGGGAGCGCCATGGCCGTCACCGTCGACACCCCGCCGGACCAGGTCGGCGGGCTGACCGGCTGGGTCGCCGACGTCATCGCCCGGCTGGGTGAGATCGGGGTCGGCCTGCTGGTGGCGCTGGAGAGCGTCGTCCCACCGATCCCCAGCGAGGTGGTGCTGGCGATGGCCGGCTACCTGGCCAGTCAGGACCGGGTGAATCTGGTCGGGGTCTGGGTCGGGGCGACGCTTGGCTCACTGGCCGGCGCGTTGCTCCTCTACTGGCTGGGCGCGGCGATCGGCGAGGCACGGCTGCGACGCTGGTTGGACAAGGTGCCGCTGGTCGATCTGGAGGACCTCGACAAGGCCGACCGGTGGTTCGACCGGTACGGGCGGTGGGCGGTGCTGTTCGGCCGGATGGTGCCGATCGTGCGGAGCCTGGTCTCGGTGCCGGCTGGTGCCAACCGGATGCCGTTGACCCAGTTCAGCGCCTTCACCACGCTGGGCAGCGGGGTGTGGAACGCGCTGTTCGTCGGCGCCGGGTTCGCGCTCGGCTCCCAGTGGCAGCAGGTCGAGCGGTACAGCCGCTGGTTCGACCTGGCGGTCTTCGTACTCCTCGGCGGGCTGGTCCTCTACTGGGTGGTCGGCCAGGTTCGGCGCCGCCGCCGTCGGGCGGCGGCAGGCCACCGACCGTCGCCCTGATCACCTCGGCGTCCACCGTTCCTGCCCGTACGGGCAACTACTCACCGCCGGCACACGGCCAGGTGGGGGCGAGCAGCCTGCGTCGGATGGCCACCGGCATCGAGGGAACCCAAATTGTTGCCTCCGGGCCGCTTTGACGACAATGACGGTTCCATCGACTGTGCGGATCAGCTTCCGAGCAGCTGCGCTGATCGGCGCGGCCATCGGGTTACCGGGCTGGCGGTGGCGTTGTTGCGCTGAGAGGACGACGGACCGAGAATGACGCCCGGCACGACCGGAGCCCCGATCCCCGCCTCGGGTCAGCACCGGAGCAGGGCTCCGGAGCGGCGCACGGCCCCCTCAGACGGGCTGAAGAACCTGCTGAGTGCTTGCCGGACTGCCCCCCACCCCGGTCACGAACGCCGACCACGCTGCCGGCCCGAACGCCAGTAACCCGCCACTACCCACAGGGGACGAAAATCCGTCTCGGACAGCCGGATTCCCGACAGTGGATAGCTGAGCAAGGTCGCAATGCGATTCTATACTCTAGACAATTGCGTCGAGAGGAGCCGCATGCCCGACCAGGGTAGACCCCTCGTATGCCGGGACGCGGTGGTGGTCGTGCCGGGCATCATGGGCAGCCAGCTGTGGGACACCCAGGACGAACGGCTGGTTTGGGGCTCAGCTGGCGCTGTCGTGCGCAGTTGGCTTGGCGGCGGACCGCTGAAGGCGATGCACCTGGCGCCGGGTCAGTGGGAGGACCGTAGGCCCCGCATCATCCCCAAGGGGCTCATCACCGGCCCGGTCTGGCTGCCCGAGCTTCGCGGCCTGGAGCCCTATACCGGTTTGGTCCGGGAACTAGCCCGGGTAGTGGCCGCTCCCGAGGCGTTGCGCACTTTTCCCTACGACTGGCGTCTCCCGCTGCGGCACAATGCCGCGCTCCTCGGCGAAGCCGTCCAAGAGCACCTTGACCAATGGCGGCGGCACACGGCCGCCGCGCCCGACGCTCGGGTTGTTCTCGTGGCGCACTCGATGGGCGGACTCCTCGCGCGCTACTTCACCGAGATCCTCGGCGGCTCCGCGGTCGTACGGCGCACGTTTACCATCGGCACGCCTTTCTACGGTGCGGTGAAAGCAGCGGTGATGCTCAACCAGGGACGCGGCACACCAATGCCGTTGCCCCACCTCCGGGTACGGGCGCTCGCCGCGACCCTGCCAGCCGTGCACGACTTGCTGCCCACCTATCGCTGCTTGATCACTCCGACCGGTATCCGGCGGCTTACCGAGCACGACATTGTCGCCTTGGGCGGCGACCCGTACCTGGCACGACTGAGCCGGGACACCCACCGCGACCTGGAAGGTGCCGGCACGCACGGACTGCACACAGTCGTGGGTCTCGGACAGCTGACCGCACAGTCGATGACCTTCGACCACGATCAAGTGACGGCGCTTCCGACGCTGCCAGAGGACGGCGGAGATCCCGGGTTGGCGCCAGACCGGGACGGCGATGAAACCGTGTACAGCGAGTCAGCAGCGGGTCAGGTCGACCCCCTGCACTACGTCTGCCAGACGCATGGCGGCCTCGCCAGCACGCCCGAGGTGGCCTTTCAGATCGTCGAACGGCTCGTCGGCCGCCGCAACAAGCCTCCCCTCGGCGAAGCTCCGGCACCGCTCGGTCTCGATCTGCCAGACGCCGTCAGGGTTGGCGATCCGTTCACCGTCCGGGTCCTGGGCAGCGCCGACCCGCGGGGCACCCGGCTGCAGGTCGAGGTGGCCGACACCGACCAGCGGGTGGCGGTCCCCGACCTCAGCGCAGATCGGGCGGCCTCCGCCGACCAGCCTGCGATCACTGGCCGAATTGTCCTGCGCCGGGCTGGGCTCTACCGCGTAAGCGTCACCCGGGGGGCTCCCAGCCCAGTCAGCCAGCTAATCATGGCTCTGCCCAGCGACGTTCTCGCTCCGGGACAGGCCAACGCGTGACCGGAGCCTTCGAGGTCTTCCCGATCGTGGTCGACCGGTACGCCTACCTCAACGACCTGCCCGGCGCGCACGATGCTGCCAGCGAGGTCTGTGACCTGCTGGCTGGGTTCGGCGGGGTCGCCCGGCCGTGGCCGCAGGAGGTCTTGCCCGGCCACGACGCGGTGCTGAATCGGCTCGCAGAGTGGTCCAATCCGGACGCACCGCGCAGCTCGACGCTGCTCTGGTTCGGCCACGGCGAATCCGACGGAGGCAACGCCTGGCTAGCCGTTCATGGTAGTCATGAGCTGTTCGCCGGCACCGGCACCGCGATCAATCCGGCCACGTTCGCCGAGCACCTCGCCCGCGAGTGGCAGGTCCGCAGGCAGGACCCAGACGCCTGGGCGATCGTGGTCGTCGAAGCCTGCGGCGCGGCCACCTTCGTCCGCCGCCTCGCTCACCAGTTGTACGGCCCCGACCACGTCCGCACTCCGGACCGACTCGCGCTCATCGGTGTGGGTGCCGATGACGGCCAGACATTTCTTGGTGACTTCGCAGACGGACTACGCCGGGTGGTGAGTTCATACACCGCGATGGACCATCGCGTCGAAGTATCGGAGTTGTTTCAAAGTCTCAGGACGGCACTGCCCGGCCAGGCGGTCGATTTCAATCTCACCGGCGCCATGGCACTGATTCGGGCTGAACCTCCGGCGGTACTCGTGGGCACCACCATGGACGAGTATCCAGAGCTACGGCGGGCGCTTCGCGCTCTGCCGGCCGACCAACGGGACCACTTCGTGCCCCGAGCCCAGGGCGGCGAGCGCGGCGAGATTCCCTGGTACTTCACCGGCCGGATTGCCGAACAGCGGCGGATCGCCGGATGGCTGCGCGATACCGGCACGGGCAGTCTGCTGATCCTCACCGGCCGGCCCGGCTCCGGCAAATCGGCGCTGCTCGGTCAAGTACTCGTGCAGTCCGATCGCCACCTGCGCCAGCTACTTGTGGATGCAGGAATCGCCACCGAGCTTCCCGCCGATCTGCGACCCCCGGACGGTGCCTTCGACGCCGTCATACATCTCACCGGGCTGACCGTCGCCGACATCGTCGCCCGGCTACGCACCGCTCTGGACCCGGACGTTTCCTCCGACAGCCCGCCGGCAACGCATCCGCTTGCCGACACGGCCGCCGCCGTCGCAGACCTGCTGGACCGGATCGCCGACCGGCCGTTCACCCTGTTGCTCGATGCCCTCGACGAGGCGGTCGAACCGATCACCGTCGCCGAGTCGCTGATCCGTCGGCTCGCACGGGTGCCCCGCTGCCGGATCGTGGTCGGCACCCGCACCGGCACCACCGCCGACCCCGATCACCCCCGCGACGAGAATCGAGACTTACTCGACGCGCTCATCGACGGGCCACGGAGCATCGTGCTGCCGGTGTCACGTGACCCCGATGCCATCGAACGCTACGTCGGCACCCGGCTCACGGCGCTCGCAGCAGCCGGCAAGGGCAGCGGTCGATTCACTGAACGCGCTGTTGCAAAGGTGGCCAGCCTGATCCGTGGGCAGGGGCGCGAATTTCTCTTCGCTCAACTGGCCATCCATGAGATCGCTGCCCGGCCGACGCTACTCGACCCGGACCACGCCGCCGGACTGGAAAGCTTGCTGGCCGGCGACCACCGGGACCTGTTCCGGCACGCGGTTCAACGGCTACGCGACCAGGCCACCGCGAACGAACCGCTGCTGCACGCGCTGGCCCTGGCACGCGGGCGCGGCCTACCCCGCGCGGGCCGGATCTGGGAGGCCGCCGCCAAGGCGCTCGCACCAGCAGCCACCACGATCGACGACCGTGAGATCAACCGTGTCCTGGCCGACGCCGCCCCCTACATCAGGCTCGACACCGATCGTGGGCAGAGCGTATATCGGCTGGCCCACCGCACCTTCCAAGAGCATTTCCTGACCGTCACACCGCCCCCGCGGGAAGCAACCAACAGCGGACGGCGATGACCGACAACCCGACTGCCGCCCGCCGCGAGGTAGCTCAGGCGCTCATCGATGTCGCCGCCAACGCCGTCCCCGGGCCGCTCAACCCCTATCTGGAAGAGCACCTGGCTGCACACGTCGCCACCGGCCGTGTCTGGGACAAACTGGCAGACCACCCGCAGGTGCTGGACCGCCTCGATCCGGCTGCCGTCGCTGCGGCCGTGCTACGCACTACGTTCGGCCGCGCTCGCCTTCCTGCCCAGGTGGCCGGCGTGGCCGGCGAGGCTCACACCCTCGCCCATCTACCGATCGCGGATCGCGGCATCGTCCGGGAGATGGCCGCGCTGCGTTTCGATGGCGGGGTAGCCCGGCCCGGAGTGGCTGGCGAAGGGGCTTGGCAGTTGCGCTGGGCCGAGATGGAGCACCAACAGTTGCACTTCGTACTCAACGGGCACCGCGGGGCGGTCACCGGGGTCGCCGCCGTCATCCTGCCCGGTCGGGAGGCACCCACGCTGGTCAGTGCCGCACATGATGGCACCATCCGGTTCTGGGATCCGCTTACCGCGCAGCAGATCGGTGATCCGTTGCATGGGCACGACAGCGCCATCGTCGCCTTGGACGCCTCAACTGCGGAGGACGGCACTCCGCTGCTCGTCACCGCGTCGATCGATGGCACGGCTCGCAGGTGGAACCCGGCCGCCCGGCAGCAGATCGGCGCCGATCTCACCTTTGAACGACCGATGCTGCTGCGTCCCATCCACCTGTTCAATTTGTCCGGCCGTCCACCCCTACTAGCGATCATCGAGAGCCGCACGGTACGGCTGCACGACGTGCGGACCGGACAGCCGCTCGGACGGTGGGACACCGGACACGGGGCGGGCATCACAGCCATGGCCGCGACCGCCGAACGGGGACGGGACATCCTGTTGGCCACGGCCAGTATCGACAAGACGGTGCGGATCTGGCGGTGGTCGGGTATCGGCCAGCCACGTCCGGTACGACGGCGGGCTCGTCCCGTCCGGCTGCACCACCCCAGTTGGGTCAGTTCCGCAGTGTTCGCACCCGGCATAGGCCAAGATGTCCTCCTGTTGACCACCACCGGATGGACGATTCAACGATGGAGCCCTTCGGATTGGACTCGTGCCGGCGAAACCCGCGCAGGATACGTGGGTGACCTAAGCCTCACCGCCCTTCCCGCACCCGACGGCACCACGGTTGTCGTCGGCCACGGCGGCCTCGGGGCTCAGGTTTACAGCCCCGGCGGGTACTCGCCGACTGGCCCCCTGCTTGGCGAACGCGATGTTGAGGCCGTCTGCTCGGTACCACTGGATCGGGGCACTCGGACCCTGCTGGCCACCGCTGGCGCGGACCACACCGTACGGCTGTGGAACCTCTCGCCGCCGTCGGCCGCCAGGTCCGACCGGGACCCTTACAGCAACCCGCGTATCTCATCGACGAGCGTGTTCCCGCTGGCCGATGGGCGAACCGGGATGGCTGTCGCGCACTCGGCGGAATCAGTACGGATCGTCGACTTAGACAACGGGGAACTCGCCGCGCCCTACCTCAAGACGCGGGCTGATCGTCTCGCCGCCGTCCCGACCCCGCGACGCGGACGGTCGCTGCTTGCCGCCGACGGCATCCGCGGGAACGACCACTTCGTGACGGTCTGGGATCCGCAGACCGGGGATCCGGTCAGCACTCTGACCCCGACGGTTCCGTCCACCCCGACCGCTATGGTGGGACTGGCCGCACCAGACGGGACCGGTGTCCTCATCACCTCGTGCAGCGGCGATGGCGGAATCCTCCGCCAGTGGGACGCCGAGAGCGGCACACCTCGCAGCACTCCCCTCGCCGGCCACGACGGCGGATACTGCCACGATCTCGCCATCCTCAACATGCCCGGAACGCCCGTACTGATCAGCGCCGGTCACGACCATACCGCCCGTCTCTGGGCCCCGTTGGACGGCGTTGCCGGACCGGTGCTCAGCGGCCACGCCAACGTCGTCACCTCGGTGATCGGACTCAACCTGCCAGACGGCCGGGCCCTAGTCGCCACCGCTAGTTCGGACGGCACGGTGCGACTCTGGGATCCGTTGAACGGCGCTCAGGTCGGCGAGCCACTCGAGACCTGGTGTCGCAGTCCACGCGTCGCCGAGATACGCACAGCTGACGCTGCCGAGAGCTACCTGGTCGTGGCCGGTGACAGCCTGCTGGAGCTCTGGGCACCGGAACCCGCCACCCCGCTGAACCGAATCCCTTGTTTCGTTGCCAACTCAGTCTTCACCATCCGCACGGACGGTCCTCGGATTGTCATCGCCGGGCTGAGAGGGCTGGCTGTGCTCGAACTTTGCTGAATCCTGACCTAGGTTCCGCTCGAGCCGAGTCTGGCACCTTCGACCACCTGCCGACCATGCTGACTAGCCGAGCCGCCGGTAGCAGACGCCCATGAAATCTGGCGCACGAGATGGCACGGCCAGACCACGGGGTTCGCAAAAAGTCTTGCTGACATACCCCCAAGGGGTATCGTGGCGACGTGGAAACGGATGGAACCCGACACGGCGGGCACGGCGGGCACGACAAGCACGCGGGGCACGATCCGGAGATGTTCCGCCGCAAGTTCTGGCTGAGTCTCGCGCTGACCGTGCCGGTCGTGGTCACCAGTCACATGGTGATGGACTGGTTCGGCTACTCGCTGGACTTTCCCGGTGTGTCCCTGGTCGGCCCGGTGCTCGGCTCGGTGGTGTTCTTCTATGGCGGCTGGCCGTTCCTGGTCGGCGGAGTACGCGAGGTCCGCGACCGCGCGCCCGGCATGATGCTGCTGATCTCGATGGCCATCACCGTCGCCTACCTGGCCTCGCTGGCAACCAGCTTCGGCGCCTTCGACCTGGACTTCTGGTGGGAGTTGGCGGCGCTGGTGACCATCATGCTGCTCGGCCACTGGCAGGAGATGAAGGCGATCGGCCAGGCGCAGGGCGCGCTGTCCGCGTTGGCCGCGCTGCTGCCCGACGAGGCGGAACGGGTCGCCGACGACGGGCAGGTCCAGCAGATCACGGTGGCCGACCTGCGAGCCGGCGATCTGGTCCTGGTGCGCTCCGGTGCCCGGGTGCCCGCCGACGGGCGGATCACCGACGGCGAGGCCGAGCTGGACGAGTCGATGATCACCGGAGAGTCCCGGCCGGTGCACCGACGCGTCGGTGACCCGGTGGTGGCCGGCACCGTCGCGACCGACTCGGCGATCCGGGTGCGGGTCGAGGCCGTCGGCGAGGACACCGCCCTGGCCGGCATCCAACGCCTCGTCGCACAGGCCCAGGCCTCGAGCGGCCGGGCCCAGATGCTCGCCGACCGGTTTGCCGCCCTGCTGTTCTACGTCGCGATGGCCGCCGCCGTGCTGACCTTCGGCGCCTGGTGGGCGTTCGGCAGCCTCGACGACTCCGTGGTACGGACGGTCACCGTACTGGTGATCGCCTGCCCGCACGCCCTGGGCCTGGCGATCCCCCTGGTGATCGCGTTGTCGACGGCCGTGGCGGCCAAGGCCGGGATCCTGGTCAAGAACCGGCTGGCCCTGGAACGGATGCGGACCGTGGACGCGGTGCTGTTCGACAAGACCGGCACCCTGACCCGGGGCGCGCACACCGTCACCGGGGTCGCGGCGGCACCCGGGCACACCGAGGACGACGTACTGCGGCTGGCCGCAGCGGTGGAAACCGACAGCGAGCACCCACTGGCCCGGGCCATCGTGGCCGCCGCCACCGGACGCGGTCCGACGAGCGCCGCAACGGACTTCCGGTCGTTGACCGGCCGGGGCGTGCAGGCAAACGTGGATGGCACCTACTATGCCGTCGGCGGCCCGGCGCTGCTGGGCGAACTCGACGCCCGGGTCCCGCCGGAGTTGACCGCCACGACCGAGGCTTGGTCGGAGCGTGGTGCCGCCGTACTGCATCTGCTGCGGCTCGACGGCGGCCGCGCCGAGGTGCTCGGCGCGATCGGGTTGGCCGACGAGGTCCGGCCCGAGGCCCGGCAGGCGATCGCCGAGCTGCGCCGACAGGGCATCGACAAGATCATGATGATCACCGGTGACGCCCGGCCGGTCGCCGAGGCGGTCGCCGACGATCTCGGCTTCCGGTCCGGCGTGGACGAGGTCTTCGCCGAGGTGCTGCCCGCCGACAAGGACAAGACGGTCGCGGATCTGCAGGCCCGAGGGCTGACCGTGGCGATGGTCGGCGACGGCGTCAACGACGCCCCGGCGCTGGCCCGTGCCGACGTCGGCATCGCGATCGGGGCCGGCACCGACGTCGCGATCGAGTCCGCCGGAGTCGTCCTCGCCTCGTCCGACCCGCGCGGAGTCACCGGAGTGATCCGGCTGTCGAAGGCCTCCTACCGCAAGATGCTGCAGAACCTGGGCTGGGCCGCCGGCTACAACATCGTCGCGATCCCGCTCGCCGCCGGTGTGCTGGCCTGGGCCGGGCTGACGTTGAGCCCGGCGGTCGGCGCGATCCTGATGTCCGCGTCCACCATCGTGGTTGCCCTCAACGCGCAACTGCTCCGCCGGGTTCAGCTCGCCCCGGACGAACGGTAGCGGGGGTGGCCGGGCCGCCGGTCAGGGCAGGCTCGCCAGATGCGGCTTGACGGTACGGGCGAACCCGTTGCCGTTGGTCACGTCCCAGTTGATCGACCAGGTCATCGCGCCCCGAATGCCGGGGTAGGTGCGCGGCGGCCGGAAACTGCCGCAGTTGGTGCCCCGGGCCAGGCAGTCGAGGGCCTGGTTGACCATCGTCGGGGCGACGATGCCCCCGCCGGCCGCTCCCGGGCCGGCGGGCAGGCCGAGGGCCACCTGGTCGGGGCGCAGGCCCGCTTCCAGTTGCAGGCAGGCCAGCGCGGTCATGAAGTTGACCGTGCCCTGGCTGTAGGCGAACGCCTGGTCGCAGCCGAGCATCGACCCGGAGTTGTAGAACTGGGTGTGCACCACGGTCAGGATGTCTCGGATGTCCAGCGCCAGTTTGAAGTACGACACCGACGGTGACTGCATGTCGATGGTCTGCGGTGCCATCGTGATGATCAGCCCTGGCCCGGTCCGGCTGCGCAGCGTCCGCATCGCCTGCGCCATGTAGGTCGGGTTGAGCCCGTTCTCCAGGTCGATGTCGACACCGTCGAAGCCGTAGTCCTGGATCAGCCGGTGCAGGCTGTCGGCGAGCGCCGTGGCGGACGCGGGATCGTTGACAGCGACCCGGCCGGTCTCCCCGCCGATCGAGATGATCACCTTCTTGCCGCGCTGGTGCAGGGTGGCGACGTCGACCTTGAACTGTGCGTCGGTGTAGCCGCCGAGCGCGGCCGACAGACCCGGGTCGATGCCGAAGCTGACCGCGCCGGGGGTGCTGGTGGCCTCGGCGAAGGCGACCGCGATCAGGTCGTACTCGGCCGGCACGTCGCGTAGCCGCAGCTCGACGGCCGGGTTGTCGAAGTTGTGCCAGTAGCCGGTGAGAAAGTGCTCCGGCAACCCGTCGTCGGTCGGCGGCGCCGTGGTGGGGGGTGGGGTCGTCGGCGGCGGCGCGGTGGTGGGCGGAGCGGTGGTCGGCGGCGGCTGCTGGCCGCCGCAGGGTGCACCGTTGAGGGTGCAGTTGGTCGGGCTGCCCGGCCCGCTGCCGAGGAATCCGAACGAGACCGACGCGCCCGGCGCGAGGTGACCGTTCCAGTTGCGGTTGGTGAAGGTGAACCGCTGCCCGGAGACGGTGAGCAGGGCGTCCCAGTAGGTGCCGACCGTGGTGCCGGCCGGCAGGTCGAAGGCGACGGTCCAGGCGGTGACGGCGGTGGCGCCGCCGTTGGCGACGGTGACCTTGCCTTCCCAGCCGCTGCCCCAGTCGGAGGTTTTCACGAAGGTCGCGGTAGGACCGGCGGCCAGGGCCGGGCCGGCCGCCCAGATCACCCCTGCGGCGGCGAGGACCGCAGCCAGCACCGGGGCGACTATCCGTACGGGTTTCATCGACATCCCTCCCTCGAAGCACCAGTGCGGCAATTATTAAGACTCTTAACAGTTTTGTAAACACCTCGGCAGGGGCAGAGGCCGGTAGGCGGAGGCCGAGGGGCAGTGGGGCGCGTACTACTCGTTGACGAGCTGCTCGCGGAGGATGTCTGCGTGCCCGCAGTGCTGGGCGAGCTCGCGCAGCACGTGCAGGTACACCCAGCGCAGCGGAAGCGGACCCCGCCGGTTGCCGTGCAGGATGTCGTCCAGCTCCAGGGACGACGTCGCCCGGCGGGACGCTTCGCAGGCTTCGCGGTGCGCGCGTTGGACACTGGCGATCGTGTCGTCGGTCGCGAGGATGAACGACTCGTCTGCCGACGCGGGCAGCCCGAGCTCCGTACGCGGCCGGCACGTCACGGCCTCGTCGAACCAGACCTTCTCGACGAAGGTCGCATGCTTCACCAGACCCAGCAGTGTGGTCCGGGAGGCCACCAACGATCGGCGGGCCTGCTCCTCGGTCAGCCCGTCCAGGCAGCGGTTGAGCGCGGCGCGGTGCTCGTCGAGGAATGCCTCGAATTGAGCGCGCAGCGGCTGGGTGACGACCTGGTCGGCGAAGGTCGGCGGATAGATTGGCATGCCCGAAGCATCCCATCCGACCAGGGTGGCGGCACCCGCGGACGAACGTTCGGCGGCAGTTCGGCGGCAGGCTCGGTCGTCAGTTGACACCACTGGCGGGTGCGTAGACGCCGGCGCGGGCGGCTGCCGCTGCCGCCTCGGCGGCCCGGTCCGCCGTGGCCTCGTCGACCGGGTCTCCGCTGACGAGCAGGCGGTAGTACAGCGGCGCCGAGACGGCGCGGATGACCTCGGCGGCGTCCGTGCCCTGAGGCAGTTCCGCCCGCCGTACGGCCTGCTCCACGCAGGGTGCCCACTCGGCGATGCGGACGGCGTAGAAGCGGTGCAGCGCCTCGGCGGCGCGGGGGTCGCAGGTCGCGGCGACGATGACCGCCCGGAAGAGCGCACCCTGACGCGGATCGACCAGGGTGCGCTGCACCAGCCGGGCGTTGGCCCGCAGGTCCCCGATCAGCGATCCGGTGTCGGTCCGCGGCAGCGACTGCTCCGCCATGTCGGTCAGCAGGTCGGCGACGAGGCCGGCGACCGTTCCCCAGCGGCGGTAGACCGTTGTCTTGCCCACCTCGGCGCGGCGAGCCACGTCGGCGAGGTCGAGACGGTCGAAGCCGTGCTCGACGAGCGCGTCACCGGCAGCCCGGAGCACGGCGGCGCGGACCCGGGCGGTCCGTCCACCGGGTCGGATCGCACCGACGGCCATAACGGGTCTCCAGTTTCCTTAGCGGCGATTGACTGCTAATCTAGCGCACGCTAACGGAACTTCAGTTCCCTTAACGGAGGTCGCCCACCGTGGAGTACCGACGACTCGGAACATCCGGGCTCACCGTGCCCGCCCTCAGCTTCGGAGCCGGCACCTTCGGCGGCTCCGGACCGCTCTTCGGTGCCTGGGGTAACACGGACGCCCGCGAGGCACGACGCCTCGTGGACATCTGCCTCGACGCCGGGGTGACCATGTTCGACACCGCGGACGTGTACTCCGACGGCGCGTCGGAACAGGTGCTGGGGCAAGCGATCAAGGGCCGACGCGACGCCGTGCTGATCTCGACCAAGAGTGGCCTGCCGACCGGCGACGGACCGAACGACGCGGGAACCTCACACGCGCGGCTCATCCGGTCGGTCGACGCGGCGCTGCGCCGGCTCGGCACCGACCACATCGATCTGTTCCAGCTGCACGCCTTCGACGCCGCGACACCCGTCGACGAGGTCGTCGCGACCCTCGACGACCTGGTACGCGACGGAAAGATCCGCTACCTCGGCGTCTCCAACTTCGCCGGCTGGCAGCTGATGAAGTCCCTCGCCGCGGCCGACCGGGACCACCGCCGCCGGTACGTGGCACACCAGGTCTACTACTCACTCGTCGGCCGGGACTACGAGTGGGAGCTCCTGCCTCTGGGCCTCGACCAGGGCGTCGGAGCCGTCGTGTGGAGCCCACTCGGCTGGGGACGGCTCACCGGCCGGATCCGCCGCGACACACCACCACCGCCCACGAGCCGGCTGCACGCGACCGCCGCCTACGGTCCGCCAGTCGACGACGAGCACCTGTTCCGGGTCGTGGACGTGCTCGAGGAACTGTCCCGCGAGACCGGTCGGGCGGTGCCGCAGATCGCGGTCAACTGGCTGCTGCAACGACCCACCGTGGCCACCGTCATCATCGGCGCCCGCAACGAGGAGCAACTCCGGCAGAACATCGGCGCTGTCGGCTGGTCGCTCACCGCCGAACAGACGGCCCGACTCGACCACGCCAGCGGCCGTACCGCGCCCTACCCGTACTTCCCCTACCAGCGGCAGGAAGGCTTCGCCAGGCTGAACCCTTCGCCGCTCGCGCGCATCACCGACCAGGGGAGCCCGGCTCGCCCCACCGAAGCGGGTCGACCGGCCGGGCTCCCCGTCGGGGTCAGCGACGGAAGTGGAACCAGTTGACGTTGACGAAGTCGTTCGGCTGGCCGCTGCTGAAGGTCAGGTAGACCGTCCGCCGGCCGGTCACCCCGGAGACGTTGCCGGGCACCGTACGCCAGGTCTGCCAGCCGCCGGTGTCACCGACGGCGAAGCTGCCGATCGGCGCGGCGGTCGGGCTGCCGATGCGGACCTGGACCAGGCCGCTGACCCCGGCACCGGCACCGGAGGCGACCCGGGCGACGAAGTCACGCGGCGGTGTCGAGCCGAAGTCGACGTTGTCGTAGCGGGCCCAGTCGCCGTTGGCCAGCCAGCCGATGTTCTGCCCGCCCTCGCTGCACGCCTCGGTCCCGACCCCGTTGTGGGCGTTGAACGACTCGGCCTGGATCGCGGCGTACGCGTTCACCCCACCGCCGGGCGGCGGGGTGGTCGGCGGCGGTGGCGTGGTCGGCGGCGGGTTCGACCCGCCGCGGGTGTAGACCGCGACGTAGTCGACCAGCATCGGTACGCCGGAGACGGTGTTCGCGGTCGGCGTGGTGGAGCCGGCGACGCCGTTCGGGAAGGCACCGCCCATCGCCACGTTGAGCAGGATGAAGTAGCCGGCGTGGGTGGTCATGTTGGACCAGTGCGGCTCGGGGATCTGCCCCTGGGTGACGGTGTGGTAGTGCTGCCCGTCGACGTACCAGCGCAGTTGCTGCGGGCTGGCGCTGGCGTCCCACTCGAACCGGTAGGTGTGGAACGCCGACTGGCAGGAGGCGCCGGGGCAGGCCCGGGAGCCGCCGATGCCGTTGAACTCGTCGCACGGTCCGCCCGGGGCGACGCCGCAGTGCAGCACGCCCCAGACGTTGTTGAGTCCGTTGACGTTCTCCATCACGTCGAACTCGCCGATTGCCGGCCAGTTCTGGTAGTTGCCCCGGTACGGCGAGCCGAGTGCCCAGAACGCCGGCCAGTAGCCGGAGGCGGCCGCCCCGGTCACGTTCGGCACCTGGATCCGGCCTTCGATCGCCATCACGCCACCGGACGGCGGCTTGAAGTTGCTGCGTACCGTCTCGATCCGGGCCGAGGTCCAGTTGCCGGCGCCGTCGCGGATCGGGGTGATCCGCAGGTTGCCGTTGCCGTCGTGCCGGACGTTGGCGGTGCTGTTGGTGTAGGTCTGGATCTCGCCGGTGCCCCACTGCGGCGGGCCGCCGGGGTAGCTGGTGCCGGTGTCGATGATCCAGTTGGCCGACGAGGGCAGGGTGTTGGCCGCGCCGGTGAAGTCGTCGCTCCAGACCAGGTCCCAGCCGCTGGGGGTGGGCGGGATCGCGGCGTTGGCGTGTGCGGTGACCGAGGTGACGACGGCGGTCGCGGTCAGCGCCGCCGCGGCGGCGACGATCCGGGTACGGATGCGCCGACGAGGGCGTCGCGGGGGTGAGCTCATCACTGGCCTCTCTGCTGGGGGTGTAGGCCCGGTCGCGGCCTGCTGGTGGGGTGGCCGGTCGCCGATTCTGGAATCCGGGTCAGGGCAGGTGCCGCCGACCGGCTGAGAGCGTTCTCTCCGGTGCGATTGCCGATCTTCGGTCTTGGAGCGTCAGGACTGATGGGGACGGTCGCGGATCGCTCGACTCACCCTGAGAGAGCGCTCTCAGGAGTTGTACGTCTCCAGACCGGACTTGTCAACCGATGTCGATGTCGCAACCGGCGTGGAGACTGGCTCTGAGCCCATCCGGCCGCCCCGGCGGGGGCGGCAACCGGATCACCGGCACCCTTGGAGACACCCGTCCGGCCAGGCCGGGCAGCTCGTAAAGTCAGGTAAATCCCTGCATAGCAGTGGATAAGGAGACAGGGTGCGCGTCTCGCATGGAGGAGTCCGGTGAACGGCTGGTTCGAGCAGACCATCGTCTCGACCGGCCGACTGCCGCTGTTCTGTTTCTTCGTCGGCGTCGTCCTCGGCTTCGCGTTCATCCGCTTCTCGGTCCGGATGATCCGGGCCCAGGTGCGCTGGTGGCCCGGCAACGTCACCCGGGGCGACCTGCACATCCATCACGTCGTCTTCGGGGTGGTATTCATGCTGGTCGCTGGGGTCGCCGGGCTGGCGATCCCGGTGGAGACGACCGTCTGGCGAGCGGTGGCGGCCGCGCTGTTCGGCGTCGGCGCCGCGCTGGTGCTCGACGAGTTCGCCCTGCTGCTGCATCTGAGCGACGTCTACTGGTCGGAGCGCGGCCGCACCTCGATCGACGCGGTATTCGTCGCGATCGCCGTCTCCGGGCTGCTGCTGCTCGGCCTGCGACCGCTGGGGGCCAACGAGTTCCTCACCGGCGAGACCGACCCGGCACAGTTCGCCGGTGCCGCGCTCATCGTGATCAACCTGGTGCTGGCGGCGATCACTCTGCTCAAGGGCAAGATCTGGACCGGGCTGCTGGGTTTGTTCCTCCCCGTCCTGCTGATCGTCGGCGCGCTGCGGCTAGCCCGGCCACACGCGCCCTGGGCACGCTGGTTCTACCGGGGCGATAGCCGTTGGGCCGAGTGGCGGCGAGCCAGGTCCGCCGACCGCGAGCGCCGCTACCGGCAACCGATCATCCTGGCCAAGATCCGGGTCCAGGAGTTGATCGCCGGTCGGCACGACCTGCCGCTGCCCCGGCCACCCCGCCGCGAACCCTGAGCCGACCGGCGCGTCCGGCGGCACCGCAAAGCCGTACCGCCGGGTCGCCCGAAGGCGCAGGATGGCCCGATGACCAGCAGTACCGTCGCCGCCGAGCCGGCCCGGCACCGGCCCGACGCACTGACCGTCGGCGTGGAGGAGGAGTTCCTGCTCGTCGACCGCCGGTCCGGTGCCGCCGCACCGGCCGTCGCGGCGGTGCTCGCCGAGATCCCGCCGGAGCTGCGCGGGCAGGTGCAGCGGGAGTTCCAGACCAGCCAGATCGAGATCGGCAGTCCACCGGGCCTGGACCTACGGGCGCTGCGGCGTACCCTCGGGACGCTGCGCGCCGGGGTCGCCGACGCCGCCGAGCGGGCCGGTGTCCGGCTGATCGCCGTCGGCACCGCACCGGTCGCCGGGCCACAGCCCGACGTGGTCGACGACCCACGCTTCCACCGGATCGTCGAACGGTACGGAATGCTGCTGCCCGGCCCGGGCACCAACGGGCTGCACGTACACGTCGCGGTACCGGACCAGCAGGTCGGCGTACAGGTGCTCAACCACCTCCGCCCATGGCTGCCGGTGCTGCAGGCGGCGACGACCAACTCGCCGTTCTTCCACGGCGTCGACACCGGGTACGCCAGTTGGCGGTCGGTGATGTGGCAGCGTTGGCCGGCGGTCGCCCCGGCCCCCCGGCTACGCTCGTACGAGCACTACCGGTCACTGGTCGACGACCTGACCACCGCCGGTCTCATCCTGGACGAAGGGATGCTCCACTGGTACGCCCGGCTGTCGGCGCACTACCCCACCGTCGAGGTCCGCATCGGCGACGTCTGCCCGAGCCTGGACGACACGATCCTGCTCGCCGCGCTGGTCCGCGGTCTGGTCGGCACCGCGCTCACCGCGGTGGAACAAAACCGGCCACCGGTCGACGTGGAGCATCATGTGCTGGTAGCCGCCCACTGGCGGGCCGCGCACGACGGGCTGGAGGGGCAGGCCGTGGACCTGACCGCCGGAGCACCGGCGTTGCGTCCCGGCTGGCATCTGCTGCGCCGACTGGTCGACACCGTCCGTCCCGAGCTCGACCGGCACGGCGACGTCGCGCTGGTGAACTCGCTGCTGGGCCGGCTGCGGGCACGGGGCACCGGGGCGGCCCGGCAGCGGGCCGTGCACGCCGGCACCGGCGACCTGGGTGCCGTGGTGGATTACCTTGCCGCGCAGACCCGCAGCCGGTCGATCATCCCGGCGCCGCCGCACGTGACCGCTCCCCCCACCGGACCGGCCACCGGACCGCTGACCTGGGCCGACCGGACCTGACTGGAGAAGATCTGAGATGGCGCGACGGATGGTGGTGATCGGTGGTGACGCGGCCGGCATGTCGGCCGCATCCCAGGCCCGGCAGCTGCGTGGCCCCGACGAGCTGAGCATCGTCGCGTTCGAGCGGGGCCGGTTCACCTCGTACTCGGCCTGCGGAATCCCGTACTGGATCTCCGGCCTGGTCGACGACCCGCAGGAGCTGATCGTCCGCGACCCGGAGACGTTCCGTCGCGACCACCACATCGACGTCCGCATCCGGCACGAGGTCACCCGGATCGACCTGGCCGCGCGGGAGGTGGTGGCCACGTCGTTCGGCGACGGCGGGCGGGAGGTCCGCGAACCGTTCGACACCCTGGTGTACGCCACCGGAGCGGCGCCGGCGCAGCCGCCGTGGGCGGGCAACGCCGCCTCCGGCGTGTTCGGGGTGCAGACCCTCGACGACGGTGCGGCGCTACGGGACTGGCTCGACCAGGAACCGGTGCCGCGCCGAGCGGTGGTGGTCGGCGGCGGGTACATCGGGGTGGAGATGGCCGAGGCGTTGATCCGGCGCGGGCTGGCGGTCACTCTGGTGGAACGCAGCCCGCAACCGATGTCCACCGTCGACCCGGACATGGGGGCGCTGGTCCGCTCGGCACTGGTCGGGCTCGGCATCGACGTACGTACCGGCGTGTCGGTCACCGGCCTGCACGAACGCGACGGGCGGGTCTGCGAGGTGCTCACCGACGACGGCGCGGTGCCGGCCGACGTCGTGGTGCTGGGTCTGGGCGTACGGCCCAACACCGGGCTCGCCGAGCAGGCCGGCCTGCCGATCGGTGTCACCGGCGGCGTCCGTACCGATCTGCAGATGCGGGTGGTCGGGGTGCCCGACGTGTGGGCGGCCGGCGACTGCGTCGAGACTTTCCACCGGGTCAGCGGCCAGCCGGTGCACATCCCGCTGGGTACCCACGCCAACAAACAGGGCCGGGTGGCCGGGATCAACATCGGCGGCAGCTACGCCACCTTCCCCGGGGTGATCGGCACCGCGATCACCAAGGTCTGTGACCTGGAGGTGGCCCGCACCGGACTGCTCGAACGCGAGGCGGCGAAAGCCGGGTACGCCTACGTCACCGCCACCGTCGAGTCCAACAACCGGGCCGGCTACTTCCCCGGTGCCGCCCCGATGACCATCAAGCTGATCGCCGAGCGGCACACCGGGCAGCTGCTGGGCGGGCAGATCGTCGGCACGTCGGAGGCGGCGAAGCGGATCGACGTGCTGTCCGTCGCGGTGTGGAACCGGATGTCGGTGGCCGAGATGACCGCTCTCGACCTGGGCTACGCCCCGCCGTACTCGCCGGTCTGGGATCCGGTGCTGGTCGCCGCCCGGCGGGCCAACGACGCCGTCGCCGAGACCCCGTGAGCGGGCGCCCGCCCGGACCGGGCGGGTGGCGGTTGCCGTTGGGCGTGGCAGTTAGGCTTGGCGGGTGGACCCGGCGACCCACCCCAGCGGCGATCACCTGCGCGTCTCGGACGCCGAGCGGGAGCAGGTGGTGGAGCTGCTCGGCCAGGCGACCGCGGAAGGCCGGCTGACCCTCGACGAGTACGCCGACCGGGCCACCGAGGCGCATCAGGCCAAGACCCGGGGTGAGCTGGCCCGGCTCACCGCCGACCTGCCGACGGACCCGTCGGGTGGGCTGCCGGCCGCTGCCGGGCATGGTGCGCTGGCGGCGCGCGGTTCGGCGTACCCGGCGGTGCCGGGCGGCGGCGCGACGCTGCCCGCCCCGGTGGAGCGGATGGTGGCGATCTTCGGCGACGAGGTGCGCAAGGGGCACTGGCTGGTGCCGGACCGGGTGGAGGCGCGGGCGGTCTTCGGCGACTGCAAGATCGAGTTGCAGGACGCCCAGATCCAGCATCAGGTGACCACGATCGAGGCGACGTCGATCTTCGGCTCGGTCACCGTGTACGTGCCGGAGGGGGTCGACGTCCGGATGACCGGCACGGCGGTGTTCGGTGACAAGAAGTCGAAGCTGACCGCTCCGCCCCGACCCGGTGCCCCGGTCATCCAGGTGGTCTGCAACGTGATCTTCGGCTCGGTCGTGGTGCGGCCGCCGAAGCGCAAGTGGTGGTGACGGCGGCGGGTCAGCCCGGTTGGCAGGTGGGGCACCAGTAGGTGTTGCGGGCGGCCAGCGCTCCGGCGGCCACGGTGGCGCCGCAGCACAGACACGGTTGGCCGGCTCGCCGGTAGACGTACACCTCGCCACCGTGCCGGTCGTTGCGCGGTGCCCGGCCCATCGCCTCCGGCAGGTGCTCGTCGCGGACGGTGTCGATCCGGCCCCGACGCACCCCGATCCGCATCAGGGTGACCAGGTCGGCCCAGATCCGCTGCCACTGGTCGGCGGTCAGCCGCCGACCGGGCGTGGTCGGCGCGATCCCGGCCCGGAACAGCACCTCGGTGGCGTAGACCAGGCCGACCCCGGCGACGATCGTCTGGTCGAGCAGCAACGCGCCGAGCGGTCTGGCGCTGCGCCGGATCCGGCCGCCGGCAGTGTCCGGGTCGGCGTCGTCGCGCAGCGGATCGGCACCGAGCCGGTCGCGCAGCGCGTCGGCCTCCGCCTCGGTGAGCAGCTCGCAGGCGGCCGGTCCGCGCAGGTCCAGCCAGTGCCGTCGGTCCGTTGCACCGGCTGTCGCGGTCGGCCCGCCGGCTGCCACGGCTGGCCCGCCGACCAGCCGCAGCCGGATCTGCCCGACCGGTGCGGGCGGCTGTCCCGGCCCGTCGGCGACGGTGCCGTAGAGGCCCAGGTGCACGTGCAGGATGCCGCCTGCCGGGCCGCCCCGGTAGTGGTGCAGCAGATGTTTGCCGTACGCCTCGGTGGCGGCCAGGGTGGCGCCGGTGAGCCGGGCGGCGCCAGCGGTGAACCGACCCTGCGGGCTGGTCGCGACGACCTGCGCTCCGCCGAGTACGGCGTGGTGGTGGGCGGCCAGCCGGTGGATGGTGTGGCCTTCGGGCATGGCAGCAGAGCCTATCGGCCACCGTCGGCTTGACCATGATCGGACCCAACTGATTGTATGGTGATCAACTGTTGACGCGCCAACAATTGTGGCCGATCTTCGGAGGTTCCGTGCCCACCACCACCGTGCTGCCAATCCCGGTCACCGGCAAGCGGAGCGTGAACGCCTATCTCCTGCTCGGCCGCCGACCGGTGGTCGTCGACGCCGGGATGCCCGGCAGCGCCGGAAAGATCCAGGCCGGTCTGATCCGGCACGGGGTTGACCCCTCCGAGGTGGCGCTGATCGTGCTCACCCACGGGCACACCGACCACTTCGGCTCTGCCGCCCGACTGCACCAGCTGACCGGGGCACCGGTCGCCGGTCACGTCGCCGACCTGGCCCAGTACCGGGCCGGCGCGAGCCGGCGCCCGTATCTGCCGACCGGGCCGACCGGGCGGCTGATCATGCGCTCCGGGGTGCTCGACCGACCGGTCCGGCCGGTCGAGCCAGACCTGCTGATCGACGGCGAACTCCGGCTCGACGACTACGGCGTGGCCGGCCGGATCGTGCCCACCCCGGGCCACACCGCCGGTTCGGTGTCGGTGCTGACCGACGACGGCGACCTGGTCGCCGGGGACCTGGTCGCCGGCTCGATGCTGGGCCTGCTCGGCAGCCGGCCGGCCAACCCGCCGTTCCACGACGACCCGGTCGGCAACCTCGCCAGTCTGCGGCGGATGCTGGCCCTCGGCCCGGCGACGCTGCACGTCGGGCACGGCGGCCCGCTCGACCCGCGCCGGGTCGCCCGCTGGGCGACGAAGGAGGAGAAGCGGCTGGGCCGGTTGGCCGCGAGCGGCCGGCTAACCCGTCGTCGGGCCGGCGTCGGCACCGATCAGTAGCTTGCCGATCAGGCCGACCAACTGGTCCCGCTCGGCGGCGGTGAGCCGCTCGAAGAACCGGGCCTCGAGGGTCGCCGCGTCGGCCGAGATCGTCGCGAGGGCCGTCCGGCCGGCCGGGCTGATGGTGACGATGTACGCCCGCCGGTTGGTCGGATTGCGCTGCCGGGTGACCAGACCGGCGCGTTCCAACGCGTCGACCGTGCCGACCATCGTGGTCCGGTCGGTCCGTAGCCCGTCGCTGAGCTCCTGCTGGGAACGGGGACCGGTGGCGTCGAGCATGCCCAGCACCAGGAACTGGGTCAGGTTACGGCCGGTACGCGCGGCGGCCGCCTCACCGATGCGGGTCGCCGCGGCCCCGGCGCGGCAGAGACCGACGATGTGCCGTTGCCACAGCAGCTGACGGAAGTAGTCCGTGAGCTCCGGCGGATCGTCGGGACCGCGCGTCCTGTGCTCCGCTTCCGGTCCTGCTGGCCTCACCGTCACCGCTACACCCGCCCATGATCGGAACCTGACCGTCCGAGGGTATCGCCACCCGCTTGACCGTGACTGGTGTGGCGGACCGGACATCCGGGTACTGCAAGCCGACAATCGCCGGAGACCCTGCCCAGCCGCGGTGCGGCCCGGCGTACCGATAAGGAGGTCTGTGATGGTCAGGATTACCTCGCTGTCCCGGCGCACGGAGCCGACGAGGCCGGCGGACGACCCGCCCCCGACCGGCGGTACCACCGCGACCGCGACCGGCACGGCCGACACCGCAGAGGCTGACACCACGCGAGCCGACACCACGCGAGCCGACACCACGCGAGCCGACACGGCAACAGCCGACAGGCGCGCCGGGGTCACCGACCCGGCCACCCGGCCGACACCGCCGGGACCGCGCCCCGAGCCGCCCACCCGGGAGGGCGGCGACCCCCGGCCGGCTCCCCCGCCGGCACCGGCCGGCCCTCGGCCCCGGGCCAGCCTGCTGGCCACGGTCAGCCTGATCACCGGAGTCACCGGCGCGCTGTTCGTGCTCTCCGGGCCGCTGGCGCCGTACGGCATCGCGATCGGGGTGATCGCCCTCGCCACCGGCCTCGGCGGGATCTCGGCGACGGCCCGTCGGCACATCGCCGGCCGGACCGAGGCGCTGATGGGCAGCGTCCTCGCCCTCGGGACGATGATCGTCGGCAGCCTGGCGCTGACCGGCGCGCTGAGCTGGTTGACCACCGAGACCGACATGGTGCAGCAGGTACGGCAGTGGCTTGATTCACAGTTTGCCGGAATCTTCTGACGGGCAATCGTGACGTTGGGACGGTGGTTCACCGCCCCGCAGGGCCCAGTCAGCGGTGGTGCACCGTACGAGGGCCGACCGGACCGGTGGTTCACCGGGCACCGCATCTTCGGGGGGCGACGACGTGGTCGCCCCCCGAAAGCATGTCTACGCAACAAAGCACATGTTCTACTCGGTAATGACGCAACGATTCGCCGTCAGAAGCAACTCCTGGCAATGGTTTCTGCGTGTCCCAGCCCTTAGCGTTGGAGAACAAGCGTCAGCCCACGGCCACCGCCGGGGCGCGCCTTCGACCCACAGGAGCCAGCCGCATGACGATGCACGCCACCCGCCGGCAGTACCTGATGTGCCGGCCGACGTACTTCGCCGTGGAATACGCGATCAACCCGTGGATGGACCCGGCCCGCCCCGTTGACCGGGAGCTGGCGATCGCGCAATGGGACCAGCTGCGCCGGACGTACCTGGAACTGGGCCACACGGTCGACGACATCGAGCCGCTGCCCGGCCTGCCCGACATGGTCTTCGCCGCCAACGGCGCCACCGTCATCGACGGCCGGGCCCTGGCCGTGCAGTTCCGTGAGCCGCAGCGGGCCGACGAGGCCCCTGCCTACCGCGACTGGCTGGAGCAGGCCGGCTTCCCGGTGCACGAGGCCAAGCACGTCAACGAAGGCGAAGGCGACTTCCTGGTGGTCGGCGACTACCTGCTGGCCGGCACCGGGTTCCGCACCTCGCACGCCGCGCACGCCCACGCCCAGGAGGTGTTCGGCCGTCCGGTGGTCACTCTGCAACTGGTCGACCCGTGCTTCTACCACCTGGACACCGCGCTCGCGGTGATCGACGAGCAGACCATCGCGTACCTGCCGGAGGCGTTCTCCGCCGGCAGCCAGGCGGTGCTGCGCCGGCTGTTCCCGGACGCTGTCACGGCCAGCCTGGCCGACGCCGCCGCGTTCGGCCTCAACGCCGTCAGCGACGGCCGGCACGTGGTGCTGCCGGTGCAGGCCGACGGGCTGGCGACGGCGCTGCGTGAACGCGGCTACCACCCGATCGGGGTCGACCTGTCCGAGCTGCGCAAGGCCGGCGGCGGCCCGAAGTGCTGCACCCTGGAGCTGAGGGGGTCAAGCCGATGATCGTCGACGGGATACTGCGCACGCCGGGGGCGGTACGCGACGCCGAACGCTGGACCGCGCACAACTACCACCCGCTGCCGGTGGTGTTCAGCGAGGCCGCCGGTGCCTGGGTCACCGACGTGGACGGGCGGCGCTACCTGGACTGTCTGGCCGGCTACTCGGCGCTCAACTTCGGCCACCGGCATCCGACCCTGACCGCCGCCGCGCACGCCCAGCTGGACCGGCTCACCCTGACCAGCCGGGCGTTCACCCACGACCGGTTCGCCGACTTCTGCCGCGAGCTGGCCGAGCTGTGCGGCAAGGACATGGTGCTGCCGATGAACACCGGCGCCGAGGCGGTGGAGACCGCGATCAAGGTCGCCCGCAAGTGGGGCTACCAGGTCAAGGGCGTACCGGACGGGCAGGCGACGATCGTCGTCGCCGACGGCAACTTCCACGGCCGGACCACGACGATCGTCAGCTTCTCCACCGACGCCGAGGCCCGCGCCGACTTCGGGCCGTACACCCCGGGGTTCACCATCGTGCCGTACGGCGACCTCGCCGCGCTGGCCGACGCGATCGACGAGACCTGCGTCGCGGTGCTGCTGGAGCCGATCCAGGGCGAGCAGGGCGTGGTGGTGCCGCCGGACGGCTACCTGACCGGGGTACGCGACCTGTGCACCAGCAACGACGTACTGTTCCTCGCCGACGAGATCCAGTCCGGGCTGGGCCGCACCGGGGCGACGTTCGCCTGCGATCACGAGGGTGTGGTGCCGGACATGTACATCCTCGGCAAGGCGCTCGGCGGCGGGATCGTGCCGGTGTCGGCGGTGGTCGCCGACCGGTCGGTGCTCGGCGTGCTGCGTCCCGGCGAGCACGGCTCGACGTTCGGCGGCAACGCCCTCGCCTGCGCGGTCGCCACCGAGGTGGTCCGGCTGCTGGCCACCGGCGAGTACCAGCGGCGCTCGGCCCAGCTGGGCACCCGGCTGCAGGCCGGGCTCGACACGCTGCGCGACGATGGACGGCTGCTCGCCGTCCGTGGCCGCGGGCTGTGGGCCGGGCTGGACCTGGACCCGCGCCGGACGACCGGTCGGCAGGCCTGCGAGCGGCTCGCCGAACGGGGCGTACTGGTCAAGGACACCCACGGTGCGACGATCCGGCTCGCCCCGCCGCTGGTCGTCGAAGAGTCCGACGTGGACTTCGCCATCGAACAGCTTTCCCACGTGCTGCGCTGAGCACACCGGCCGGCCGGGGGGCGATGCGCCGCCCGGCCGGGGGCCGGTCGTCCAGGGGCACGGTCAGGGTCGGGGTCAGTGGAACACGATGGCCCGGCCGCAGGCGATGCTGGCCCGGCACGCCTCGTGCAGGGTGAGCCACGCCTGCGTCTCGGCGGAGAAGTCGGTGCCGTCGGGCACCGCGAACAGCCGGGCCGCCTCCGTGTCCGGCAGTTCTCCGGCCGGGTCCAACCGGACGCCGATCGCCGGGGCGCAGCGCCGCAGCTCGGCGAGCAGACCCTGACTCGACCCGACGATGCCGCCGCCGGCCACCCCGGCCTCGGCCGGCAGGAACACCGGGTCGCCGAAATCGGCCGGCACGTAGTAGCCGGCGGTGTCGGAGTGGCACAGCAGGTGCGACTCCAGCATGGACGCCTGATCGTCGATCAGCTCCCGGTCCGCGGTCAGCCCGCTCGCGTCGGTGACCGGGGTGACCGGCCGGTCCAGATCCACCAGAGCCAGCACCCGGCGCAGTTGGTGCAGCCAACTGGTCGGCAGGCTACGCAGGTGCGGCCGGGTCGACGGCACCGTCGCCGGGTACTGCTCCTGCCAGGTAACGCCCTCAGCGGCCAGCGCGGCGCTCAACTGGTCGAGGGCGGCGCGACTGCGCGCCGCCCCCTCGTCATCGATGCCGGACAGCTCCGTGGTGATCCCGACCGTGACCGCAAGACTCATGCGAGGCAGGGTAACCGGGCTGCCCGACAGGTCGGTCAGGTCAACAGGTGGCCAGCATGCCGGACAGGGCGGACTTCTCCGCGCTGTCCACCGTCATGTCGTAGTACCACTTCACCTGAATCCAGGCCCGGGCATAGGTGCAGCGGAACGCGGCGCGCGGCGGCTGCCAGTCGGCCGGGTCCTTGTCACCCTTGGCCTGGTTGACGTTGTCGGTGACCGCCCACAGCTCCGGCCCACCGAGGTCGTTGGCGTACGTCTGGCGCCGGGCGGTGGACCAGGCCCAGGCACCGGAACGCCACGCCTCGGCGAGCGGCACCATGTGGTCGATGTCCACGTCCGACGCCTGCGTCCAGGTGGCCCCGTCGAACGGGCTGTACCAGGATCCTGAGGTCGGGTAGCAACTGCTGTTGACCACGACGTTGCTGCCGTCACGCTTGAGCACCTGCTCGCGGGTGTTGCAGCTGCCGGTGATGGTGATCCAGTGCGGGAACAGCGAACGGTTGTAGCTGGACTGGTGCGACTCGGCGGCCACGGTCAGCGAGTTCAGCCGGCTGAGCGCCTTGCTGTAGGACGGGATGTTGGGCGGGGTGGCCTGGGCGGGGACAGCGGTCAGCGTGAGGGCGACGACGATGGCGACCATCGCCGCCACGGTGGCGCTAAGGGCACGGCGGACACCGATGGCGGGTCGGGCACTGACGGTACGGCGGGCCATTGGGGCTCCTGGCGTCGCTGCCCACCGCGGCCGGGTCGGGTGCTCCGGCCTGGGGATACGGCGGGCAGGTCGACAACGGGAATCTAAGCCCCTCAATCACATTGATCAAGACAGGTCGATGAATACGGCGTTAAGTCCAGCGCTCCAACCGGGTGGCTCTATCGTTGTCGCCGTGCCGAGCACCGACACCGCTTCCCCGTCGCCAAGCAGACCCCGGCTACACGTTGGCTGTGCGATGTGGACGCACAAGTCCTGGCAGGGACGGCTGATCGCGCACCCGCTACCGCCGGCCGAACGACTGCGCCACTACGCCGCCTGGTGCACCGCCGTCGAAGGCAACACCACCTTCTACGCCACCCCGACCCGGGAGACCGTCGCCACCTGGGCGGCGCAGACCGACCCCGACTTCCGCTTCGTGCTCAAACTGCCGAAGACCGTCACCCACGAGCACCGGCTCACCGGCGCCGACGAGCCGCTGAACGCCTTCCTCGACGCGATCGCGCCGCTCGGACCGCGTACCCATGCGATCTGGGCCCAACTGCCGGGGTCGTTCGGCCCCGACGACGTGCCCGCCCTGGCCCGCTTCCTGCGCCGACTCCCCCACGATCACCGGTACGCCGTCGAAGTCCGCCACCCGGCGTTCTTCACCGAGCCGGCCGCGACCCGGCTACTCGAAGAGGTACTGACGGACGTGGACGCCGAGTGGGTGCCGTTCGACACCACGACGTTCTTCGCCGCCGGGCCGACCAGCGACGCCGAACGCGACGCCTGGGCCAAGAAGCCCCGCGCCCCGCTGCGCACCCGGGCGTTGACCGATCGACCAATCGTGCGCTACCTCGGCCGCGACGACGTCGAGCAGACCGTCGCCGGCTGGCAGCGCTGGGTCGAGGCATCGGTGGCCTGGCTGCGGCAGGGCCGTTCGCCGACGGTGTTCATCCACACTCCGGACAACGCCGACGCGCCGGCTCTGGCCCGCCGCTTCCACGACGAGGTACGGGCCGCGCTGCCGCAGCTCGACCCGCTGCCCGAGCCGATCCCGGCTCAGCCACTGACCCTGTTCTGACCGGCACGGGCCGGACTGCCGCCAGCACCTTGCCCTGACCGGGCTGCCGGCCGCCACGGTCGGACCCGACTCACGCCTCGTCGGCCAGAATCCGGGCCAGGGTCCGGCGACCCATCCGGCTCATCGCCGGGAAGCTGTCCACGTAGTACCAGACCGCGCCCATCGACTGCTCGAACGCCCACGCCTTGCCGCGCTGCCAGTCCAGCTCGGCGCAGATCAGTCGCTCACGCAGCACCGAGCGTGGCCGGTCGTCGAGCAGATGCCAGGCGGCCACCAGTTCCAGCGCCGGATCGGCGGGCCGCAGACCACCTACGTCCAGCACCCCGGCCAGCCGGCCGGCGCGGACCAGGACGTTGCCGGGGATCAGGTCGCCGTGCACCATCGCGTCCGGTGTCTCGCGCGGCAGCTCCCGCAACCGTCCCCACAACCGGCGCAGCGCCGGCACGTCCAGCAGATGTTCGCTGCGGTCGAAGCAGGTCCGCATCCAGGCGTCATGCCGGCGCAGGTCACCGCCCCGGCCGCCGCCACTGAACGGCCGACCGCCGGTGCCGATCGACTGGACCCCGGCGATGAACTCGGCGAGATCGGCGGCGAGTCCGACGGATCCGGCCGGGTCGTCGTCGGTCGCGACCGTGCCGGGCAGCCAGGTCTGCACCGACCAGGGCAGCGGGTAGCCGGCACCGGGTTCGCCGATCGCCACCGGCTCGGGGGTGGCGAAGCGCGTGCGACCCAGCAGTACGCGGGCAGCCGCCGCCTCGTCGGCCAGGTGCCGCCGTACCGTGTCGGGGTCGTCGGGGCGCAGCGGGAACCGGGCGGCCAGCCGGTCCCCGATCCGGAAGATCGCATTCACCGTGCCCTGCCCGGCCGCTGCTCGCACCGGCAGGTCCCGCCACTGTGGGAACTGCTCGTCGACGAGCGCGCGGACGGTCGTCACCGGCACAGCCAACTGGTCGTCGTGCATCCTCACCGCTGCAGCGTGCCGGTTGTGGACGCGGTGGTGCCACCGGGTTTCCCTGAACGCCGGCAACGGCACCGCGACCCGACCTGGCCCGCCGGTGGCGGATGATGGGCCGATGCCTGTGGTCGAAGCAGTGGTCACCGTCCCTGTACCGCCGGATCTCGCCTTCGCGGTGTCCCAGACCACCACGCCGGTCCGGTACCGCTGGGACCCGTTCATCCGGGCACAGCACTTCGTCGACGGTGCCACCCGCCCCGGCAAGGGCGTCCGCACCTTCACCCGGTCCCGGCACGGCCTGACGATGATCAGCGAGTACGTCTCGTACGCTCCGCCGACCAATGTCGGCATGAAGATGGTCCATGGTCCGTGGTTCTTCGAGATGTTCGCCGGCGGCTGGCGGTTCGCCCCCGCGTCCGAGCCCGGTCACACGGTGGCGACCTGGCGGTACAGCTTCCGCTGCCGGCCGGCACCGCTGCGCCCGATCGCCGACCGGTTCGGGGTGTGGCTGCTGCGCCGCGACATCCGCCGCCGTATCGCCGGCTACGCGGCCGGTTGCACCGACCCGGAGGTCGTCGCCGCCGCCGGCCGGTTACTGTCCGGCTGACCCCGGTGGGTTCTCAGCGTCTCGAAACCCGACGCAGAGCGAGGGCCGGGCCCCGGGTACGGGGTCCGGCCCTCACGCTGAGCTTGTGGTGTCTCGGGTGGTGCGGTGGGTCAGCTGTTCCAGTGCTGGGCGACGAGTTCGGCGGCCTGGGTCTCCCACTGGGCGTAGTGGTCCGGGTACGCCGACACCTGCACCGCCTGGGCGGCCTCGGTCAGCGGCATGTCCTGCCAGCCGTCGACGGCCTTGAGCCCGTTCAGGAACGCGGTGGTGGAGTACTCGACGTCGGTAATCTGCTCGACGGTGCCCCAGCCGGAGGACGGGCGCTGCTGGAACAGGCCCTGCGAGTCGT
>NZ_JBHMIN010000006.1:0-163043 GCF_048060215.1 Micromonospora sp. LOL_021 | reverse complement strand
GTTGGCGGGGTTGTCGACGTTTCTTGGTCGGCCGATGGTGTCGTTGCCGCGCTGGCCGGACCGGGCGGGCGACGGGACGATCGACCGGGTCACGGGTGAGGCCGACGGGATCAGCCGGGCCGAGGCGTGGTTGGGCGGGGAGTGGGTCGGTCCACCGGCGGACATGCCGGGGGCACCGGCGGACCGGGTGGCGGCGGTCGCCGAGCAGTACGCGCAGTTGCAGGAGCGGGTGGCGGCGGCCGGGCCGGGTAGTGCCGCCCTGGTCGTCGCCGACTGGCTGAGCCTCGACCAGGACACCGGACGGCTGCATCTGGACGCCGACGGAAACGCGCAGGCAGCCGGCTCGCATGCGTTCCTGATCGTCTACCCGTACGGTGCCGACGGGCCGGTGTGGTGGGATCCGCAGTACGGCGGAACCGCGACGCAGCCACCCGCCGAATACCTGGCGGCGACGCACACGTTGTGGTCGATGGACGCGCCGACGGCACGGGGAGGGACCAACAGTGACTCGGGACGACGCGCAGGAGCTGATCCAGCGGCTGGTCGGGACGCCGAACCGGATGGCGCTGCACGAGTTCGAGTTCGGCTGGGTGGCGCGGGAGATCCTGTCGGAGACGGAACGCACCCAGGGGATGGGTCTGGGCCAGGGGAACTGGGTGATCGACCGCGACGGGACGGTGACGGCTCACCGGAGCATGCCGCCGTCGATCATCATGCAGGAGTACGCGGCGGCCCGCCGGGCGGGCCGGACGACCGGCCGCCAGGTGTGGCCGCTGACGGACGAACCGGAGCCGAACCACTAGCCACCGCCGGGCCGGACGGGTCGCTCAGCGCCGCGCCGGACGGACTGGTCAGCGCCGCCGCCGGGACGACCTTCGGGGGCGCGCTGTATGACGCCGACCCGGCGGCGGTCGGCGCGGCGGTACGCGACGCGCTCGACACCGGACTGCTGCCGGCCGGCGCGGTCGCCGACCCGGATGCCGGCACGGTCACCCTCGACACCTCGGCCGGGCCGGTGACCGTCACCCTCACCGTGACCTCGCTGCCGCCCGGTACGACGGTGGCACCCGTCGCCACCATCGCGACGCACGCCGACGGGGCGACCGTACGGGTGTCAGACCGGGCCTCCGCCGACCATGTCCGGCGGGCGGTCGCCGCCACACTGGCAGAAGTGGACGCCATCGCGCAGGAACGGGCCGACGGGCTGCGTACCGATGCGACGACGGCGCTCGCCGAAGGCTCCCGGCCCGAAGGAGATGGGCAGCGGCAGCTGACCGCGCGGGACATGGGGCGGCTGGCGGAGCTGCGTACCGTCGCCGACCAGCTGTCGCAGGCGGGCACCGGCCGGCACGCCGACCCGGCCCAGGTGGCCCAGTTGCACGCCGAAGCGGTCGGCCTGCTGATCAGCAGTGGGCTGTTGGAGCCGTACCCGGGGCACCGGGTGCACAGCCTGGTGCCGAACGTACCGGTGGTCGGGCTGGCCGCCACGGACGCCCGGTTCGCTGCCGTCCGTACCCAGTTGGGGCCGGCCTTCGCGGACCTCGCCGGGCTGCTCGCGGCCGCCCGCGACCGACCCGGCCTGGCCGACGAGATCCGGGTCGTCCAGGCCGATGTACGGGCGGCGGCCCGCCGGTGGGCCGCGCGGGCGACCGCCGCCCGTGACCAGGCGGACCTGGCGTTGACCGACCGGGTAGACGCCGCGCTCGACGCCGACCCGCAGCACGTCTTCGACCGGCTGATCATCGGCGGCGGCTGGGCGGCCACGGCCGACTTCGCCACCCTCGACGCGGCCACTCTCGACGCGGCCACTCTCGACGCGCCGCCGGACACCGGCGCAGGCCTGCCGCCGGTGCTGGCCGTGTCGCAGGGCCACGACCCGTGGGCCGACCGGCAGCAGCTGCTGATGGGGCAGGTCCCCACCGAGTTGGAGATCCCCGGTCTGCCGTTCCAGCCGGCGGACTTCGCCGACGAAGGCACCCAGTTCGCTCTCGCCAGCGACTTCGCGGCAGCGGTCGGCGCGGCCCGCGCGTACACCGGGATGCCCAGCTACCAGGGCACCGCGACCGCGATCCTGCCCCGCCCGACCAGCGCCGACGACGCCGCTGGGTGGCCGGCCGACGCCAACTACCGGGTCACGGTCGGCGAGCGGAGTTTCTACGCGGCCACCGTGGACATTGCCGCTGGTCCCGGTCCGGCGCGGGTGCCGGCCGCGCCGGCGTCGACAACCGGCCGGTACGTCGACCCGGCGACCGGTTACCAGGTCGACCGGTCCGGCCCAATACCGGTGTTTCGGGACCCGACCGGGGCGGCCGTCGACCCGGCGACGCTGCCCGCCCCGGTCCGTACGGTGCTCGGCGGCACCGACACCGGCACCGGTACCGGCACCGTCCGCGCCGGCCTGCCGCTGCTCGCCGACACCGACGGGCGGCTCACCGATCCGCTGCTGGCAGATCCGGCCAGCGGGTACGCCGTCGACCCGACGACCGGCACGCCGTACGCCCCGGACGGCTTCCCGATCGACCCGGCGGCGCTGCCCGGCGACGTCGCGCAGCGGCTCGGCTTCGACGCCGACGGCCGGTTGGCCGCCCCTGCGCCGGCGCGTCCCCGGGTCGACTTCGGTGGGCAGAACCTGGCCGACGCGTACCAGTCAGGCGACCGGGTGCTGGTGTTCGGGGCGGGTGCCTCCGGGGCGTGGGACATCGAGCAGGCCGCCGCCTCGCCGGCGGCCTCCATCGACTGGTCGGCCCGCGCGGTCGGGCTGCCGCCGGCGGACCGGACCGGTGACCCGGTCCGGGACGCTGAGCTGCAATTTCAGCGCAGCTTCTCCGGCGGATACAACCGCCGCAACACGTTGCCCGACGTCGGTGCGTACGACGTGGCCACCACCGACAGCCGGATCAGTCAGTCGCTGCGCGAGATCGTCAGCGCCCGGCACACCGTGGACGGTACGTTCCTGGTCGAGTTCAGTGACGGCACCCGCCAGGAGTACGACCGGGTCGTTTTCTCCATCGGCCAGGCCCCCGAGTATCCCGGCGGGGTCGCCGCCCTCGCCGGCGCGCTGCAACTGCGCCCACTGCACGGGCCGGCGACCACCCGCGACGGCGGTCCCGACTTTCTCGGCTTGTCCGACGCGTCCGGCCGCCTGCGGGTTCTCGGTGCCGCCGCCGTGGCCCGTCAGCTCATGCCGTCGGTTAGCCGCAAGTTCAGGAGGTCAGCGGAGCTCCAAATCAGCGAAGCGTCCGCTGCGCTGCCGGACGACTCGCGAAACATCCCGCCGAGTATCCGGTTCCACGCGCAGCGGATCGCCGAGGCCAACCGGAACTCGCTACCGCCGCGGTCACACCTCGCTGAAGTCGACGAATCCCCCCCGCCAGGCGATGGCGGGGTCGAGCCAGGGCAGCGGTCCGTGCTCGGCGATGATCCGCTCGGCGATCGGCGGGATGTAGACATCGATCGGGTCCTGCCCGCCGACGGCGTCGAAGCCCTCACCGTAGGGGACCAGCTCGGCGTGGTTGCGGGCGAAGTAGACGAACCGCAGGTCCGGCAGGACCCGGGGGGCGAGTTCGGCGAACAGTTCGGATCCGGCCTGGGTGATGCCGCAGTTGACGAGCCCCAGCCAGCGGAGCCGCCGCAGGTGCGGCGAGGCCAGCAGGGCTCGCAGCCCGTCGTCGCCGATCGGATTGTCGTCCAGTCCGAGGCTGGTGAGTCGGGCCAGCAGCGGGTTCGCGGCGATCGCACCGACCAGGTCCGGGCTGACGTCGGTCAGCAGGACGTGGCGGACCGGAACCAGGCGGTAGATCTCCGCGCCCCGGTCGAGGAAGTCGGCACCGGGCAACTCGATCAGTTCGGCGAAACCACGCCGTACCCCGCAGTCGTCGACGAGCCCGGCGATCCTCGCGCAGAGCCGCGGCTCGAGTCTGACCGCGAGTCCACGGACCCGCCGGGACAGCTCGGGCGCGATCGGGGCGCCGGCGATCCTGGCCCGGTCGTACTCGATCTGGGCGCGGATCAGCTCGGCGTGGTCGGGGTCGGTGGGTTCGACGGCGTCGGCGTAGCGCAGCCGCAGGTCCATGTCGTCGGGGTCGGCGAGGATGGCGGTGTACAGGGCGTCGCTGACGGCGGGCCGGGCGTCGCTGGCGTCGGACATGACCGCAGCGTATCGACGCCACCAGCGTTGCTGCCGCTACCGGGCACTCGGCTGATTGGTCCGCAGGGACTCTCTCCGCTGGAAGACCCTCGCTACCAGTCAGATCTGGAGCACAGCCTCACTGCGCCTGACGGCTACCAGGTCGGCTCGGATCCGGCCGTCCACCCGTACGGGAGGCTGATCAATGATGGCGGGCCGTCGCAGCCAGGTCGGGGAAACAACTGCCTGGACGCATCCCTGGCCGCGCTGGCCAGCTTCTACGGTCAGCCACAGGTTGCGCTGCCGCGCTGGCCGGACCCGCTTCCTGACGGTCGAACAGACTGGGCGAGTGGGGAGGCGGCTGGCGTCGAGCGGGCAGAGGCCTGGCTGGGCGGTCAGTGGGCATCTCAGCCAGCCGATATGCCTGGCACACCTGCAGAACGGGCCGAGAGGGTCAGTCGGCAGTACAAAGAACTGCAGGATCAGCTGACAGCTGGTGGGCCGGGGTCAGCAGCCCTGGTGGTAGCGGAATGGCTCAAGCTGGACCGACTGACCGGACAACCGGCCGTCGACAAAGATGGAAACGTCGTCATGCACGACGCACATGCATTCGTGGTGGTTCACCCGGCGGACGCCGATGGGCCCATCTGGTGGGATCCACAACAGGGGACGGTGTGGACCGAGCCGCCGACGGAGTACGTCGAGATGACGCACACTCTATGGTCGATGACAGTGCCCCCAGGGGAGGTGCCGGGCGATGACGGAGGACGACGCGCAGCAACTGATCGAACGGCTGGTCGGGACGGCGAATCCGATCGAACTGCATCCGTTCGAGTTCGGCTGGCTGGCGAAGGAGACACCGTCGACCGAACAGCGGGCGATGGGGGCGCACGTCGGGATGGGCTGCTACATCATCGACCGGTCGGGGACGGTGACGGTGCACAGCAGCCTGCCGATACCGGTGGTCATGAAGCAGTACGCGGCGGCGAGGCGGCAGGGCCGGATCAGCGGTCACCAGATCTGGCCCCCAGCCGGGACAGTGAACCAGCCGATCCCCGGCTGACCCGGATCCGCCAGCTGGCGGCCCACTACACCGCCGCCGACCCGGGGACCCGGCTGGCGCTGCGCGCCGAAATCGGCGTACTCGTCGACCAGCTCGGCCTGACCGGCGGCACCCCGCAGGTGTACGCGCGGTGGGCGCAGCTGCCGCCCGACCTGGCGAACCTGCTGCTGCGGCTCACCTCACCGGCGCTCACCCCGGAGACCGTACTGGCGGTGCTCGGTACGGACCCGGCGACGCTGACCGAACCGCAACGCGCCCAGCAGCGTGACTACCGGGCCCGGCTGGTCCACAACGGGTACGTTCCGTTCGCGCCGCAGCTCACCGAGCAGCTGCACCGGCTCGCCGTTGACGCCGAACAGGGCCAGCGGAGCCTGCCGACGCTGCCGGCCTCCGCCGGCCAGGTGATCGGGTTGCGCCCGGATCAGATCGCCCAGCTGCAGGCCGTCGATCCGGCGCTGGCCGCGCGGATCGCCCGCGACGGGGTGTACGTCGACCTGACCGGCCAGGTCGACATCAGCCCGTACGTGCTGGCGAACGCGCCGCATGTGGACGTGGGCGGCGTACACCCGGGTTTCGACCTGGCGACGGACGCCGGCCGACGGGCGTTGCTGGCCGAGGACGTCCGCCGGGCGTACGCGACGATCACCGCGACGTACGGGCAGAACCCGGAAGTCGTCCGGCTGCTCGGCAGCCACAGCTTCCACTACCTGGCGCAGACCCGCACGATGGCGCTGGTCTCGGACGCGTTGACGCGGGCGATCCTGAACCTGGCGCCGAGCGCGCCGGTCGAGCCAGCGCCGGAAGCAGCACCGCTCGCCGTCGGTCCGACCGAGATCCACGTGTACGCCGACCACCCCACCCTGCCGGAGCCGGATCCCGGGGAGGCGGCACCGGAGTACGGCCGCCCGGTGGCCGCGAACTCGGGCGCCGCAGCGCCCCTGTGGAATGGGCTGCCCAGGCGGGAGCAAGTCGCACAGGGGGCTCTCGGTGACTGCGGCATGCTCGCCGCGATCGGTGCGGTCGCCGGGCACAGCCCGCTGACGATCGGTGGGTTGTTCCGCCTAAACCCGGACGGCACCGTCGACGTCCTGCTGCACGAGAGCAGCCTCCCGGGTGACCGGACGGCCCCGACCGGCCGACGGCTGCGGATCACCGTGACTCCGGACGTCCCGGTGCACGCCATCATGCCGGGGCAGGCCGCCTACGCCGACCAGGCGCAGGCCGGGGCGGCATGGGCGAGCATGCTGGAGAAGGCGCTGGCGGCGGTCGACCGGACCTGGACCGAGTCCCGGCAGGTCCACTGGCAGCAGCAGTGGCAGAGCTGGCAGGAGCAGCCCGATCCGCACCGGGCCGCGCCGCGCGGCTACGCCCGGATGGACCCGGGCAGCACTCCCAATCTGTGGGCGGAGCTGCTGACCCAGCTGACCGGCGAGCCGGCCGGCACCGGCCGATTTCCCACGCATCCGGGCAGCGAGCCTACGGTCGAGGCGACGCTGGCCCAGTTGTTGGCGCGGCGGAATCCGGTGATCGTCAGCACGATGCCGCCGGACCGCTATCAGCATCTGCCGAATGGAATGCCGCCGTACGGACTGCATGCGGGACACGCGTACGAGGTGGTGGCGGCGCAGGACGGGCATGTCTGGCTGCGCAACCCCTGGAACCATGGTCATCCGCAGCCGATTCCGATGCGGGCGTTTCTCGATCTGATGAGTAGGGACTACGCCCATCTGGACCGCGCGCCAGTGGTGCCGCAGCCCCCGCCGGTGCCGCCCGTCGCGCAGCAGGCGAGTCGGGCCGGTGAGTCGGTGGCAGAAGCTCGGGTCGGTGGGTCGGCCGGTGTGGCGACCACCGCGCTGACCGCTGCGGGGCCGGGCCGGACGGTGGTCGACCGGGGCGGCGCGTATTTCGTCTACTACGTGGATCGGGGCACGGCCGGTGAGCTTGTCACGTTGGCGGCCGTCGAGGTCGGACCGGACGGGCCACGGTCGATAGCCTGGGGCAACGGTTCTGGGGTGCCCGGCGCTGTCACTGTTTCGGCCGATGCAGCGGGCCGCTCGCCGGTGAGTCGTACGGAGGCGGAACAGGTGGCCCGCAGCGAGTTGGGCTTCGAGTTGCCGGACGAGCCGACGCTGCATGAGATGCTCGATGGCTGAACTCTCGATGGAAGGGACAGGATGGTGCCGTCGCACCCCGATGTGCTGGTGATCCGGAACAACACACAGGTGAACATGGGTACGTTCAGCCTCGGTGCAGGCGGGGCGAACCCGCGTCGACCGGTGACCGCGCAGGTGGTGGTGGCCTTCCCCGGGTCTGCCGATTCGACGACGCACCTGTTGCGGCTGGGCGAGACTTTCCCGATCGGTGCCGAAAACTGGTACTTCGCTGGGGCGCATTTCGAGAACGCTGGCCGGTGGCGGGTCACGGTGCGGCGGCTGGCGCCGGGTGAGGCGCCGCCGGTGGTGGACGAGGCGACGGCGGTGACGGGGTGGCGGCCGGCGCAGCGGCTGCCGTTCGGGCAGCTGGACGAGGGGCGGTTGCAGGCACTGGAGCAGGCGTTGGAGCGCCCGCTTCCCTGGGCCTACCGGGACTGGTTGTCGCAGACGAACGGCATGCAGCCGGTGGAGCCGCAGTGGGTGCCGGGTGCACCGTTCACCCTGTTCCCGGGGCGTCCGCTACTGGGTGTGCACCCGGAGTATCCGGCGTTCGACCTGCTGACCGCCGAGCGGGAGTGGCGGGTCGGGAAGTTGTCGACGGACTTCGTTGTCATCGCGGTCCCGATGGAGGGTCTGCTGCTGCTTCGGCTGACGGAACCCCGCCCGGGCAGCGTCGGCTTCCTGCCGAAGGACCTGTTGGCCGGCCCGGGGACGCCGGATGCGATCGCCTGGCGGGAGCGGCAGGTGGTCACTACCAGCATGGGCTGGTCGTTCGGCGACTTCCTTGGCCGGCTTACCCCACTCGACGCACCAGGGGTAGCGTGAAGATCACTTGACGGAAATTCGGGCTGGTGTCGGCGTGTCGCCCGAATTCTGATCAAGTGATCTTGGCGATTGTGTCCTGGGTGGCGGCGGTTGGTCGGGTTTGGGCGGCTCCCAGCTTTATCCGGCATTTTGCTAGTTTGGTACTGGTCGATTGTCTTCACTCGATCGGCAATTGAGGTTCGTGCATTGACTGCGTGTGGCGAGCTCCGTACGATCAGCTGAATACGCCACCACTTTTCCTAGCAAGGGGATGAAGTGAAGAACTCCACTAGCGTCAGGAAAGACACGGTTGTCGCGCCCACGCTGCTCACTCCGAGCCGGGTCGAGAAGATGCTCGCGCGTCGCCAGGCGGTCCAGGTGGTCAAGTTCCGCACCACCTGCACCGACTGCCTGCCCAACTACTAGCGCACCGCCGTCGGGCGCTCGGCGTCGCCGCGCGGTGCGAACGCCGGCGTCGCCGAGCCCGCGAGGAGCACCGTGCCGTGACCTTCCAATTGTCGGCGGACGATGTCCTTAGTGCGTTGAGTGTCTGTTGCGGTGAGCCGTTCGAGGAACCGGCCGAGGCGGTCGCGGCGCTGCGCCAGGGACAGCCGTCCCTGACCGCCACCCTGTACTCCGCATGGGCCGCAGAGGGCATCACCCTCGACCCGGGCACCGCGTACGACCTTGAGCTGGCCACCTCGCGGGTCGCCTATTACCGCACGGTGGCCGCCGAACTCACCGCACGCGTCAGCGACCTGACCCCGATCAAAGGCCTGGAGGTAGCCGACCGCTACCCGGCTGGTCTCGGTCGCACCATGAACGACCTCGACTACGTCGCCAGCACCGAGGCTGATCTGTGGCGGGCGGCAGGCCTGCTCATCGACGACGGCTGGGACCTGCACACCGGCACGTTCGCCTGTTTCGACGATCGTCTGCACATGATGGTGAGTCTGCGGCGGCCGCACGAATCCCGGTTCGTCCTGCCGTACGGGGTGGAGATCGCCACCTGGTGGTCGCTGGGTGACCTGGCCGGAGTGCGACCGCTGACCGCCATGCCGCAACCGTGGCGGGCACCGGCGGTGAAGAACACCCTGATGCTCCTGTTCGAGCGCTTCGAGCAACGCTTCCGGGCCCGGGATCTGATCGACGCCAGCCTGTTGGTGGACTCCGCCTCCGACGACGAACTGGCCACGCTCACCCGGGCACTGACCGCACTCGGGTTGTGGCCGGAGTACGCCGAACTCGCCGCGCTCATCGCGCGGACGAGCCTGCCACCACTGCCACCACCACCCCGGCGGAACCAACTGGACACCCACGCTCGCCGGGCGATCCGCAGTGCGGCCGTGCTGCGCCGTCCCCTCACCGGCATGGCTCGCCACCTGCAGCGTCGCAACATCAAAGGTGCTTCCGCCCGGATCGAGCAGCGGTCCTGGGCGGCGGCCGCCGAACGGCTCTCCGCCGGTGCGTCCGTCCGGGCCGGCGTACTGGCCTTCGGCCTGCCGCTGGACGGCGCCCCGCGAGGTGACGCCCCGACCGCCGTACTGCACGAACGCGGACGTCTGGCCTGGGTGGACACTCCTGTTGGCAGGTTCCTGTTGACGATCGGCGACGAGGTCGACGAGGATACCGTGGCGGAGCTGTCCAGCCCGGAGCCTCATCCGGCGACCACCGGAGCGCACTCGTGACCGCCGCCGCCGAGATCGCCGAGCGGGCGTCGGACAACGACATTCAGGTACTGACCCGACACCGGCCGGGTGCCGAAATCACCACCGTGTCGGTGTGGATCCTTGCCGGATCCCGCGACGAGACCACCCCCGGCGCCGCCCACCTGTTCGAACACCTGGTCATGCAGGCGGTGCCGCCCGGCCGGAAGACGCGGGTCATCGACGAAATTGAGTCGTACGGTGGCGAGGGCAACGCGATCACCGCTCGTGACTACGTGGTCCTGTATGCGCGGGTACCGACGGTCGACGCGCTGACCGTGCTGGACCTGCTCGCCGAGGCCGCGACGGCCACCGAGTTCGCCCCGGCCCTCGTCGAGGCCGAACGTCGGGTGGTCCTCGAAGAGTTGCGCCTGGCTGAAGCCGACCCCACCGACATCGTCCACGACGTGTTCTTCGCCGCCGTGTACGGCGACCACCCGATGGGCCGGCCGGTCGGCGGCAGCCCCGCCGACGCGCTCCGGCTCACCGCCGCCGAGGTCACCGCCTGGTCCCGTCGCCATCTCCGGGCCGGACGAATCGCCGTCGTGGTCACCGGCGGCGTCACCCCTGCGGCCGTGACCGCAGCGACCGCGCGGAGCGCCCTCGCCGGCCTGTCCGCACCGCACCAGGGTGCCCGCACCGTCCGGCCTGCAGCCGAGCCGCTCCCGCTGCCGCTGCCGACCCCGTTGCCGTCTGCGGCTCCCGGCGTACCGTCACGGCGGCTGGATCATCCGCTGCCCGGCGACACCGCGGCGGTGGTGCTCGGCGGACCCGCGTTTGCCCTGGCCGATCCGCGGCTCGCCGCCGCCGAGGTGGTCATGGAACTGTTCGCCGGGGGCAACGCGTCCGTCCTCGTCGAACAACTGCGTACCAATCTGGGGCTGTCCTACGACATTTGGGGCGATCTCAGCGGTTACCCCGATACCGGCGTCTGGCGGATCGCGATCACCACCGCTGTGGAGCACCGCGACGAGGTGGCCCGGCTCTCTGCCGACCTCATCCGGTCGGCGGTGGCGGATGGCTGGAGCGACGCCCGCGTGGCGGTGGCCCGACGGCGCGCCGCCGGGCTGGTCCGGCTCGACGCCGAGGCCTCCCTCGATGAAACTCTCCTGCTGGGCCGGCACGCCCTGCTGGGTGGCAGCGCCGGCTGGTCGGTAGCCGAGTACGCCGACCGGATCGCAGCCGCCGCCCCGCAGCAGGTCCACGACGTCGCCGTGTCCATGGCAGACCAACTGGTGGTGGTGACCGCCGGTGGGTGAAAGCCCGCAGCGGCCCACCCGGCAGACCACCTACCGATGGAAGGGAGGGAAAGGTGAACCGGAACATGAAGGTCGGCCGCAGGCCGCGGGTGAAGAAGAAGACGACAACGACCCGCAAGTGATCATCCCTTGCCGGCCGCACACCCGCTCGCTGATCCGTCAACCGACGGGGTCACCCCGCCGCTTACCCGGGGAAGGAGGCCAGGATGAACCGCCAAGCTGTCCACACACGGCGCCCGGTCGTGAAGAAGAAGCGGTGACCTGAAACAGACGACGGGTGCGGCAGCCGGCAGGTCCGGGGCCGCACCCGGCACCATTCCGTGGCGAAGGAGCCTCCGCGTGAGCGAAGCAGTCGACTGGGAGCGTACGGTCTTCATGCTGATCGCCCCCGATGCCCTCGCCCGCCACCTCGGCGGGCCGATCATGGACCGGGTGGTCGCCCAGGGGTTCCAACCGGTGGCGTGGCGGGTGTTGTGGCACCGGCCGGCCAACCTGGACGCGTTCCACGAACGCAACATCACCCAGGTGTGGAAGGCGTACCTCTACCGCCTCGTCGACCAGCTCTTCGACTTCGGTCCGACGGTGGCGCTCCTGGTCCGCGACGTCCGGCCCGATCCGCGACACCCCAGCCACGCGCGGCTGCGCCTGGCCAAAGGGGCGAGTGATCCCGCTGAGGCGAGCCCTGGCACGATCCGTGCCGACCTCGGATCCATCAACGTCATGCTGGCCCTGATGCACAGCTCCGACACTCCTGCCGAGTCCCAGCGGGAAAGCGCGGTCTTCACCGACGGCGAGCTCGGGGGGTACGACGGCGGCGACCCGGCCGACCTGCGTACCCTGCTCGATCTGCTCAGCCGGAGCGCTCCCGCCGAGCGTCGGGGATATTCGCAGGTACTGGCCGGTCTGCGCGCCCGGGTCCTCGCCCTGGCCTGGCCGGAGCTGTCCGAATCCGCCCGCCGCAGCGCGGCCGACCTGCTGGCTGGTGACCCCAGCGGTCTCGCCGCCACCGGGGTCGGCGAGAAGGCCGCTGGGCTGCTGGCCGGCGGGCATCCGCTCGCGCCGATCCTGGCCGCCGAGTTCACCCCCGACCGGCCCGGCCCCGACCCGGCCCGGGTGCAGAACCTGCTCGCTGTCCATTGTGCCCGGCTCGACCCGTGGGAACGTCTCGTGCTCGCCACCTCACGCCGGTTTCCGCCCCGCCGGTGACGCCTCTGCCGGTGACGCCTCTGCCGGTGACCTGCCGTCGCCCGGGATCAGAACGGTCGCCGTCGCGGCGGCCCGTGCCGTCGCCATCAGCTCAGGGTCGGTCGAGTGCAGCCAGGCCGTCAGCGGCGTACCGACACATCCCCGGTCCTGCTTGGCCCGCGCCGAGCCTTGTCCGTAACCGATCCGGCGGACCCCCTGCGCCGAGGCGAGCGGGACCGCCCCGTAGAACGCCGTGCCGAAGTACGCGAACCGCGACCGGGGATCGGTGTAGTCGTACCCGAGGGCCAGACACTGCCACCCGTCCGCGAACGGCGCGAACAGCGCGAATCCGACGACAGCGTCCCCGGCGTCGGCCAGGACCACCTCGGCACGGCCGCCGGCGACGTCATGCAGCAGCGACTCCAACCGGCCGCGCTCGGCCAGCTCGTCGCAGCGGCCCCGGTACTTGCTGACCAGCTGGCCGCGTAGCCGGGCCAGCACCGGTACGAACGGGGGGATCGCATCGCCGTGCAGATGACGCAGCCGTACGCCGTTGGCGGTGAGCCGGGCCAGCTCCCGCCCTGCTTCGGCCGCCCGCTTGCGGGGCAGCGACGCCAGATAGGCGTCGAAACCACCGTCGCTGGGTACCGGAAGGTCCCAGGTCAGTGACAGTGGCGTCGCCACGAACCCCGCCGCGGACAGGGCGCCGGTCAGCGCCGTCGCATCCGGTCTGGTGTAGAGGAACGCCACCGTCGCGATGCCGGCGTCCGCGGCCCAGCCCAGGATGCCGTCGACGGCGACCGCGAGCGCGGCTGAGCTGGTCGCCGCCGGTCCGACGGGGAGGCACTCGTAGCCGGGCAGCATCACCAGCAGATTCGGCGTCCAGCGCGACGGATCGGACGCGGCCCGCCCGGACAGCTCGGCTCGCCCGGACAGCTCGGCCCGCGCGGCCCGCGACGCGTCGGTCAGCGGCAGCGCGGGAGCTTCACTGACCAGTACGTGGTGCAGGTCGAACAGTTCACCTGGGCGGGGGACGGGCTGCACGGTGGCGTGCACGGCCAGACAGGCCTCGCCGTCCTGTTCGACGACGAAGGTGAGCGTACGCCCGCCGAGCCGGCCGGCCATGGCGCGCAGCCACCCCGGTGTGGTCAGCATCGGCCCGCCGGCGGCCAGCCGCTCCCACTGCGGGGCGATGCCCGGATGCACGCACAGCCGATAGCTCACAGCCGCATCACGTAGGCGTCGAGCCGGCGGGCGGTCAGCCCGTGCCGACGTTTGAAGACGTCGTTGCTGCGCCCACCCTCCAGGATCGGACGGCCCAGCCGCAGCGCCAGCCGGACCGATTCGGTGAACAGCGCCGCGTACGGGCTGGCGTTGCCGTCGACGCGGTATTCGACACCGCAGGTCCAGGTGTGGAAACGGCGCTGGTCGGTCAGGCACACCCCGGCCGCGACGAGCGTGCCCCGTTGACGGATGCGGAGCACGTGCGCGGCCGGGCCGAGGGCGGTGACGAACCGGGTGAACGTCTCGGCGGGGTAGAAACCGGCGTTGCCGAACCGGGCGGCGGTCCGGTCGCACAGCTCGGCGATCTCGACCAGGTCCGCGCCGTCCGGTGTGGTCACGTCGCAGACGAAGCCGGCGTCGGCCGCCCGACGCTCGTTGCGGCGCAGGTTTGCCCGGGGCCGGGGAGCCAGCCGGGCAAGGTAGTCCTCGTACGAGGTGAGGCCGGTCAGGTCGGTGGAGTAGCGGTCCACCAGATGCCTGCCGGTCAGCCCGGCGGCGGTGAGTGCGGTCGCCGTCGGGCCGGTCGAGTCCACGTTGACCAGCCCGTACCAGCGGGCTCCCCAGCCGGCGGCGAGCCGGCGCAGGGTGTCCAGCAGTCCGGTGACCACATCGGTCCGGGCGACGGCGCCGAGCAGACGGGTGTCGTAGCAGTGCCAGACGTGGCTGAGCAACGCGCTGTCCCGTTCAATGCCGGGATGCAGGCGCCGCAGCCCGCCGATCGGGTCGGCGAGCCGGTGCAGCGCGATCGGCAGCACGGCGACGGGTCGCCCGGCTGGCTCCCGGGCCACCAGGTATCCGAGCCGCTCCAGCGGTGCGAGCGGCGCATCGTGGTACGCCGACAGGTAACCGTCCTGATAGAAGATTGGCGTGTCATCGCTGCCGGCGACCGCATCCCACCCGGCTCGCGCCGCCGCCCGGGGGTCATCGTAGTGGTCGACGACGATGGAACGGCCCATCATCGCACTGTACCGGACACCGGCGGAGATCTATTGTTGGACAATGGCGTCAGTCTATTACCACACGAAGGTCGGCACGACCGAGGAACTGGCTGCGGCGGCGGGGCAGCCTCTGGTCGACGTGCTACGCCGCAACGGTATCCCGGTCAACTCCGTGTTGAGCTGGCGCGATGGGCAGGTGGTGTCGGAGGACACCACGGTTGTCGGCGCCGACGACATCATCGAAGTCCGGCAGGTCCGGCATTACGATCTGAATGTGATGCGCCGCCCGAAACGGCAGGTCTACGGCGTACCCAACCCGGTTTACACCAAGAGCATCGTTTTTGATGACAAGGGCGCCGTCGAGGTCCGGGGCGAGCAGTTCGACGCTGCCGCCTTCATCCAGTACGTCGAGGAAGCGTTCGTCGACAGTGTCCTGTCCCGGGAGGTGATGCGCGACGGCGACCACGTGATCGTCGGGCTGTCCGGCGGGCGGGACAGCGTCGCGTACCTGACCCTGCTGGAGCGGACCAGGGACCGGCTGCCGCCACTGAACATGACGGCCGTGACCATCACCGGCCTGCCGGACTGGGAGGAGCCGGCGACGTTCGCCGCCGCCCGCGCCTCCGGCGAACGGCTGGGCATCGAGCAGGTCATCGTGACCGCGGCGGACGTGGAGCGGGTGTTCCGGCTGCGCGGCACGTTCGTCGACTCGATGAACGAGATCGTCGGCGACGAGGGCAGCCACCTGACGATGGTCATCGGCCACCAGGTGCTGCGGCGGATGCTGGAGGAGGAGGCGCACGCGCGCGGCGCCGGGGTGGTGGCGTTCGGCTTCAACGCCGACGACCTGCTGGCCAGCATGGTCACCTGGATGACCAGCGGATTCCGGATGGGTGGCATCCCGACCCGGCAGATCGGCGGCCTGCGGTACATCTTCCCGCTGTACCGGATCACCAAGAAGGAACTGACGCTGTACCTGGAGCTGGTCGCGCCGGAACTGAACCGACAGGGCACACCGGGACGGTTCACCACCGGCCCGGACGAGCGATCCCTGTCGTACGCGATGACCGACCATCTGCTCGACCTGTGGCCGGGCATCGACTACTACATGTTCTCCGCGTTCGAGAACATGCAGCGGTACATGTTCCCCTTCATGGAAGCGACCTGCCGCGTCTGCGGCGGGGTCTACCTGCAGCAGGAAGGTGTCGCCAACGCACCGGACCTCTGCGACGTCTGCGACTTCTTCGCGCGTCGCGAACTCACCACCGTGTCCTGACCGGCATGCCGCCGACCCCGTGGTACGAGCGCTACTTCACGGCCGACTACTGGACGTTCGCCGACGACGAGTACACGGCCGAACGTACCGCCGCCGAGGTCGCCTACCTGGCGGACGTCCTGGCCACCCACGCCCCCGGCCGGCGGGTGGTCGACCTGGGCTGCGGGGTCGGCCGGCACGCCGTCGGTCTGGCCCGCGAGGGCTTCGACGTCATCGGGGTGGACGTGTCGGCGTACGCGCTGCAGCGGGCCGCGAGCGCCGCCGACGCCGCCGGTGTCACCCTCGACCTGCGCCGGGTGGACCTGCTCGGCGCGCAGCCGCCCGGGTGGGGGCTGCCCGACATCGACGCGGCCATCTGCGTACAGGCGTTCGGCTGGGGAACCGACGCTGATCAACTCCGGCTGCTGCGCGCGGTACGCCGCCTGCTGCCCGCCGACGGTCTGCTCATCCTCGACCATTCCAATGTGCTCGCCATCGCCCGGCACTACCGGGACGAGGCACACGCGGACATCGGCGGTACCGCGTTCCACTTTCAGCGCCGCTACGACCCGGCCACCGGACGCAGCAGCGGCCGGGTCGACGTCCGCCGGCCCGACGGCACCACCGCCGTCCTGCCCGACGACGTCCGCCTCTACCACCCGACCGAGGTGGCCACCTTGCTGACCCGGGCCGGGTTCGCCGTGGCCCGGACCGACGCGGACTTCACCGCAGGTGCCACGCTGACCATGGACACCCGCTACGTCCAGTTCGTCGCCAGACCGGCGCCGACGGTGGCCTCGGCACTCGACGGCCACCGTACGCCAGCGCCAGCGCCACCGGAGCCGTTGCCGAGCCCGCAACCGGACCCGCCATCTGCCGACGACCACGTACCGGGTCCGCTCGACCTGCGCGCCGCCCCCGACGAGGCCGGGCCGGTCGAACCCGCGCTGGCCGCGGCGTGGGCGGCGCTGCCCGCCGGACCGGCCGCGATCCAGCGGGCACGCCGCTACGACCTGGCCGACCCGTACGCGGCGCAGCGGCTCGCGCCGATCGTCGCCGGGTATCTGCGCTGGCCGCAGGGTCGGCAGCTGCCGCCCGAACGGGTCACCGCCGGCGCCGGCGCCACCGGCCTGCTGCACGCGCTGGCCCGGCTCGGCGACGGCGGCACCGTCCTGGTCGACGTGGCCGGCCATCCGGAACTGCCCGGCGCCACCGGTGGCCAGGTCCGGGCCACGTCGCTGCGCGACCCGGCGGACGCGGTGGCCGCTGTGACCCACCACCGGCCGGTGCTGACCCTCGTCGACCGGCCCGGCCTGCTCGGCCCGATCTGGACCGGGGACCAACTGCGCCAGGTCGCGCAGGCCTGCGCCAACGTCGGCAGTGTGCTGGTCGTCGACGAGACGCTCGGTGCCTACCTGCCGCCCGGCCAGAGCGCCGCCCCACTCACCGACGAGCTGCCCGGCACCGTCGTCATCCGCAGCATGTCCAAGGGATTCTGCGCCGGTGGGCTGCGGGTCGGATACGCCGTCGCCGCACCGGACCTGACCGACGTCGTCCGGCAGGTGGCACCGCCGCTGGCGGTCAGCGCACTCGCCCTGGACCTGGCCGCCGCGCTGCTCACCCAGCAAGATCCGCTGGCCGCACTGCGGGACCGGATCGCGCAGGTGAAGCCGTACGTCGAGGAGCAGTTGATCGCCGCCGGTCTCACTCCACTGCCGACCGATCCCCGGCTGCCGTGGCTGGTCCTGCCCGGTGACGACCGGGTACGCCGGATCCTGGCCGCCCGAGGAGTGCTCGCCAAGCAGGTGCCGTCGTTGGAGCCGGGTGGCTCACCGGGCGCGCTGCTGCGGCTGTCGGTGCCGCTGTCCGAGGCCCGCCTGGCCGCCTTCACCGCAGCGTTCACCGCCGTTCAGCCGGCCGCCGCTGCCGGCTCCGCCATCGGTCGACCCCGGCCGGCGGGCCGCTGATGAGACTTGCCCAGCTGGTCGCGGCGGTGCACGACGGCATCGACGTCTCCGCTGCCATGGCCGACGTCGCCGAGGTCGCCCGCCACGACCGCTACCAGGCATCGGCCGGGATCCACGCAGCGGCCGGGTACGTCGCACAGCGGGCGGCGGACGCCGGCCTGCGCGACGTCACCGTGCACACGTTCCCGGCAGACGGGGCCCGCCGGTGGTGGACCTACCAGGCCCCGATGTCGTGGACACCGGTGCGGGCCAGCCTCCGGCACGGCGGCGAAACGCTGATCGACTACCCGGCACAGCCGTACACCCTCGCGGCGTACTCGGCACCGACCCTCGCCGGCGGCGTCGCCGTACCACTGCTGCGCTGGTCGGCGATGTGCGCCGGCGCCGACCCGACCGGCACACTCGTGCTGCTGGACGACGTCGGCGTACCGTTTCCGGAATGCGCCCGGCGGGCGGCGGCCGGCGGCGCCGTCGCGGTCGCCGCAGACCCGCTCGGCGCCCGGACCGACCGCCTCGCCGACCAGGTCGGCCGGCTGGAGCTGCTGCCCGGTGCGGCGTTGGCCGGCTTCAGCCTCACCGCCGCGCAGCTTGCCAGGCTCAGCGCGGCCGCCGACCGGGGCGAGACGGTCACCGTCGAGGTGGCGGTGGCCGGGTCGACGGCCACCATGCCGGTGGTGACCGGGGTGCTGCCCGGCGACGGTGGCGGCGACGAGTTCCTGCTCTCGGCGCACCTGTGCCACCCCCGGCCCAGCGCCAACGACAACGCCTCCGGCGTCGCCGCGCTGCTCGCGACCGCCCGGCTGCTCGGCGCCCGGCCCGCAGGCGGACCGGATCTGCGTTTCCTGTGGGCACCGGAGTTCGTCGGTGTCGCCGCGTACCTGCACGATCTCGTGGGCAGCGGTACGGTGGCCCGGCCCAGCCTGGCGGTCAACGTGGACATGGCCGGGCAGGACCCGTACCGCTGTGGCAGCTCGCTGGTGATCGAGCGAGGGCCGGACGACGTACCGTCGTTTCTGCCCGCCCTGGCCGGACGCTGCGCCGACCTGGTGCCGGCGCGGGCCCGGTCCTACAGCGGCGCGGTGTCGTGCGATCCGGGGCAGGCGGTCACCGCGCCGTTCTCCGGAGGTTCCGACCACGCGCTCGTCTCGGACGCGCCGACCGGCTGCCCGACGGTGTCCTTCGGGCACTGGCCGGACCGGACCAACCACACCTCGGCCGACACGCTCGACATGGTCGACCCGGCCGAACTGCGTCGCACCGTCACGGTGGCGGCGTCGACCGTGGCGGCGGTACGCGGACGCGCGGACCCGGCGTTGGCCGCCGACGTCGCCGACGCGTGTGCCGGCTGGGCCGCCGGGCACATCCTGGCGGCGCTACCCGGCCGGCAGCGTCCGCCGGCACCGCACCCGTACCGTGACGACGGCAGCCCGGTGCTGGACCCGGCCAGCGACGCCGCGTCGGTCCGGCGGGTGGCCCACCGCAGCGAGATCGTCGGCAGATGTGTCAGCACGCTGACGTACGCCGGTGTGCCGGCCGGGGAGATCGGCCGTACGGCGCGCTGGCTGGCCGACGTGTCCGCCACCGCTGCGGACCGCGCAGCCGCTGCCCGCGCGACCGTCGCCGGCCGCGACCGCGCGCTGTGCGTCGAGCCGTAGACCGCCGACGAGGCGCCGGGTACGGTGCTGGCCCGCGCCGCGCTCGGCCCGGTCAATCCCCGGGCGCTCGCCGCTACCGCAGCTGACCGTGCCTGGCTTGCCGAACGCCTGGCTGAGGACCGGGGCGGCAGCCACGCCCGCGTACTCACGCTGTTGCGAGCTGTCGACGGTCGGCGTGGCCGCCGCAGCGCGGCCTGGTGGGCGGCGCTGGCCGGCGAACTTCCTATCTCGGTGGCGTTCGCCGACCGGGTCTTCGACATGCTGCACCGGGCCGGCTGGGTCGTCCCGGTCCTGAACCCTGCAGAGGATCTCAATGCGGCTGAGGATTTCGATGCGACCCGTCATCCTGCGTGACCGCAACATGCGGCTGCTCCTTGCCGGTCAGGCGTTCAACATGTTCGGCAGCACGATGATGGTCATCGTGTTGGCGATCTGGATGAAGGACCTCACCGGATCCACCAGCGCCGCCGGCCTGGTATTCCTGCTCATGGCGATCGCCGTACTGCTGTCGCCGTTGACCGGTCTGCTGGTGGACCGCCTGCCGCGCCGGTGGCTGATGACGGTCAACGACGGGACGATGGCGGTCCTGATCCTGGCACTGCTTACAGTGGACGGCACAGCCGACCTGTGGCTGGTGTACGTCGTCACTTTCCTGTACGGCTGCTCCGGGCAGATCTACCGGGCCTCCCGTGGCGGCCTGCTGCACTCGATGCTGCCCGACGACAGCCTCGGCAACGCCAACGGGGTACTCAGCAGCCTCAGTCAGGGGATGCGGGTGATCGGGCCGGTCGTCGGTGCCGCGCTCTACACCACCAGCGGTATCGAAGCGGTCATCCTGGTCGACGCCGCGACGTTCGCACTGTCCGTCGTGGCGCTGGTGCTGCTGCGCCGGCCCCGGGATCTGGTCCGGTCGGCCGCCGCCACGGAGCGCGGCTCGCTCGCGACCGAGGTCGCCGCCGGGGTCCGGCACGTGGCCCGCCACCCGATCATCCGGCGGATCGTCGTCGCCAGCGCGGTCGCGTTCGGCGGTGCCGGCATGATCAACGTAGCCCTGTTCTCCCTCGTCAGCGACGGGCTGCAGCGTCCGACCGCCATCATCGGGATCCTCGGTGGCATCCAGGGTGCCGGCAGCGTCGTCGCCGGTCTCCTGGTCGGGCCCGCGATGCGCCGCTACGGCGAGTACACCGTCGCCTGCGCCGGCTTCCTGCTCAACGGGGTCGGACTGGCTGCGGCCAGCACCGCCACCCTGACCGGGGTCGCCGCCGGGGCAGTCCTGGTCGGGTTGGGGCTGCCGCTGATTCTCGTCGCCGAGGTGACCCTGGTGCAGCGGCGCACCTCCGCCGAGCTGCAGGGCCGCGCGATCGTCGCGTCGGAGGCGATCATCAACACGCCGTACGCCGTATGCATCGGTGTCGGCACCGTCGTCGTCGGCACAGTCGGGTACCGGCCGATCTACTTCGTGGTCGCCGCAGTCTTCATCCTGGTGGGGGCCGCGCTGTTGCCGTTCCGGGCGCAGACGCACCCGCAGCGGCCGGCCGACGTCTCGCCCGTCGGCACCGCGTCCTAACGGCACGTGTTTGTCCTAGTGCCACATCAGGCAGCGTTTGCCCTGGGCGGTCTGCGACGATGGCGCCATGAACGAGGAAGTCATTCCCATTCTTCGCGTCGAGGACGCCGCGGCGGCGGTTGCCTGGTACGAGCGACTGGGCTTCGCCAGGCAGTGGGAACACCGCTTCGAGCCGGGACTTCCCGCGTTCGTCGAGGTCGCCCGGGGCGATGTGCGGTTGTTCCTGTCGGAGCACAAGGGAGATGCCCGCCCTGACACGTTGGTCTACCTCCGCGCCCGTGACGTCGAGGCCATCGCCTCCGAGTTCGATGTGCAGGCGGAGGATGCTCCGTGGGCGCGTGAGATTGAGCTGCGCGACCCTGACGGCAATCGGATTCGGATTGGCACGCCGATAAAGTGACACTCGCTGGCCAGATCAAGGAACAGGGCAGCATGATCCGCCGTTGCATGATGCGGCACTAGCGGCTCCGCCAGATTGCCAGCGGCACCACCGTCTCGTCGGCCGAGTCGGCGCCGTGCTCCCAGCTCAGGCTGGGGTCCGGCACGGGGAAGCGTTGGTCTGCGGCGATCGCGATCACCGGGCCTACCCGGTCCCGCCAGGCTTCGTCGGTGGCCACGATCCGGGCCGAGGAGCCGAGTGCCGCAGCGAGTCGGCCGCCGACCTCGTCTTCGTCGCCGGGGGCCGGGTACAGCCACCGGACCCGGCCTGCCCCGCCGGCCGGGAGCAGCCGCCGTGCCGGGTCGTCCAGGACGGACCAGGCCCGCACCAGGTCATCGGCCGGGGCGCACCGGACCTGGCCGTGGTCGGAGTAGCCGATGACCGTCCAGCCGGCCTGCGCCCACCGGGCGGCCCGGCGGCCCAGCTCGGCCATTGCCGCCACGGCCGGTTCGTCGTAGCCGTGCCGGTGCAGGTAGTCGTCCAGGTTGACGTAGGTCCACAGGAGCATCGGCTGCCGACGCCGTACGTCGCCGAGCTGCCTGCCGGCCCGCCCGTCGCGGTGCACGTCGATCTGCTCGTCGACCTCGGTCGCGGCGGCGTCGACCAGCAACGCGGGGTCGCGGGCATGCCGGGCGAGTGTCTCCGCCGGTGCGGCCGGGACGACGGTCGCGCCCCGGAGCAGCGCCTGCGCCCACGGGCCGGGCAGGTGGGCGATCTCCCGGGCCACCGCCCGGCACTGCACGCCGTCAGCCGCCGCCCGGTCGAAGATGGTCGGGTGGCCGATCACGAGTCTGGGGTCGCCCCCCGGGTCGGCTGGTCCCTGCGCCAACACCTGGCCGGTGACGGCGTACACCAGGCAACCACGGCCGGGCACGCGGTAGACCATCCCGGGCACCCCGTGCTGCGCCGGCCCGACGCCGGTCATGGCGGTCAGCCAAGCGGTCGTCGACGTGCTCGGAAACGTGCTGGCCAGCTGGGTCAGCTCGGCGGTTCGCCAGCCTGCAGCCAGCGCCGCGTCGTAGGACAACCCGTCGACGGCCAGCATGATCACCCCATGCCGTGCCCGGGACAGCTCGTCGCAGACGACATCGGGTACGTCCGCCAGTGAGGTGCGCGGCGCCGTCCGAACAACGACGACCCGCACCGGGTCAGACGCAGACATTCTGATAGTCGCGGCCGGGCAGGAAGCGGGCCCAGTCGGCCCGGCTCAGGCCCTGCCCGTCGAGGCGGTCGCACGCCAGGCGGACGCCCTGGTTGCGGAGCGTCGGCAGCGCCGACAGGTCCCATATGTCGACGTGTGTGCCGGTCTGGCTCGCCAGCCGCTCGCCACCCGGCAGGAAGGCAAGCGAAACCGGCAAAATTGCCGGACCGTACAGAGGCAGGCTCAGCCTGCGGGGCAGCTGCCGGTCGACGATGTTCCACAGTCGTACCGACGTCGTGTCGCCGACAGCCAGCACACTGCCGTCGGGAGAGAACTCCGCCGACGCGATCGGACCGACGCCAGGGGTCTGCCACGACGCCAGCTGTTCCGGCGCGGCCGGGTTCGCCACGCTCCACAACTGGATGGTGCCGGAGAACTGACCGATCGCCAGCAGTGTCCCGTCCGTGGACAACGCGGAAGCCCAGCGCTGGGTGCCGTGCTGGCCGGTGCGCACGCCGCCGAGCCGCCGAGGCTCCTCCGGGTCGCTCAGATCCCACAACGCCACGACGCCGTTCTCGGTGCCGATGGCGGCCAACGGCTCCGTCCACGCCAGGTGTACGTCGGTGACCGAGCCGTCCACGTCGAACCGAGTGATCTCGCGGGGCGCGGCGCGGTCAGTGACGTCGTGCACGGCCACGGTGCCGTCATCGCCCCCGCTGAGGACGATCTGGCCGTCCCTGCTCCAGGCGAAGTCGACCGGGGTGGTCCCGAGCGGTACGTCCGCGCCGACCTGCTCGGGCGGGCCGGCTGGGGAAATGTCCCACAGTCTTAGCGAATCGGCGGTGGCGGTCACCACCGTCCCACCGTCCGGCGACAGCGCCGACCCGCTCGGGTGGTCCGAGGTCCCTGGCGATCCGGCGAAGCGCACCGGCGGTCTGGGGGTGAAAGCGCCGTCGTCGGTCACGTCCCACACCAACAGGCGACCGTCCTCGGCGGTGCTGGTGGCGATGTTCGCCGCGACCTCGATGCGACCGTTGTACGTGTCCATCTCGTGTCCCGCGAGCGGTTCCCCCCACCTGGTGGGACGCGCCCCGTTGTCGTCGAGTTGCCACAGTCGTACCGTCCCGTCGTCTCCGCCGGTGACCAGCAGGCCGCGACTGGTGTCCACGGCGAGGGCCCCGACCTGGCCGGCGTGTGCGGAGAACGACGGCTCCGTGCGGCCCGGATTCAGCCGCTCGGCCAGGGGTGTGCCCGGTGGAAACGGCATGAGCGCGACCATGCCGCTGCGGTCGGCGACGACCAGTGCCCGGTCATCGCGGTCGAACGCCACCCGCACCACCTGCATGGTCATCCCGATCACGCTGCGGAGGTCGCCGATCCGCCTGGGCCGTTCACGGTCGCGCAGGTCCCACAGCGCGACCTTCGCGTCCGCGGTCCCGGTGGCGAGCACGCTGCCGTCGGCCGACAGCGCCATCGCGGTGATCGGTGCGTTGGTCAGCGCCGCCACGGACAGCGGCGGCCCGACCTTCCTCGGCGAGCGCGGGTCGGAGAGGTCGAACAGCTGCGCGTCGCCGTCGTCGGTGCCGACGACCATGGAGCTGCCGTCGTGGTGGAGGACGGTCTGTGCGGAGACGATGTCCGGGTCGCGCCGCAGCGTGGCGGCAACCCGGTATCCGTTCTCGTGCTGGGTGATCACCACGGTGATGGTGACGTTGCCGGCGATGAGGACCGAACCGTCCGCCGACCACGCTAAGGTGTCTACCGTGGACCCAAAGCCGGGCAGCGATGCTATTTCCACCACCGGCTCATCAGGGGAGACGCTGAGGAAGCGCAGGGACGATCGGTCACCCGCGACGAGCAACCCCCCGCGGGGGTGCCAGGCGATCGCCGTGACGGCCACGTCGAACCCGCCCGTCGGGTCACCGATCGGGCGCGGGTCCTGCCAGTCACGGGCATCCCACAGCCGCACCCCTTCCTGGGTACCGACCGCCAGCGTCTGGTTGTCCGGCGCCAGCGCCATGGCGGTAACGGGTGTGGACTGGTCGGGCAACGCGCCCGCGTACCGCGACGTGGCCAGGACCTCGGTCAGCAGGGCGCGGGACGCGGCACCGGGTGACAGGCGATGCGCGGTCACGGCGAGTTGGAGCGCGAGCCGGGGATCGGTGGAAAGGACCGCGTCGGCGGTGGTGAGCAGGCTGCGCGCGTCGGCGACCCGCGCCTGCGTGGAAGCTTCTCGGCCCTGGACCACGGCGACCAGCCCACCGGCCAGCGAGACGACGAGCAGCACCGCGAGCGCCACCACCACTCCGCGGCGGAGCTGTGCGCTGCGGCGTTCCTGACTCCGGGCGGCGGCGAGGAACGCCGACGACTGCTGGTCGAGCTCGTCGGCGCCGGCGGCCTCGGCCGCCTGGTCCAAAACGAGGGCCAGCCGGGCGCCCCGGTAGAGCAGGGACGGGTCGCGACCCTCCGCCGTCCAGGCGCGGGCGTCGGCGGTCAGGCGCTGCGCGACGGTAAGCCACTGCCGGTCGGCCTCCACCCACTCGGCCAACGTAGGCCAGGACGACAGTAGGGCCTCGTGGCTGATCCGCACCACGTCCCGCTCCATGATGACCAGCCGGGCGTCCGTGAGGGCGCGCAGAGCGGTGTCGGCAGCGTCGGCCGGTAGTCCGCGTACCAGGTCGGCACGGTCGACGGGCAAGGCGGTGTCAGCCGCCTCCTCGTTGACGCGCACCAGGCGCGGCAGCATGTGCCGGGCGGCGGCGCGGGCCGGTGGGTCCAACGAGGCGAGCGTGCCCTCGGCGGTACGCGCGATCGCACCACCGATCCCTCCGATGTCCCGGTAGTCCCGCACGGTCAGGCGGTTGCCGCGCCGCCGCTGCCAGGTCGCCCACAGCGCGTGGGACAGCAGGGGCAGCGCACCCGACTCGGGCCCTTGCCGGCGGTACGCACCCAGCTCGTGCAGGAGCAGGTCGGACAACGCCTCGTCCAGCCGCAGTCCAGCGACTCTCGCCGGTCCTTCGACCGCCTCCCGCAGCTGGGCCTGATCCATCGGCTCGATCAGGAACTGCCGCTGCTGTAACGCGTCGGCCAGCACCGGATAGCGCATGGCCTGCGCGTAGAAGTCGGCGCGCAGGACGCCCAGGACGACGGCGCGCCCGGAGCCGGCCAGCGCGGCGAGCGCCGCCGCGAACGCTACCCGCTCCTCCTCGTCCTGGCACACGGTGACCAGCTCCTCGAGCTGGTCGACCACCAGCAGCACCGGTGGGTCGTCCTCCGGCAGCCACGTCACGGCGAGGGAGGGATCGCCCAGTGCCTCGCCGTCCTGGGCACCCGGGGCGTCGAGGCCGGCGGCCAGCCGGGTCAGCGGGTGCTGACCGGGTCTCATCAGCCGGCACCGCCATCCCGGCGACTGCCGGATCCGGGGCACCAGCCCGGCCTGCACCAGGGAGCTCTTGCCGCTGCCCGACGCGCCGACCAGCAGCAGCAGGCCGGGATCGTCCACCCGCTCGTGCACGGTCCGAACCAGCCGGGCGGACAGCTCGGCGCGTCCGTAGAAGTACGGCGCATCCTCCTCGCCGAACGGCGCCAGGCTGAGGTAGGGACTTCGCCCGGCGGACTGCTCCGTCTCCTCCTCGTGCTCGGGTCCGGTGGAGGCGGGGTTGCGGGCCAGCACGAGCTGCCCAGAGCGTCCACCTTCCTGGCGGCGCGGCAGCGGTGCACCACGGTCCCGCAGGGCGGCGAAGAGGTAGTGGTAGGCGTCGTCGAGGGTCAGCACCGGTCCGCCGCGCGGGTCGCCGCCGTCGAGCAGCCCGATCAGCGCACCGGTGAACACGGTGTACTCGGCGTCCTCGGGCGCCAGCGCCAACTGCTCAGCCGACCCGAGCAGGTAGAAACCGTGCACGGGTGGGGCGTCGAACGCACCCGACGGTGCCGCTCCGGCCCGCGCCCGGCCCGAAAAGCAGCAGTCCAACACCACCACCAGCGACGACGCGCGGGCCGAGGTCAGAGCCTGGCGTAGGTCGGCGAACGGGTACGCCTGGTGCGCGGCCAGACCCGGCGTCAACTCGTCGGTACTCGACACCGCCAGGTACAGCGCGCCGTCCGGTCCACGCAGGCCGTGCCCGACGTAGTACACGAACAACGCGGTCGTCGCCCTCGCGGCCTCCTCGCTCACCGCCCGTGCGACGTCCAGCGAGGTCGGTGGGTCCACCAACAGACGTACCCGGTCGGAAGCCATCCCGCACACCCGGACCAGGCGGTCGGCCAGCGCCTCCGCCGACCGCCGCGCCGCGGGAACCGGGGGTAGTCGCGAGCCGGTGTGCGTGGCGGTGGCGATGATCAGTGCCCGTACCCCGTCGGACGCCAGTCCCTCGACCACTCCGCTCATCGCGGGGGCTCGATGGCGCTGAGCAACTGCTCCACCTGGGCCCGGACGGCTTCGGGTGACTGAGTTCGCACGCTGGTCGCGTCGACGCTGACCTTCGTCCCGTCCGGCCGCTCCACCCGTACGCGCACGACGCCGGCCCGGGTCCGCAGCCAGGCGATCACCGACGCGGCGACAGCTGCGGCAACCCCACCCGACCCCGCCGCCACGCTCAACGCCTCCAGCAGAGGCCCGAGCTTGTCCGCGCCTGCGGGAGCCTGGATCTCGTCGACTCGTCCCCGCAGCTCGTCGACCTCCGCGAACCAGTCCCGTAACGACTCCAGGTCGGCGGTCGGGTTACTGCCCTCGACCTCGATCCGCACTTACCTCCCCCTTTCGATGACCCCCGGCCACCGGAGGGTAACGCGACCGCGCCACTGAGTACCGGATGTGGGTTCGCCAGGTACTGTCGGATATCGAGCCGGAACGAGATGCGGCAAGGAGGGCTCGGCTCTATCCCATGGTGGTCGGGAGCCGGTAGTTGAGCTGCTGGCCGTAGGTCATCAGTGGGCGCAGGGTGGGGACGAGTTCGGTGGCCTGTGTGGACCAGTGGTGTCCCCGGTTGCTGTCGAGTCGGCGGTGGCGGGCCGGTGTCGTGTGCCGTTGTTGGTGCAGCTCGCGGCGCAGGTGGTGCAGCCGCTGGGACGCCGTGGACCGGCCGGAGCGCCAGTCGAGCCAGCGCAGCCACCAGTCACGTAGCATCTCGGTGATCATTTCTCTCCCCTTGATCAATTGATTGACTTGGTCGATGGTCAGGTTTCTGCGCGCCGGGGAAGTCGGTAGAGTCCGTGGCGCTGGACGAAGATCTCCCGCCGTTCGGCTGCGTTGCCGTGACGGTCGATTACGTATCCGGTGAGCCAGATCCAGCCGTCGTAGGTCCATTTGCGGTCGACGGCGATGACCCGGAGTCGGATGGCGCGGTCGTCGGCGAACTGGACGCTGGCTTCCCGGCCGATGATCAGGACGTCGCCGGGTTTCGGCTCCGGCGTGGCGAGTAGCCGGCTACCCGTCACGCCGTTCCGCCATCGGGTACGTGGTACGCCCGCAGTCCGGGCACCACCTGGACTTGACCTTGAACGACCACAACCCCGCGCAGAAGCCGAGTAGCGCCGCGCTGAACAACGCCCCGATTTCCACCATCGGCATCCCTTCCAACTGAACCGTCGCCGCAATTCTGATCATGAAAAATTCGTCATCCGGATTTGTTCTCCACCCTGGACTTCCGAGCGCTGTCGGAGCAAGATGCCGTGAGGGCCACGGAATGCAGGCGGCAGCGGCCCGGTAGCCAGTGGACAAAGTCGAGCGAACTGGGGGATGTGAAGACCTATGTCTGCGAGCGAGTATCTGGTATTGGAGCTACGCCGGGTCCGGGAGTCGCTGGGGCTCACCCAGGAGTCGTGGGCGGAGCGCGTCCACTTCTCGGCAAAGCACGTCGGCTCCATCGAGCGTGGTGAGCGGCCCGCCCTGCCGGACTATCTGACCTCGGTCGACAAGGCGTTCGGCACCGCGTTGATGAAGTTCTACCGGGAGTTCGTCGTCGGCGAGCACACGCCGGTCTGGTTCCGGCCGTTCAGCGACCACGAGGGCGGTGCGACGCTGATCCGGGCGTTCCAGCCGCTGCTGATCCCCGGCCTGTTGCAGACCGAGGCGTACGCCGAGGCGGTGCTCTCGGCGTACCGGGTGCCCGAGGACGCGGCGGCGATCGCCTTGACCACTCGGATGGGCCGGCAGGCCATCCTGCGGCGGGAGAAGCCCTGCCGGCTCGCCGCCGTCATCGACGAGAGCGTGTTGACCCGGCGTGCCGGCAGCGCCGAGATCATGCGGGAGCAGTTGACCGCCCTGGTCGAAGCCTGCCAGCGGCCGAATATCCAGGTGCAGGTCGTGCCGTCGGAGGTGGGCGTCTATCCCGGGATGGAAGGTCCGCTCGTGCTGGCCAACGTCGATGGCCGCACGGTCGGCTTCCTGGACGACCATCTGGAAGGCCGGGTGGTGGAGGCCCCGGACGATACGGCGGCCTTGGAGGGGACCTGGGAGACGATCCGGGGGTACGCTCTGCCGCACCACCAGAGCCTTGACCTGATCACGAGGACGGCTGAGAAATGGACGTGAGCACCGCCCCTTGTTGGCGCACCAGCACCTACTCCGAATCCGGCTCCTGCGTCGAGGTGGCCGACAACCTGCCCGGCCGGGTCCTGGTCCGGGACACCAAAGACCGCAGCGGCCCGATGCTGACCTTCGGCCCGTCCGCCTGGCGGTCGTTCGTCGAGCTGGCCAAGCAGCACCACTGACGGCCTGACGCCTACCCCGGCGAGACAGCCGGAGAGCGCCGACCCTGCCTCGGTAGGGTCGGCGCTCTGTATCGCTCGCCGCGAAGGCTCCGTCGTGACGTCCGTGAGCGCGGACCCCTCGCGGAGCTGTTTACGCTGGTCAAGCGCTATTCTAGAGTGGATGCTGGTGGCGTTTGGGCTGTTGTCGTGCTCTCTCCGGGCGGACCCTTCGCGGACCGCTCACTCCACCGCAGGTCAGGAGGGGTAGAATCCGTACCCTGTCGCAGCTCTCTCGGGAGCTGCCCTTCATTGAGGCGTGTTCCAACTCAGGGAACGCAACGATTCGTTTGGTCGCAGCTCTCTCGGGAGCTGCCCTTCATTGAGGCGAGACCCCGGCAGCAGTTCGGTGGGTGTCCCTCGGTCGCAGCTCTCTCGGGAGCTGCCCTTCATTGAGGCGTCATGCCAGCCACCCACGACGGAAGCTCACACGTCGCAGCTCTCTCGGGAGCTGCCCTTCATTGAGGCATCCGGCAGGACGACCCGGAGGTGTTGTGGTCGCAGTCGCAGCTCTCTCGGGAGCTGCCCTTGATTGAGGCCCCGCTTGCGCCGATTGCGCTCATCCAAGATGACAAGTCGCAGCTCTCTCGGGAGCTGCCCTTCATTGAGGCAGCCACCAGGTGACGCAGTCGTCGATCAGGTACTCGGTCGCAGCTCTCTCGGGAGCTGCCCTTCATTGAGGCCCGCCGGGGGCAGCCGCGCGGGCTCCGGCAAGGTGGTCGCAGCTCTCTCGGGAGCTGCCCTTCATTAGGCCTTGGTCTGGCAGTTGGTTGAGAACATCCTGCGGCGCTGGCTCGGTGGGTGGGACTGCGGGGAGGCGTGCAGCGGTGGCGTCCGGTAGTAGTATCGGTGTGTGACGCCCGACGAGACTGCTCCTGAGCCGCTGACGGCGGCGCAGCGCTTGGCGGCTGCCCTGGGCCAGGCGCCGCCGTTACCGCTGGGTGCGGATGAGCTTGCGGAGTTGGAAGCGGCGCAGGACCGCGCGGACGCCGAGGCTGAGTTGATCTGGGGCGTGCGGGGGCAGGCAGCGGCGTGAGGCTACGCCCACCACGGGTTCTCGACGGCTCGGCACTGATTGATCTCTTCCACGGCTACCGGGAGCTTGGCGTGCTCCTCGACCAGGCCGAGTCCGGCTGGCTGCAGATCCTGCTACCCACGACCGCGATCGCTGAAGCCGAAGAGAAGCTGAACGCCGGCCGGAGCGGCTGGGAAGGCATCCTGCTGACTCAGGGAGTGCAGTCGCTGCCGCTGACCGAGCACACCGCCATCGAGATCGGTAGCTGGCCGGGAAACCTACCCGCCCGGCACGTCGTGCACGAGGCTGCGGCCGTACGCGGTGTCGTGGTGACCCGCTCGCCGGGCACCTACAGCGGTCTACGCGTCCCGCTGCTGGTGGTGTGAGCGTAGGCGTTGCCCATCCTGCCTGGCAGGTGACCGTCTCGCCGCTACCTTGCGACTCCTAACCACGTCGGACCGACGCGGGTCAGCGGTTGGCGGATTGGCCGTTGGGAGCCCACTCGTCGGCGAAGGTTTCCATCTGGCGGATCACCAGGTCGACGGCGGCGCGCTCGTGGTCGGGCGGGTAGTCGTAGCGGGCCAGTAGGCGGCGGATGTGGCTGCGCAGCTTGGCGCGCACCGGCTCGCGGGAGAACCAGTCCACGGTGATCGACGACTGGATCGACTTGACCAGCTCCCGGGCGATATCGGCGAGCTTGCCGATCCCCATCAGCTCAGTAGCCGCTTCGTTCTGCGCGACGGCGTCGTAGAAGGCCAGCTCGGCGTGGTTGAGCGGCGGGTCGAACCGCTGGCCGCGCCGGGCATCCGCGGAGACTTCCTTGGCCAGCTCGACCAGCTCGACGATTAACTGTGCGCTGGTCAGCTGCTGGCGCATGTAGCGGTTCATCAGGTCTTCGAGCATGGCGGAGAAGCGCTCCTGGCGTACCACGTTGTGTTTGGTGACCTCGCGCATCTTCTGCTCGATCAGCCGGCGCAGCGCGGACACCGCCAGGTGTGGGGTTTCGGAGTCTTGCAGGCGTTGCAGCGCGACCCCGTTGAGGTCGGTGATGTCGAGCCTGCCGAGCCCGGCTTCCTCGTAGATGTCGGTGATGTTGGCAGCGTCGACCACCTGGGCCGCGAGTTGGGCGAGGTAGCGCTCCACCTCGGCCGTGTTGGGCAGCCCTTTAGCCTCCCGGTCGGCGGCCTCCTCCTTGACGATCCAGACCCGGACATCCCGGAAGAACTTGATGTCGTCGCGTAGGCGGTGGATGTCGCCGGCCCGGTCGACGAAGTCACGGCTGGTCGCACAGAGCGTGTAGAAGCGTTCCAGCCGGCCCGCCGAGTCACGGAACCGCTGGTGCAGCGGCTTGGTGCCGGGCTCGACGGCGTTGCCGGGGGTGCTCGGGTCGCGCAGGAAGTTGGCGACCTTGCGCACCGCCCGCACCCAGCGGGTCCGGTCCTTGTCGTTGTCGCGGATCTCCCGCCACTTCACCGGAGCCGGGGCCAGCATCGCTTCGATGACGGCAAGCTCGTTGTGCACCTCGCCGATGGCCCGGTCGATCTCCCGGCCGAGGCTCTGGTCTTCCTGGTCGCGCCGGCTGTACTCGGTGAGCGCCTTCCGCAGGTTCTCAGTCAGCGGGGCATAGCCGACCAGCAGGCCGTCCTGCTTGCCCCGGAATCGGCGGTTGACCCGGGCCAGGGCCTGCATCAGGTTGGCGCCCCGCATCGGCCGGTCCATGTAGATGGTGTGGATCGGCGGCGCGTCGTAGCCGGTGAGCAGCATCGAATGCACGATGAGCAGCTCCAGCTCATCGTCCGGGTCCTTCGCCCGAGCCTGTACGGTCTTGAGCTGCGACGGGCGCAGGTGATGCGGGCGCAGCAGCTCCTTGTCACTCGGCACCCCATGGAAGACGATCTTCATTTTGCCTTTGTCGACGGCCGGGTCCACCCAGTCGGGCCGCAGCTCCTTGATGGCGTCGAAGACCCGGACGCAGATTTCCCGGGTCGCGCAGACCAGCATCGCCTTGCCCGGCCCGCCGAGCTGCGGCCGCATCAGCTCGCGGCGCTCCTCCCAGTGGTCGACCAGGTCCTTCGCGAGGGTTTCGACCCGGTCCGGGGCGCCGTAGACGGTGTTGAGCGTCGCCACCTTGGCTTCGGCTTTGCGCCGCTCGGCGTCGTCGAGGCTGGCGGTGAGCTTCTCCACCTCCTCGTCGATGCTGTCCGGGTCGATGCCCGGTGGCAGCGACACCGGGATGATCCGCGGCTCGTGGTAGACCCGCACGGTCGCCTCGTCGTCGACGGCCCGCTTGAGGTCGTACACGTCGATGTAGTCGCCGAAGATGGCGCGGGTGTTGACCTCGGCGGTGGAGATCGGGGTGCCGGTGAAGGCGATGAACGTCGCGTGCGGCAGCGCGTCGCGCAGATGCCGGGCGTAGCCGTCGAGGGTGTCGTAGTGGCTGCGGTGCGCCTCGTCGACGATCACCAGGATGTTGCGGCGGTCGGACAGGAGCGGATGTGACCTCCCGGCCTCCCGTTCTTCCTTCGTACGCCCGAACTTCTGCAACGTCGTGAAGATGATGCCGCCGGCGTTGCGGTTGGACAGCTCGTCCCGCAGCGCGGCGCGGGTGTCGGCCTGGATCGGCTCCTGACCGAGCAGCATCTGGCTTTCCTGGAACGTGCCGAAGAGCTGATCGTCGAGGTCGGTGCGGTCGGTGAGCACCACGATCGTCGGGTTCTTCAAGGCCAGGTGCCGGGCGGTCATCGCCGCCGTGCAGACCATCTCCTCCGACTTGCCGGAGCCCTGGGTGTGCCAGACGACGCCCGCCTTCCCGTCGCTCTGCGACGCATGCACGATGCAGTCGACGGCCCGGATGACCGCGAAGTGCTGGTGTGGCTTGGCGATCCGCTTCGTCTCGGAGGTGAAGTTGACGAACCCGGCGGCCAGCTCCAGGAAACGTCGCTGGTTGAACAGGCCGTGCAGGGCGACGGTCAACGCCTCCGGGCCGTCGTACTCCGGTGAGCTGGTGTCGACCCGCTGGCCTTCGTCGTCGATGTTCCACGGCGCGAAATGCTCGTAGGCGGTGAACGGCGTGCCGTACTTCGCGGTGATCCCGTCGGAGATCAGGCACAGCACGGCGTGCCGGAACGCCAACGGGAACTCCGCGCGGTACGTCTGAAGCTGGGCGTGCGCGCCGGGCAGGGTGGCGTCCTCGTCGACGGCGTTCTTCAACTCCACCATGGCGACCGGCAGGCCGTTGACGTAGAGCACGATGTCGAAGCGCCGCCGGTGATCGCCGTCGATGACCAGGACCTGGTTGATCGCCCGGAAGATGTTGCGGCCGGGGTCATGCAAATCAACCAGCCGTACGGTCGGATTGTGCTCGGCACCGAACGAGTCGGTGTAGACGATCGACCGGATGCCGTTGACCAGCCGCTCGTGCGCTGCCCGGTTTTCGGCGAACGCCTCCCGCGAGGCCACGTCGGTGGCGGCCCGCACCGCGTCGGCGACCGCCCCCTGCGGCAGCTCGGGGTTTAGGCGCTCGATCGCTGCCCGTAGGTCCTCGACGAGCACCAGGTCGGCCCAGGACTGCCGCTGCCTCGAACCGAGCGCGAAGTCCTTGCCGGCGCCGGCTTCCCAACCGAGCTCCCCGAGCTGCTCCAGCGCGTGCGACTCCCAGTCGGCCTCGCTCATCCGCCAATCCAACCCCATTACGCGACCCTCCCCAGAGCCAGTTACCTAGACTGCTTCTTCGACGACCTTCTCGGCGTCCTTCACCCGCAACCGCCCCGACATCAACTCCGGCAACAACGTGTCGCGCAATGCTTGCAGTGTGCGGATTTCCTGACGTGCCGCAATCGCTCTCTGTAGCAGATCTTCGACCGTCTGTCTGAGTGTTCCAAATTCCCGAGGGTCGGCGATCGAAGCTCCCATGATCTCACTGGGCTTGACCCTCTGGTGGCTGTTGGACGTACCCGTCACCTTGGCTGCCATCTCCGCCGTGAATGCAGGCTGGGAGAGTGCTGCCCATAGTTCGGCAGTGGATACGCCCTCGGTGGGAACGAGAACCAGGAACTCGGTTGATGCCAATGCTGGCATCTGTTCATTGTGAAGCACGTGCCACACGCGAGGTGTGTGTGGGTTCAGCTTGGAGACGAGTACGGCAGACGGTGGGACCACAAACTTCAAACTCTTGATCGTACGAGGATCTGTTATCTCGGGAGTGCGGCCGGCGTCAAAGGATGGCAGACTGAAGTGCATTGCTGACGTTTCGCTTAACGTGCTTGGATTGGCCTGCCTCTTGTCAAATCGGCACAGCGCGTCGACTGGTACTCTGGGACCTCCTTCCCGCTCCGCGAAGTGCGATACGCATAGTTCTTCGGCGGTTGTGGCGATGCGGTCGTTGACTGCAATCTTATCATCGAGTGCCCCGAGGGTGCTGGCCACGGCGTCCTGTCGGATGAGGGGTGGGAGTGTAATCCGCATCCTTTCGACGTCCCCTAGGCTGAGGAAGTCGGCCATGTCTGTCTGGCTCTTAAGTGAGCTTGCCTGGCTCCAAAATTCGGCACTTTTGAGCCAATAGTACAGGAATTGCGACCTCAGTGGGCCATCGGAGGAAGGTCGGAAATAGCAAAGTTGTGGGCTGTAGGCGAAGGTCGGTCCGTCGTTTGGTATTAAAGCCACTCGTCCCACGGTTCCTTTTGTTGTCAAAACGACATCGCCAGGTCTTGAGACCTTCGATACATCTCCTTGTATGCTTTTGTTTGCTGTGGCAGTCTGGCGCTCGTACTCTACTTTTCCATCCAAGACATTCGCAACACGCAGGATGGGGAAGTTTTGTCCGTTTATATTTACGGTTCGCGGTCGTCCTGCGCCTATCTCGATCAAGTGTTCCTTGACCATCTCAGAAAAGGTGACGGTGCGGTCAGACATCGAGCCTCCCGAGTTGGGTGCGGACGACGGCTTCGAGGCGGGTGGACTCGTCGAAGTGGGCGTACAGCTCCTTGGTGAGGCGTTCGATGCGGTCGGCGAGTGGTTCGGCGTCCGGGTCTTCTTCGGCTTCGGCGGCACCGACGTAGCGGCCTGGGGTCAGCACGTAGTCGTGGGCGGCTACCTCGTCGACGGTCGCCGAGTAGCAGAAGCCGGGCACATCCTCGTACTTCTGGTCCTTGGTCTTGGCCGACCTGGTGCCGCGCCAGGCGTGGTAGGTGTCGGCGATCTTGGCGATGTCGTCGTCGGTGAGGACGCGCTCGGTGCGGTCGACCATGGTGCCGAGCGCGCGGGCGTCGATGAAAAGGATCTCGCCGCGCCGGTCGGTCAGCGCCTTCGCCCCCTGCGGGGTCTTGTCCTTGGTCAGGAACCACAGGCAGGCGGGGATCGCGGTGGTGCGGAACAGGTTCGGCGGCAGGGCGACCATGCAGGCCACCAGGCCCGCCTCGATCATCGCCTTGCGGATCTCGCCCTCGCCGGACTGCTTCGACGACATCGAGCCGTTCGCCAGCACCACGCCGGCACTGCCCCGGTCGCCGAGCTTGTAGACGATGTGCTGCAGCCAGGCGTAGTTGGCGTTGCTCTGCGGCGGCGTCCCGTAGCGCCAGCGCGGGTCATCGCTGCGGCGGGCCCAGTCGCTCATGTTGAACGGCGGGTTGGCCATGACGAAATCGGCCCGCATGTCCGGGTGTTTGTCGTCGACAAAGGTGTCGGCCCAGCGGTCGCCGGTGCCGACCGGGTCCATGCCGTGGATGGCGAGGTTCATCTTCGACAGCCGCCAGGTGCGCTCGTTCGCCTCCTGGCCGTAGATGGCGATGTCGTGGGTGTGCTCGCGGCCGGCGCGGGCCGCGACGAACTTGCTCGACTGCACGAACATGCCGCCCGAGCCGCAGCACGGGTCGTAGACCCGGCCGGAGTAGGGCTCCAGCACCTCGACGATGACCCGGACCACACTTTCCGGGGTGTAGAACTCGCCGGCCCGCTTGCCTTCGGCGCGGGCAAACTGCTCCAGGAAGTATTCGTAGACCTCGCCGAGGACGTCCTGCGCTTTGCGCTCGCCGTGGCCGGTGAAGCGGGCGTCGCTGATCAGGTTGACCAGCTCCTTCAACCGCTTCTGGTCGACGTTGTCCCGGTTGAAGATCTTCGGCAGTACGCCGGTCAGCGCCCGGTTCTCCCGCATGATCGCGTCCATGGCGTCGTCGAGCAGCTTGCCGACCCCAGACGGCGCGTTTTCCACCAGGTAGTCCCAGCGGGCGTTCTCCGGCACCCAGAAGACGTTTGCGCTGGTGTACTCGTCACGGTCGTCGAGGAAAGCTGCGCGCCGGCTCTCCGGGATGTCGGTCAGGCTCTCCGCGATCTGGTCACGACGCTCGGCGAACGCATCCGAGACGTACTTGAGGAAGACTAGGCCGAGGACGAACTCCTTGTACTGTGCGGCGTCCATCGATCCGCGCAGCTTGTCGGCTGCCTTCCACAGAATGTCCTGAATCTGCTTGGTGCTGGACATGCCGGGCAGCTCGCCCTGCCCGGCGGCACGCTTGCGTGGGGGCACTGTGTGTTCCGTTCTCTCGGTCAGAAGTTCGTACCGTACAGAGTCGTCAGGGTGCCGTCGGCGAAGCCGGTCACGGCGAGTTCGCGTACCTCGGCCAAAAGACTTGCCTGCTGCCGCAGGAGGCGTTCGCGCTCGGCCAATCGGCGCAACACGTCATCCAAGCGGGCGATCTCGTCGGTGGCCAGGTCGGGGATCGTGGCGTCGCCCAGCCGCGGGCCGCGCACCGCCCCCGGGCTGCGGGTGGTGTTGCGGGCCGTGCCCAGCAGCGCCGCCAGGACGCGCGGGGTGAGCGGGTCACCGGCGGCGACCCGCAGGCCGGCGGCCGGGTGCTCGATCACCGAGAAGCCGTCGTCGTCCACCATGACCCCGAACCGGGGTTTGGTGGTGACCACCAGATCACCCGGCTCGGTGAGCGCGACCTGCGGATACTCCGCAGCGAGGGTGAGCCGGTCCAGCCACCGGGTCGACACCCCGGCGAGCACCTCGGCCGGGCCGAGCACCCGGTGGTGACCCCGCCGTCCGATGTGCTCCGGCGACAGCCGGTGCCCGGCGAGCTGGCGGACCCGGCGAGCCCTGCGGAGCGTGTCGAGGGGCAGCTCCTTCGGCCGGCTGCCGTCACGTCGAGCCGCGCCGGTGACCAGCGGGCCGTGCTCCTCCGCGTACTGGATGAAAGCTTGCTCCTCGTCGGAGAGACGGCGCTCGACTTCGCCGATCAGCGCCGGCCGGTCGGCGGCCAGCCGGGCCCGCAGGGTGACCGACGCCGGGCCCGGGGGCCGCAGCGCCGCACCCCGGCGCAGGTCGAGGCTTGCCAACGGGACGATCCGGCCGGTCCACGGGTCGTGGCCGTCGCTGCGGTAACCCTCCGTACGCCACAGGGTGATGTCCTCGGCGGCGGCGTCGACAGTGCGCTGATCGAACGTGACACCGCTGAGGTCGGCCAGCAGCAGCCGGCCCTTGACGGCGGGGACCGGATCGCGGGTCAGCACCCACATCGCGGCCGGATAGCCGGGCCGGGCCGGGTAGACCCCGCCGGGCAGCCGTACGACCGCCTCGACCATGCCGCTGCTCAACAACGCCGTGCGGCGCATCACCGCCGCCCCGTCCCGCAGCTCGTCGACGAGGCTGCTGGCAGGGCCGACGACGATCGCCGTGCGGCCCGCACCGAGCAGGTCGGCGATCGCCTCGACGGAGTCGAGGTCGGCGAGCGCGTCGCGGGTCTCGGCGGGCCGGTAGGGGAGCCGGGTGACGATGAGATCCGGGTCGGCGAACTCCTCGCGCAACCCGTCGGCGGTCACGTCGAACTGGAACTCGTCCAGCCGCGCCAGCAGCAACTGCCGGCGCACCAGGCGGACGAGCTCCTCGTCGGCAACGGACGCGACGAGCCGCAGGTGATCGCGGTCCTCGTCGTCGTCGCTCAGGAACGCCGTCAGCAGGTCACCGGTGCCGGCGTTGCCGTCGGCGATGGTGACGGCGCCGTTGCCGCTGCTGCGCGACCTGCCCGGCATGTCGGCGACCTGACGGATCAGCGAGACCAGCTGCGGAGTGAGCGCGTCCGCCACCAGCTCCGGCCAGCCGAAGCGGTTGGCGGAGCCGAGCAGGAGGCGGCAGGCATGCCCGGCGTCGTACGCGCCCTCGATCAGCTGCTCGACCAGCTGGGGCAACTCGGCAGGCTCGGCCGCGTCGGCCAGCTCACGCAGCAGAAACTCGTCGTCGGGGTCGAGGCGGCGGGCCAGCGGCAGCGGGTCGGCGGGCAGCTCCCGGCCGGCGAGGTGGCGCAGGCACAGCGCGGCGCTGAGGACAGCAACCATGCGTCGGCCGCCGTGTTGTCGGGCGTACGCCGTCAGCGTGTGCAGCGTCTGCTCGGCGCGCAGCGTCTCCGGGTCGGCGTTGCCGAGCCCGGTGTGCAGCAGCCAGGCGAGGACCGCGTCGGCGGGGAAGAGCGGCTGCTCGTCGCTGCCGGAGACGGGTGCCGGGAAGCCCGGGTGCCGGCGGCGCCAGTTCATGATCGCGGGCTTGCTGACCCGCGCCAGCTGCGCGATTTCGCGCTGCGACATCACCGCCGTCTGCTCCATGGCTTCACCTCCTCGGCTGCGGTGCCAACTGTACGAGTCTCTCATGTTTTGACACGGTGCAATGCTTGTTATCCCGGGATAACAGCCACTTGCACATGCTAAGGCCTCCGGGTGCGGTCTCCTTGATGGACCAACGACATCAGGGGGTCTGATGAACGACACGCTCACGCTCTACCAGGAGCTCGCCGACCGGCTTCAGCAGCGCGAGGTGCCAGACAAGGTGAACGGCCTGGTCCTCGCCGCGTTCCAGGGCGACGAGCCACTCGACGCCGTCGTGCGGGGCGACGCCCTGCTCGTACAGCCCGAAGCGGGCGAGGTCGACGGCAGCCGGCCGCAGGCCTTCCTGGAAGAGATCCGGGTCGCAGGCTTCCGTGGCGTCGGCCAGCCCGCCACGGTCGGGCTCGTGCCCAAGACCGGGCTGACCGTGTTCATCGGCCGCAACGGCTCCGGCAAGTCCAGCTTCGCCGAAGCAGTCGAGTTCACGCTCACCGAGGACTCCCTACGCTGGGCGCAGCGACCGCAGGCCTTCCGCGACGGCTGGCGCAACCTGCACCACAACGGCGCACCCGAGATCCGCCTCACCATGCGGCTGGACACCGGCGAACCAGTGACAATCAACCGCACCTGGCCGGCAGGCACCACCGACCTGGCCTCCGCCACCGTCACGACGACCCAGGGCGACGCCGCGATGTCCCCCGGTCAGCTGCCGGAGTGGATCAGCCAGGCCGACCGGTACCGGCCCTTCCTCTCCGCGCGCGACCTCGAACGCGTCATCACCGCCAGGCCCACCGAGCTGTACGACGCCATCGCACCGATCCTCGGCCTCGCCCCGCTGGCCGCCGCCGACGCCCGCCTGCAGCGCGAACGGAAGCTCTACGATGACCGCGCCAAAGCGCTCAAGGCCGACTTCGCCCAGCTCCGTGCCCAGCTCGCACAGGTCGACGACGAACGCGCCCGGGACGCCCTGCTCGCCCTCGGAACGCGGGCCGGGCGGGCCGACCTGACCGGGCTGGGCGCGCTGGCCAGCGACGAGGTCGCCGCCTCGGAAGCGGTAGCCGCCGCCGCAGCCCGGCGGCTCACCGAAGAGAAGCTGCCCGACGGTCGACACGTCCTCGTCACCCTGGTCGAGGAGCACTGGGCCGCGAAGGAGGCAGCCGCCACCGACAGCGGCATGGCCCACCGGGCCGCCGAACTGCTGCGCGGCGCCCTGGAGATGCACCGCGACGGCGGCGACCGGCCCTGCCCGGTCTGCCGGCAAGGGACCCTCGACCACGGCTGGCGGCAGGAGGCAGAGTCGGAGGTGGCGCGGCTGGCGGCCGTCGCCGCAGCCGCCAGCGCAGCCCAGGACGAGTACGCGAAGGCTCGCCGTACGGCCGACGCGCTGCTCGGCGACGTCCACAAGTGGCTCGACCCGGTCGCCGACGCGCTCGCCGCCCACCTGCCGGCACAGTGCGCCGCGATGCGCGACGCCCTGGCCGGGCTCGGCCACGACCCGGCAACCTGGGACGCACTCGACGCCGCCCATGCCGGCCTGGCGGCGGCCACGACCGACTGGCTCACCCAGCGGCACGACACCTGGCGTGAGCCCGGTGCCGCGATCCGACGCTGGGTCGACGCCGCGACGCTGGTCAAGGACGAGGCACCGACCCTCGCACTGCTCAACAAGGCCCGCGAGGCGCTGGTCGACGCCACCAAGTCAATCCGCGCCGAACGGCTGGGCAGCTACGCCGCGCAGTCGGACCGGGTGTGGCAGCAGCTGCGCCACGAAAGCAACGTCGAGCTGCACCAGCTGCGGATGGACGGCAACAACACCAGCCGCAAGGTCCGTTTCCCGGTCGCCGTTGACGGGGTCGAGACCGACGCACTGGGGGTGATGAGCCAGGGCGAGTTGCACGCCCTCGGCCTGGCGGTGTTCCTGCCCCGGGCCTGCGCCGACGCCAGCCCGTACCGGTTCGTGATCATCGACGACCCGGTGCAGAGCATGGACCCGGCCAAGATCGACGGTCTCGCCGAGGTGCTCCGCGAGGTCGCCCTGACCCGACAGGTCGTCGTGTTCACCCACGACGACCGGCTGCCGGAAGCACTCCGGCGGCTCGACGTCGAGGCCGACATCCGAGAAGTCACCCGCCGCGAAGGCTCCATCGTCGAGGTACGGCGGGCATGCGACCCCGCCGACCGCTACCTCGACGACGCACGCGCAATCGTCAAAGCGGACATCCCGAATGAGGTGAAGGACATCATGGTGGCTGGGTACTGCCGGTCAGCGATCGAGGCGGTCAGCATGGACCGCTACCGGCTCGCACAGCACCGGGCCGGTACGCCGTACCAGCGGATCCAGGAGCGGCTCGGCGACGCGCGCGGCGTCAAGGACGTGCTCAGCCTCGGGCTCTTCGGCCGCGTCGTGCCCCGGCAGAACCTGTTCGCGTACCTCGACCGGGACTACGGCCGGGAAACGACCCGGACGGTCAAGGCAGTCGCCGACGCCGTCCACGGAGTGCCGAGCGAGATGTCCATCTGGAAGATGGTCGACAACACCAAGGATCTGGTGAGGCGGTTGCGATGAACCAGTCCGTCTACCTCGCCACCGCCGACCGGATGCTCACCAGCGTGATCCGCGGCGCCCGAGGTGCCTGGCCCCGGGCATGTGCCTGGCTGCTGCGGCACGAGCTTGAGGCGGCTATGGACCGTTACTGGGCCCGGGTCTGTCCGGCGATCGGGCGGATCCGGGTGCAGCGGCCAAAGCTGCTCCTACTCGCCTACTACGCCGGACCTAAGCTGGCGGGACGGGCCAGCTACCTGTGGTGGGCCCTGTCCCGAGCCGGTCACCACCACCACTACGAACTCGGCGTCACCGCCGCCGAGCTGACGCGACACCGGGCCGAGCTGCTCGAAATCGTCGCGCTCCTGGACCACTCGGAGCCATCGAAACACGGGAAGCGCAAGTAGGCCAGCGCTCCCGCGTCGGCGTCAGTCCAGCTGGGTCACGACGTTGCCGTCGGCGTCGTAGCCGACGACGGCGGTGATGTCGGAGAGGTCCATCCCGTCGCGCTCACCCCCGTTGCGAGGAAGCCAGACCGCGTAAGCGCCGATCTGGCGATCTCGGGTGGCGGGGAGTTGGTGTACGGCGGCCGTGGCGGTCTGGCCGAACATGGTGACGGATACGCTGGTCACGGCACCGCGTACAGGCCCGACCAGGATAATCTCCCGCTGCTGCGGGTCAAGTGGTGCGACGTACGGCATCGGCTTGGTGGGCAGCAGTGGTGGACCCACAGTGTCAAGAGCCTCCGGTGCCGGATCACAGAAGGCGAACTCGTTTTCCTTGCCCTCACTGCGCTTACCGTCGACTCGGGCGACGCGCACGCAGAACGCGTCTTCGGCGAGCCAGGCGGCGGTCTCCCAACCGGGTACGCGGGCATCCAACACCACGGGCTGTCCGACGGTCGGGGTGGGCGGGGGCGCCTCAGGTGCGGGAACAGCGGCAGTGCAGCCCTGCGCGGCGAGTATCCCGGCTACGACGGTCAGGAGGATGCGGGCGCGCATGCCGACAGTATTGCGCATGTCTGAGAAATCTCCGGCTCGATGTCCCCGTGGCGGCCGATGACCGCCACGGGGAAGAGGTGGGCGATCAGCAGAAGCAGGCGTATGTCCAGCCGATCCGATAGTTCATGTACACGATGGGTGTGCTCCATGGGAGTCGGACAGTGCTGGCGCCCGACGCGCTGCGGCTGTCGTTCTGGCCACCTGTGCTTGCGCCATGCCACTCCACCTTATGGAGTGTTTGGTTCCACGTCACATCCCAGCCGTCGTCGTAGAGCGGCACCTGGTACGAGAGTGAGATGATATGAGACAGACCGATGGCGAAGCTGGCACAGTTGTCCCAGACCTGTTGAGGTCGGTGATATCGAGCCTGCCGAGCCGGCCTCTTCGTAGATGTCTGTGATGTCGGCGGCGTCAACCACCTGGGCGGCGAGATGGGCGAGGTAGCGCTCCACCTTGGTCGTGTTGGACAGCCCTTCTGCCTCCCGGCGGGCGGTCTCAGGCCAAGCGGCGGCCGGCAGCTTGGCGGCTGAGCCGCCTCATCGAGATGGGCCGGCACTCTGTCTCAAGCCGGCCGCGACCTCGGCGAGCCCATGGGTTGAAATCGGAGTAACCTAAAGGGACTGTCGGATTTCCGCCAAAGGGAGCCAAAGGGCAATACCAACAGAAATTGATGCAATGAAGGGTGTCAGTAATGCCGCCCAGGTGTGGTGTAGTTTGCGGGTTGTGACGATCAGCGCAAGAACGAGCCCAGCTAACAACAACTGCATCGAGGCCGTTTGTATTCTTGCCCATGTGAAGGAGTCAAGCGGTCCGACCCAGATAAATGAGACGTGAAGGATTGTGTAGGCCCCTTCGGTTGCTAGCATCCCTGTCGTTATACCGGTCAAGGCAGCACTTCGAGCAGGTGGGCCAGATCGAATTGCGTGAGCAAGAACTCCGAGTGTCGCTCCGGCAAATATCGACAGTAGGAGCCAGAATCCATTCGCTGCTACGACCGAGAGAATGCCGCTATGTGATAGGGTGAAATTTTCCGTTTCGGCACCGAGTTTCCAGCGTTGACTCAACACTAGAATAAGTAGGTAGTAGGTTGCGGTCGATGAGCAAAGTGTTGCCACGCCAAATAGCGTGGCGAATGAGCGTGTCTCAGTGCGCATCGCCACGAGGAGCGCCACCGCACCCCAGGCTGCAGCGGAACTAACGACGGGGGTGATGAAGAATGCGAGGAACTCTGGGATCAGATCCACCAGAAAGGTGGCGGTGCCGAGTCCTCCGCCGGCAAGAAGTGGCACAGTCAGTGGGACTCGGAACAACTGCTGAATTGTTGCAGCTGGCATTGGCCTACCTTGGTGCATCTGGGCAGTTTAGGTTGATTATCTTACTAAATTCGGTAAGATCTCCGTCCGCGACGTCGTCCAGAATCTTATCTCTGCGACTCTGTTCTTCTGTGTCTAACCCCCACTGGTAGAACGCAGAAGTGCGCAGATCTTGGACGAATGTGTTCGCGTGGGCGTAATCTTCTGAGCTCGTCGCAGCGAGCAAAGTCTGCGCCCATGAACAATGCCAATACCAGGCGGCGTCGACTCGGCCCAAATTTACTTCGTACAATACGCGGTCGCCATTCTCGTCGCGATCCGAATAGCCGGGATGCGTGGGCCACTCCCAGCCTGCGGCGAGGTGCAACTGCTCGGACTCATCCAGGTACTCGCGAGTCGCCTGCGCTGCGTCGACGTATCTCGATGCGTTTGAGGGTGCGCCACAGGAGAAAATTGAAGCAGATACAAGTGGCAAGAGTAAGACACCCACTCTGTGTATCGTGTTCCTGAACACTCAGTTTTCTATGCCTTTCCGGGCTGGTGATTCGAACGGCCGAGCCGGGCAACGCGTGTCAAGTCTGACTCGCCTAGCCCGGCTCGGCCACTTGCGCTAGTAGGTCATCTTACCTTCGAAATCGTGGTCGCAGTTGTTGCAGGTGGTCCCGCGCCCAAACTTATTTCTGAACTGAGTGTAAGGTGGGCCGTAGTAGCCAAGGTCGGTGTAGCCTGACGGAGTCTCATTGATTGCGTACACGGGGCCATCGGTGGAACTGGAACCTTGATTGATCCGCCATCTCATGTAGTCGGCCTTACCATCCGCCAGCCGGGGTGCCCGATGAATATTGATCTCAATATACGGGCCATAGAAGGATACGGTGCGCCAGGTGGTTGATAGGTACCAGACAGTTCCCGAGCTGAAAGTGGAGCCACTGATCGGTGTTTGATCACCGGCGTATGCCGGTGTTGCTAGCAGTGTCGGCGATAACACGGCTATCAGCGTCGTTACGACGGCGACCTTGCTGAGCAGAGTTCGACTGGATTTCGAATTTGACATGATTTCCCTATTTGCAGTGATCAAACAAATCGACTGCGGTGGAACCACCAGAACTGCCATAGCATTGCGGATGGAGTCTGTCACTTCCCGTGAGGAAAGCTTCTTTGGTTCGCTCGTGGACCTCCGGTAGCTGCTCGTCAAGGGGGTCTCAATGTGAAATCTCTCCCTTGGGATTGCCTAGTATGACCGCGTTGCAGAAACGCTGGTCAGGACAGCTTCCCGTGGACTCTATGCTTGGCGCAAGCATGGCTCTTGGGCAGGAATCTGGTGGATTTTGGGCAGCCGTAGTCCGTGGTGGGTGATGCGGTACGCAGCGGCCCCAGGGAACACGTGATCGGATAGCTGCTGGTTACGCCGAGTTGGCGGCGGTGTGCAGGTGTAGGCGGCGTCAGTCCGGCGGTCCTGCAGGTGTACCGGAGAGGAGGGTTGTGTAGGTGTCGCGGAGGGCGGTGAGGCGGTCGCGGCGGAACCGGCCCGGTTCGCGTCGGCGCATCCGGCGCCCGATCTCGCTGCTGATGGCATCGGCCGGCACCTCGTCGGCGTCGGCCGGGATGAACTTGCGCACCTCGTCGAGCGCGGCGACGGCCCGGGACAGGGCAGCCGTGGCACGCCGCCGCTGAGCGGGGTCGAGCGTGACCGGGTCGGCAGCGGCAGGCCCGGCGGTGGCGAAGTCGGCGGGGACCAGGGCGGCGTACCGGTCGGCGACGGCAAGCCACTCGCCCGGGTCGATGAGCTGCGACGGCTCCGGGCCACCGTACGAGAAAGCAGCGCCGGCCGACGGGCGCACCGGCTCGGCGGGCAGCCGGAACAGGAACTCCCGTGCGGTGGCACAGCCGGCACAGCTGCCCTGGTAGCGGGTGGCCAGGTCGCCATCGGCGAGCGCGACCACCTCGACCTGCGGCTCGAACTGCGTTTCACTGCAGTCGCACGGGTGCAGCTCGACGTAGAGGCGTGCTTCGGCGCTGCTGCGCGCCGCTGGCAGTACGGCGCTCACAGCACACCGCCGACCGCTGCCGGCACCCCCGCATGAGCACCAGCACCAGCACCAGCGGCGACACCAGCACCGGCGGCGACACCGACACCAGCATCGGTGGACGGCGTACCGGTCGGAGCGGTGGCGGGCCGGACACCCGGGCGGACGTGGTACCGCAGCCAGTTGGCGAGCAGCCGCCGAGAGGTCGCGACGATCTGCGCCTCACGGGCGTACAGGGTGGCGGTGAAGGCGTCAAGGTCGGCGTCGTCCGGGCCGATCCAGCCTTCGCGTACCAGCGCGCCGCGTCGGCTGCGGGCCAGCGCCGAAATGATGCTCGCGGTGATCTCGGGGTGGGCCTGGATCGTCCGTACGGTCGGGCCGATGGCCAGCGCCTCGTTGCGGTAGACCCGGCTGTACGCCAACTCGACGACCGCCCCCTCGGCGGCGCGCACCGGCACCTGCTCGACCACGTCGACGTGCGAGGTGAACAGGTCGAACTCGTCGGGCAGCCCGGCGAACAACGGGTCGCGCCGGCCGGCCGGGGTCAGCCGTACCGTGTCGATGCCGAACCGGCGGCCGTGCCCGCCGATCGCCGCCCGCCCGCCGACCGACTCGGCGCGGGCCTGATGCGACCAGCAGATGTGCAGCTCCGGTACGCCAGCCGCAGCGGCGGCGCGGAAGAACTCCTTGGTCCGGGTGATCCACGGCAGCTTCTCGTACGCGGAGTGCCCGGATCCGCCGCCGATGACCGCGTCGGCCTCGATGGTGTCGGGCAGTGGCTGACCGTCGGCGACGTCGATGGTGACGATCTGCGCCGGATCCAGTCCGGTGGCGGCGGTGATCCACTGGGGATAGCTGGTGAGGCCGATCGCGGTCAGTGCAGCGCGTTCCTGGGTGTTGACGAAGAGCAGTCGGATCCGGTCCCGGACCCGGTGGACGGTGCGCGCGTGGTGGGGCACCTGCCGGAGACTACCGCCCAGGCGGAGATCATCGGCCGATCGGTCATAGGAAAGCGCTTACTCGACCCTGTCGGGTAACGGCACACTCACTGATACTGGTCGACGTGGTGACCGAACTGTCGACCGTGGGCCGGCGTACGGTGTCGTTCGTCGCGCCGGATCCGGCGCGCACCGCCCCGATCACCTGGGGTCAGCGGGCACTGTGGATGGCGCTCCGGCGGCACGGCACCAGCCGGGCGATGTTCGCGTTGAAACGGCACGTCGCCGTGCCCCGCCGGGCACGCTCCGACCCGGAGCGGGTGTACGCGGCGATCGCCGCCCTGATGGTGCGGCACACCGCGCTGCGCACCCGGCTGGAGCTGGCCGGCGACGAGCCCCGTCAACTGGTCGCCGACCGGGGTGAGTTGCCGGTGCTGGTGGTGCCGGCCGAATCCGGCGGCAACTCCGGCGACGCGGCGGGCGGCGGGCCGGTGGATCCGGTGGCGGTCGCCCAGCGGGTAGCCGACGAACTGGCGGCGGAGCCGTTCGCGCACGCCGACGACTGGCCGCAGCGTGTCGCCGTGGTGACCCGCGACGGCGTACCGCATCAGGTGGTGGTGGTGTTCAGCCACACCACGGTCGACTTCCGGTCGGCCGAGCTGGTGCTGCGCGACCTGCGGCTGCTGCTGGCCCGGGGCCGGATCGACAACGCACCCGGTCTGCAGTCGGCGGACGTCGCCGACCTGGAGCAGCGGGAGAGCCACCGGCGGCGGTCGGCGCGGGCGGCGGCGTACTGGGTGGAGGTGACCCGCCGGCTGTCGCGCGACACCCGGATGCCGCAGCGGGAGCCGGCCACCCCGCGTTTCCGGCGGGGTGTCCTGACCTCGGCGGCGGCGGACACCGCGACCAGGATGCTCGCCGTACGGCATCGGACGACCACCTCGACGGTGCTGCTCGCGGCGGCGGCGCTGGTGGTCGGCGAATGCTCCGGCAACGACCTGGTCGGCATGCACACGATGGTCAACAACCGGATGCTGGACGGCTACCCGGAGGCGATCGCCAAGCTGAACCAGTTGGCCCTGGTGCCGGTCGACCTGAGCGGTGACCGTCGGATGGCGTACCTGCTGCCCCGGGTGTGGCGGGCGGCGCTCGATGGGTACCGGCACGCCTACTACGACCCGCAGGCGCTCAGCGACGCGTTCGGCGCGGCCGGCCTGCCGTACGCGACCGGGGTGAACCCGCACTGCTACCTCAACGACATCCGGCTGTCGGCGGACAGCGACCTGTTCGGCCGCGACATCGACGAGGCGGCGGTACGCGGCGCGACGACCGGCACCACGTTCCGGCTCGCCGAGCGGATCGAGCGCTTCACCTGGCGTACCCGGATCGAGATCGTCGACCGCCCGGACGGGTTGGGGCTGGCGCTCACCGCCGACACCACCTACTTCTCGACCGACGACATCGAGCGGTTCCTACGGGCGCTGGAGGCCCACCTCATCGACGGCGCGTTCGCGGAATAGTTGACGCAGCAACTATGTTTGGCCGGGTAGTCCGAGGGAATCCCAACCGGCCCCTCGCCGCGAGGAGGAGCAGACCATGCAGTTCGGCGTCTTCACCGTCGGTGACGTCACCGTCGACCCGACCAACGGTCGGGAACCGACCGAGCGCGAGCGGATCAAGGCCATGGTCGCCATCGCGCTCAAGGCCGAAGAAGTCGGCCTGGACGTCTTCGCCAGCGGCGAGCACCACAACCCGCCGTTCGTGCCGTCGTCGCCGACCACCATGCTCGGCTACATCGCGGCCCGGACCGAGCGGCTGCTGCTGTCCACCGCGACCACGCTGATCACCACCAACGACCCGGTGAAGATCGCCGAGGACTACGCGATGCTGCAGCACCTGGCCGACGGCCGGGTCGACCTGATGATGGGGCGCGGCAACACCGGGCCGGTCTACCCGTGGTTCGGCCAGGACATCCGCAACGGTATCCCGCTGACCATCGAGAACTACGACCTGCTGCGCCGGCTGTGGCGCGAGGACGTCGTCAACTGGCAGGGCAAGTTCCGTACTCCGCTGCAGAGTTTCACCTCGACGCCGCGCCCGCTCGACGGCGTACCGCCGTTCGTCTGGCACGGCTCGATCCGCAGCCCGGAGGTCGCCGAGCAGGCCGCCTACTACGGCGACGGCTTCTTCGCCAACCACATCTTCTGGCCCAAGGAGCACACCCAGCGGATGGTCGGCCTCTACCGGGAACGGTTCGCCCACTACGGCCACGGCTCCGCCGACCAGGCGATCGTCGGTCTCGGCGGGCAGGTGTTCATGCGGCGCAACTCGCAGGACGCGGTGCGCGAGTTCCGGCCGTACTTTGACAACGCACCGGTCTACGGGCACGGTCCGTCGTTGGAGGACTTCAGCTCGCAGACGCCACTCACCGTCGGCAGCCCGCAGCAGGTCATCGACCGTACGCTGACCTTCCGCGAGTACGTCGGCGACTACCAGCGGCAGCTGTTCCTGGTCGACCACGCCGGTCTGCCGTTGAAGACGGTGCTGGAGCAGTTGGACATGCTCGGCGAGGAGGTCGTGCCGGTGCTGCGGCGCGAGTTCGCGGTGGGCCGGCCGGCGCACGTGCCGGACGCCCCCACCCACGCGTCCCTGGTCAAGGCAGCGGCCGACGGCAGCGCAGCCGACAGTACGGCTGACGCTGACGCCGCCGCCCCGGCTGCGGTGTGACGGCGATGACCACGAGCAGCGGCCGCCGTCGACTGGCGGTCATCACCGCCGGCGTACGGCAGCCGTCGACCAGCCGGCTGCTCGCCGACCAGCTCGCCGCGGCGGTCCGCGACGAGCTGGCCGGCCTCGGCGGGCAGCTGGAAACGACGGTGATCGAGGTACGCGACCACGCCCACGAGATCGTCGACAACACGCTGACCGGTTTCCCGGCACCGGCGCTGAAGCAGGCGTTGGACGCGGTGGCGGCCGCCGACGGGCTGATCGCGGTCAGCCCAGTGTTCAACGCCGCGTACAGCGGGCTGTTCAAGGCATTCTTCGACGTACTGCCGGAGGGCGCGCTGCTCGACAAGCCGGTGCTGGTCGGTGCTACCGGCGGCACCGCCCGGCATTCGCTCACCTTGGAGCACGCGCTGCGGCCGATGTTCGCCTACCTGCGTGCGGTGGTGCTGCCGACCGCCGTCTTCGCCGGCCCCGAGGACTGGGCCGGGCAAAAGGTCGGCGACCAGGCCGCAGACAGCGGTGGCCAGGTCGGGGCGCTGCGCGGGCGGATCTCCCGGGCCGGTCGGGAGCTCGCCGCCGAGATGCACCGCCGGGAGCCGGTACGGGTGGCCGACCCGTTCGCGTTGACCACCGACTTCGAGCAGCTGCGGATGAACTCGAAGCGCGGGTGAAATCTCGGACGCAATCTGATCCCGGTGGTGTGATCGGGGTGGCAGACCTCGTGGACTGTCGATAGAGTCCGGCTCCTGCCCCGTCCACAGGAGAATCATGATGCTGAACGCAGCCGGCTGGCACCGGCTCGGAGCCGGCACCCTGCTCGCCGGTGCCCTCGTCGTCGCCGCGGCCGCTCCGGCCGCCGCCCAGAACCCGGGGCCGGACCTGTTCGTCTCGTTCGACCGGAAGCCGGTCGCCGAGGTGGACAACTCCGGCGTCACCCTCGGCATGTACGTCTACAACTACGGCGATGCGCCGGCGAGCGACGTGACCATCGTCGTCGACGCCACCGGCGTCGACGACGCGGTGCAGCTGGCCGAGGGCTACCACCCTGGCTGCGAGATCGCCGACCGGGTCGTCAGCTGCGCGTACGGTGCCCTCGCCGCCGGAGTGACCGACCACATCTACCCGGTGCGGCTGGTCAGCCGGGCCGGTGCCACGCCGGGTGACGCCGGCACCATGACCGTCACCATCAGTTCGGCCGAGCAGGACGCCAACCCGGCAAACAACACCGAGACCTTCCCGGTGACCGTACTGGCCTCCGGCGCTGACCTGGTCGCCATGGTCGACGACATCAACACCGAGCAGGACCGGGTCGGACCGGGCGACACCGCCCCGCTGTACGCCGCCGTGCTCAACGAGGGTGACAGCACCGCCGACAGCTACACGATCGGGCTGGACCTGCCGACCGGTGTCGGCTTCGTCGACCAGTACACCGACTGTGACTACATCTCCTACTGGCCGAACGACCCGAAGACGGAGGGGTACGCGTACGGCCCGAGTCGGGTCATCTGCGCGCTGACCATCCCGCTGGCACCGGGGGAGACTCTGTTCCTCGTCGACGAGCAGGGCGAGTCGTTGTTCGACCTGTACTTCGGCAACAACCTGGCCGGTCCGGGTGAGACGAGCGGGTCGTTCGAGGCGCGGCTGGTCGCCGGGGACCCGGCGCAGGCGCAGGCACGGGCGTCGACGGCCGGCGGGAAGTCGATCAACGAGGCGCTGGCGAAGGCCCAGGCGTCGGCCGGCCGCTCGGCGGCGTCGCTGCTCGAGGAGATCGACACCGAGGAGATTGACACCGAGGACAACGTCGACTACTTCGCCGTACACACCAAGCCGAACACGTTCGACATCGCGGTGACGGCCGAGCCGGTGACCGGTGCGCCGGGCGAGACCGTCGACCTGACCTTCACCGTGGTCAACAACGGGCCGTCCGACGGAAGTGGACCGGGCGTGACCGTCACCGCGCCGTCGGGCACCGTCCTGCTGCCGTCCGACTGGTGCTACACCGAGGGCGAGCCGGGCACCCGGCTGCCCGAGTCACCGGCGCTGCGGTGCAACTTCGAGAGCATCTTCCCGGCCACCGCGTCCGGCGGCGGGCGGATCACCCACACCCTCCAATTGAAGATCAAATCAACGCCGGGTACGGACGGAACGATCGTCGCCGACAGTGGCGGGCCGTCGACCGAATCCGACCCGTCGAACAACACCGTCGCCATCGTCTTCACCGGTGCGGGCGACGACCCCGACGATGAACCGGGTGGCGGCGGGGCCGGCGACGGCGACTACCTGCCGATCACCGGCGCGCCGGTCGGAACGGCCGTCGGCGTCGGTGCGGTCGCGGTGGCGCTCGGCGTCGCGCTGCTGCTGACCGTACGGCGGCGGACGGGCAGGAGGCCGGGTCGTCCGCCAGCGGGAGCTGGCTCTCGCACCTGAGCACGATGCGTCACACCGGCTAGGCCGTCAACATGTAAATATGTCTAGCCTTTTTAGGACACTCCGGGTCGCCGCCACCAGCGTGACACTGGTGGCGGCGATCGCCGTCGTACCAGCGTCCGCCGCCGCGCGACCCAGCCCGTCAACCGGCCCGTCCGCCGGTGGACCCGCGTCGGGCGGCTCGCCCGGCGACACCATCGACCGCGCCGCACTGCAGTCCGTACTCGACGACGTGCCGGAAGCCGGCGTACCCGGCGTCCTGGCCGCCGTCCGCGACGGCCGGCACGAGTGGCAGGCCGCCGCCGGGCACGCGTACGCCACCAAGCCTCGCCCGATGCAGCCGTGGATGCGGCACCGGATCGGCAGCATCACCAAGACGTTCGTCGCCACCGCGGTGCTCCAACTCGTCGACGAAGGCCGGCTCGGGCTCGACGACCCGATCGGGCAGTGGCTGCCCGAGATGGTGCCCGGCGAGGTGGGCGAGCAGGTCACCGTACGAATGCTGCTCAACCACACCAGCGGCATCGGCAACTACACCAACGCGATGCTCACCTCGTACGCCGCGATCGACCAGATGCAGGTCACCACGTACCCGCCGGCGGATCTGGTGGCGACGGGCCTGGCGATGCCGCGCACCAACCCGCCTGGCGCGATGTTCAGCTACTCCAACACCAACTACGTCCTCGCCGGCCTGCTGATCGAGGCGGTCACCGGCAACGACCCCGTCACCGAGGTGCAGCGGCGCATCCTGCGGCCGCTGCGACTGCACGGCACCTACTTCCCCGGCACCGATCCGGGGATCCGCGGCCCGCACGGCGGCGCCTACTTCGCGTCGTTCGGCGTGCGTGACCTCGGCGAGTTCAACATGAGCTGGGCGTGGACCGCCGGCGAAATGATCGCCACCACCACCGACCTGAACACGTTCTACCGGGCGCTGCTCGACGGTGAACTGCTCGACGCGGGCACCCTCGACGAGATGCTCACCACGGTGCCGTTCGACCCGTCCGCCCCGCAGTTCGGCGGCTACGGGCTCGGCATCTACTCGGCGCCGATGCCGTGCGGCGAGTTCTGGGGGCACGACGGCGCGGTGCTCGGTCACCTGACGATCTCGCTGCACAGCCGGGACGGTGCGCGTCAGGTTTCTACCGGCATCAACCTCAGTCACTACAACATCGGGTTCCCGGACGCGCATCCGGTCGACATCGCCTGGCAGACGCTGCTGCTGACCGCGCTCTGCCCGACCGACGCGTCGGCGAGCCGGTCCGCCGGTGCGGCCCAGCTGCCGCCCAGCGTGACCCGGCTGCCCGGCAACGCGGGGCCGGTACCGGTCGGATAGCCGTACGGCGACCGTTCGGCCGTGGTCCCGGTTGCGCCGTCCGGCGCGCCGGGACCACTCGGCGGCCCTGCACCTATTAGTGGAGGTCGTGCTCGGCCGGGTCGGTGTTGAGCACCCAGGCGAGCGGCATGGTGGCCCGGGGCTGGTAGTGGTTACCCTCGTGCCGGTACATCGTGACGGTCTGCGCCGAATCTTGGCCGATCGTCCAGTACTGAGGGATGCCGGCACCGGCGTACTCGGTCGGTTTTGCGACGGTGTCGGTGGCCTCGGATCCCGGCGAGATGATCTCCACTACCAGCAGGACATCGGTGACAGGTAGCCACACCCCATCAGCCTGCGCCTTGTTCCAGACGACAAGATCAGGAATGCGTCCACCGGTGCTCCCTGCTGCCCCAGGGATACGCAGGCCGACCGTCTGGGCGATACGGTCTGCGGGAATCCCGGCGGCGAGCAGCCATCCGGTGAGCCGGGTGGCGATGATCGCGTGCATGTACCCGGCCGGTGGCATGACCGACAGCACTTGATCGGGGCTGATTTCGTACCGATGGTGCTCGTCCTCGGCCATCATCGCGGTGAGGTCGTCGAGCGTGATCACCGTAGGCATGTGCCGGCCGACGGCTTCCGCGCTCATACGCTGACTCTAGCTCAGCGACGCGGCAGGAGGGCCAGTACCTGGGTGCGGTCGAGCAACGAGTCCTCGGCGGCGCCCGCGTTCAGCTGGTGGTAGCTGACGACCGGTTCGAGCCGGTCGAAGGCGCAGTGGCCCCTGCCCGGGTCACCCACCAGCACCTGCACGCCCCGGTCGGCGAGCCGGCTGAGGAACGGCAGCACCCGGGTGGCGAGTTCGGCGTTGTACAACGCGTCGCCGGCCAGCACCAGGTCCACCTCGGTCACGGTGCCGTCGAGCAGGTCGTCGACGGTGGTGGTGAGCCGGGCGTCGTTGACCACGGCGTTGAGCGCTATCGCCGTCGCGGCGTACGGATCGATGTCGTTGGCGGTGACCGTCGCGGCACCAGCCATCGCCGCCGCGATGGCGACCAGCCCGGAGCCGGAGGCGACATCGAGCACCCGCCGCCCGGCGACCAGGCCGGGGTTGTCCAGCAGGTAGCGGGCCAGTGCCTGACCGCCGGCCCACGCCGAGGCCCAGTACGGCGGCGGTAGTCGCCGGCCGGCGGCGGCCTCCAACCGGGCCCAGAGCAGGGTCGGATCGTCGGCGAGGAACAGCTTGATCTCCGCCGCGAGCGGCACCCTGGTCAGTCGGAGCTGGTCCGCTCCGCCGCTGTCGGTGCCGGCGGCGTCATCGAAGAGTTGCCGTTGCAGGGGATCCGGTGCCAGCCCGCCCTGGGACGACGCCGTCAGCGGCCGCGTCCCAAGGGACGGGGACAACCTCAGATCACCCGGATGTTGGCCGCCTGCAGGCCCTTCTGGCCCTGCTCGACGTCGAACTCCACCCGCTGGTTCTCTTCGAGGGTACGGAAACCGCTGGACGCGATCGCGGTGAAGTGGGCGAAGACGTCAGCTTCTCCGCTGTCCTGGGTGATGAAGCCGAAACCCTTGTCAGCGTTGAACCACTTCACGGTGCCGATTGCCATGTCTGCTCCTAGCCGGTGACGGGTCCGCGACGTGCGGACCTCTGCTGCCGCACTCATCAATCTCCGTCCGGAGAGACCGGCAGAATCTGCCAATGCCCGGCTGCTGCCGGCTGCGATCAGGCAGGCGGCATGAAGAAATCAACTGCAACGCGGCAAACCTAGCATGTCGAGGGGTACGAGTGCCCCGGCCTCGCCGGTGCCGGCGGCGTACCGCCGGCACCGGCGCCTCCCGGGCCACTGTCAGCCGGCGGCGGGGACCAGTCCGACGTGCGCGGCGACCCCGGCCGCGCTGGCCGGGAACCGCTCCAGCAGGTCGGCCACCGCCGGATCCCCGAGGGCCGATGGCGCGGCGGCTGCGGCACCTACCGGATCGGCCGCGCAGCCCAGCAGATCCGCCACCGCTGCGGCGGCCAGCGGATACTCGGCCAGCAGCTCCGGCGCCGGTCCGGACATCGCGTACCGGGCGGCCTCCGCCGCCGGTGCCGTCCCGCCGCCGGGAACGCCGTTCTGCAGGCCGGTCCGCGTGCCGGTCGGGGCAGCCGCGGCCCACGGCGGGGTCCAGGAGTCCAACGCCGGCAGCGACGCCGGGAAGGTACGGCCCGCCTCCCGGACCAGGATCGGCACCAACTCGCCGGCCTGCTCCCGCAGCGTGGTGATCAGCGACGGCAGCCAGGGCAGCAGCACCGGGTCGGGAAGCTGGCCGAACGCCGCCGACAACACCTCCACCACGAACGGCGCCAACGTCGGCACCGGCTCCAGCGCCTGCACGAACCCGCTCAGGTAGTGCGGGAACGCGCCGACGGTGAGCGGGCTGGCCAGCAGATCGGCGCACCGGTCGCGCAGCTCGGCCAGTGGCAGCTGGCCGAGCTGGGACTGCGCCGCCCAGTGCAACGCGATCTTCGCCGGTGCCTCCGGATGCGACTGGCGTACCGCCAGCTCCAGCTGGGTCCGGTCGCAGCCCAACGCCATGGCGACGCTCTCCATGGTCATCAGGAAGCCCAGCATCGCCGCCACCTGCCGCAGCCCGGTCTCGTCGTCGATGAACGCGGTCGGCAGCAGGGTGCAGTAGTGGGCGTACCCGGTGCTGACGAAGTCCTGGCACCAGGCCGGCAGCTCCGGCTCACCGCTGGTGCGGTAGTACGCCAGCAACTGTCGGATCCGGTGCAACACCTCCGGTGCCCCGTCGGCGGTGCGCTCGGCGGCGAGCAGCTGCACGGCGCGGGCACCGAGCTCGTCGGTCAGCCGCCGGTTGCTCAGGAACAGCAGCGAGTCCTCAACCGCCGCGAGGGCGTGTGCCGCCGTGGCCTGCGGATCCCAGGCCGCCCGGCGTAGCCGCTGTTCGAGCACCTGCTCGATGGTCACACCCTCGTAGCCGAGCTCGATGATCGACCGCTGGTGGCGACCGATCGCGACGTCCCAGCTCTCCTGGACCGACTGCTCACCGAGCCGCCGCTCGCCCATGATCGGCCGGACCACCTCGGGTGGCAGCAGCCGCCGCAGCATCCACAACAGATCGGAGCAGGGCCGCAGCTCCGGCTGCCCGTGCAGGTCCAACAGCGCCCGCTGCACGGTACGCCGCTTCGGGTCCAACCCGAGGGGCGCCAGCCGGTCGTAGACGTCGCGGGCCAGCGGTGGCAGCGCGTCGTAGCCGACCCGACCGATCCGGTCACCGCCAAACATGATCTCGCACAGCCGGCGTACGTCGCGCCGGCCCGGCACCACGTCCTTCTCGATGCAGGTGACCGCGGCGTCGGCGAAGTCGTACGGGGTGGGCCGACGTCGGTTGCGCATCCCGGCCAGCAGCACCGCCGTCTCGAAGACGGCGATCGCGTCGGCGGTGCTGGCCAGGTAGCCGTTGCGCCGGGCCAGCCGGACGATGTCGACCGACCAGCCGCGCAGTTCGGCCTCGTCGAGCTCACCGGGCCGGCTCGGGGCGGCCAGGAAGCCGCTGAGCCGGTCGTCACCGGGGGCCGCGGCCGCCGCCGTACCGCCGGCGGTCGGCCGCGCCGCCGCTTTCGGCTTGCGGGCCGAGCTCTTGCGCCCGCCCTGCTGCCCGGCCAGCCGGTACGGGGTGACCTTGCTGCCGGTCAGCGCCTTGCGCCAGGTGCTGGCGGCGATCGACACCGTGCCACCGGCCAGCCCGAACTGTGCCTCGATCGCCGAGTGGCTGGACGGGATCAGCCCGTACCGCCACTTGGTGCCGGTCCGGGCGGTGATCTCGAACGGCGCGGTCGACCGCACGCCGAACTGCTCGACCCGGCTGGCCGCGTGGAACGCGCCGCAGACGTACAGGCAGTCGGCCGGGTCGGCACCGGAGGCGGCGAGATGTTCGCGCATCCGGGTCCACATGTAGCGTTCCCGGTCCTCGTCGCGGTCGAGTCGCGCCGCGTCGCTCGGCCGCAGCCGCCGGAACAGGCTGCCGATCATGACCATGACTTGCCGGTACGTGTCGTGGTCGGCGCCGATCAGCGGCTGCTCGACGTACTGGTCCCACCATTCCGACCAGTGCCGCACCTTGCCGTGGTGCAGCAGGTACGCCTCCAGCTCGGCGAACCCGGGGCGCAGGTCGCCGATGCCGACACCGACGGCGTCGCCGTGCAGCGCCTTCTCGTCGTCCTCGCCGCCGGCCTGGCCCTGCTGGTCCTGCTGCTGGTCCTGCTGCGCCGGTTCGTCGTCGCCGTTCGCGGCGGTGGTCGGGTCCGTCCGGTCGTCGGACTGCCACTGGAAGACGTGGTCGGTGGAGCGGTCCACCAGCAGCAACTCCACGCCCGGTGTCTCCAGTGCGTACGCGATCGCCTGGTATTCGGCGGACGCCTCGGTGATCGGTGCGATCACGCTCAACGGCCCGGCCCCGGCGGGAAAGCCGTCCAGGTCGCTGGCGAAGGCCTGCAACGCCACCGGCAGCTCGCAGTTGCGCAGCTCGGTCAGCAGCGGCTGCATGTCCTCGCACAGCTCCAGGTAGATCACCTTGGGCTGTTTGTCGCGCAGCCGGCGGGCCATTGCCAACGCCGACGACGGCGAGTGGTGGCAGACCGGGAAGATCTCCAACTCCTCGCCGAGCGCGTGGTCGACGTCGTCGACCAGGCCGGCGAGGATGCCGGTCAGCGCGTCGGGCGAGTCGGCGAACGCCGTCGCGGCGTCCGCCAACTGCTCCCGCAACGCCCCGAACCGGCTGTCCGACGACGCACCCGTGACCGGCGTACCCCTGACGGGGTCGCTCGTGGCGGGCTTGCTCATGACGGGCTTGCTCATGACAGGGTCGCGATGCTCTGCCGGCCGCCTTCGAGGAAGGCCGGCCACTCGCCGCCGTCGGCCTTGCTGCGTGGCTCGATCACCCCGTGCCAGAACTTGTTCAGGATCGCCAGGTCCTCCGGGCTGCGCCGGGCCAACGAACCGACCATCGAGCTGGCCAGCGTCTCGGCGCGCAGCGTCCGGTCGCCGAAGAACTGGCTGTGCAGGATGGCGTCCTCCAGCACACCGATCTGCTCGGCGGTGGACAGCGCCGACTCCAGCTTCTCGTCGTCGCTGGTCGCCGACGCGGCGGCCTTACGCAGGTCGGCGAAGCTCTGCAGCAGTACGTCCAGCAGGGTGGGCGGCACCTCCAGCTCGATCTGGTGGCGACGCAGCAGCTCGGTGGTGCGGAACCGGACGATCTCCGCTTCGCTGCGCTTGTTGGTGATCACCGGGATCCGGACGAAGTTGAACCGCCGCTTGAGTGCCGACGACAGGTCGTTGACGCCCCGGTCGCGGCTGTTCGCGGTGGCGATGATGGAGAAACCGGGCTGGGCGAAGACAATGTTGTCCGAGTCCAGCTCGGGGATGGAGACGTACTTCTCGGACAGGATCGAGATCAGCGCGTCCTGCACGTCGCTGGTGGAGCGGGTCAGCTCCTCGAACCGGCCGATCACCCCCTGCTCCATCGCGGTCATGATCGGCGACGGGATCATCGACTGCCGGGACTGGCCCTTGGCGATCACCATCGACACGTTCCACGAGTACTTGATGTGGTCCTCGGTGGTGCCGGCGGTGCCCTGCACCACCAGGGTCGAGTTGCGGCAGATAGCGGCGGCGAGCAGCTCGGCCAGCCAGCTCTTGCCGGTGCCCGGGTCACCGATCAGCAGCAGCCCCCGGTCGGACGCGAGGGTGACGATGCTGCGTTCGACGAAGCTGCGGTCACCGAACCACTTTTGTGGGATCTCCCGGTCGAGGCCGTCGGCGCGCTCGGACCCGAGGATGAACAGGCGCACCATCTTCGGGCTCAACCGCCACGAGTACGGCTTCGGGCTGTCGTCGATCGATTCCAGCCAGTCGAGCTCCTCGGCGTACTTGATCTCGGCGGGGGCGCGCAGCATCTCTGCGGTCATGGTGCGGTTTCTCCTAGTCGAAGGGTGCTCGTACGGCGAGTGGAAAGGGGGATCAGGTGAGGAAGTTCTTGAGCTCGACGACGAGCTTGCGGACGTGCCCGGACAGCACCGGGGTGCCCTGGTCCTTGAGTCGTTGCCGGAACCACGGGTTGACGCTCTGCTGGCCGCCGCTGGAGACCGAGCCGACCGGGATCAGCCGGGCGCCGCTGCGGTGCACCGCCTGCAGCCCGTCGAAGACCTCCTGCGACTTCCACTCGTAGAAGTCGGAGATCCACACCAGTACGGTGTTGCGCGGGTCGGCGATCTTCGGCCGGGCCAGCTCCAACGCGGCCATGCCGTCGGTGCCGCCGCCGAGCTGGGTGCGCAGCAGCACCTCGAACGGGTCGTGCACCCACGGCGTCAGGTCCAGCGCCCGGGTGTCGTACGCGACCAGATGTACGTCCACCTTGGGCAACCCGGCGAAGATCGAGGCCAGGATGGTGCAGTTGACCATCGCGTCGACCATCGAGCCGGACTGGTCGACGACGACGATCATGCGGGCCGGGGTGGTCCGCTTCGCGGTCTGCTTGTAGTACAGCCGGTCGACGTAGAGCCGCTCGTCCTGCGGACTCCAGTTCGGCAGGTTCTTCCAGATGGTGCGGTTCAGGTCGAGGTTGCGGAACACCCGTTTCGGCGGGACCGACCGGTCGATGGTGCCGACGCTGGTCTGCTGCACCTGGGTCTTGAGCACCTCGGCGACCTCGTCGACGAACCGGCGGATCAACGCCTTGGCGTTGGCCAGCGCCACCCCGGACAGGTTCGACTTGTCCCGCAGCAGCTGTTCGATCAGCGACATGCTCGGGGTGAGCTGGCGGGCCAGCGCCGGATCGGCCAGCACCTCGCGCAGCCGCATCCGGCGTACCAGGTCGGCCTCGATGGCACCGAGCACTCCGTCGCGGCGGCCCGGCGTCGCGCCGCAGGCCTGCTGGAACCAGCCGGCGTCGGCCTGCCAGCCGGCCAGCTGACCGGCCGACACGTCACCGCTGCCGGTGGCGAAGACGTTGAGCAGCAGCTTCGACGCCAGTGCGGCCCGGCGTACCTCGTCGGCACCGACCTGCACCGACGACTCGCCGGCGGCCTTGTCATCTCCCGAGCCGCCCGCAGCCGGCTGCTCGCCGGTGCTCTCGCCCTCAGCCGGCGGTACAAGCAGGCCGGGCAGCTCGTCGGCCAGCTCCGGGAAACGCTGCACGACGGTGTCGATGGAGACCGCCGGGTCGAGCAGCGCGGCCGGCAGCCCCAGCTCGTCGACCACCGCCATGCTGGTGCGTTCCAGCGCGGCCTGCTCCTGCCCGTCGAACAGCCGGGCCAGCAGCCGCCAGTAGAGCACCTGGCGCCGGTTCTCGTGATAGTTGATCATCGAATCGGTCATTTGCGCAGCAACCGTCCCGCCCGCTCCCGGAGCATCGCGACGCTGTCGCCGGAGCGGGCCACCGCCTTGGCGACCTTGGGGTCGGTCGGCCCCTGCGCCCAGTCGCCGGTGTGCAGGTCGACCTGCTTGCGCTTCACCGTCGCCTGCATGCCGATCGGCTGCACCGACCAGCCTGGGCCGGCCGCCGCGTCACCGTCCCAGCGCAGCAGCCCGATGCAGGCCGACGACTTGGCCAGCAGTTCGGCGGTGATCGGCCCGCAGCCGGGCAGCCGGTCGACGTCGACAGCGACCCGGGTGCCGTCGACCTCGAAGCCGAGCCCGTCGTCGTCGGTGACCACCGTGTAGCCCTCCAGCAGCACCGGCTCGGCGATGGCGACCGGGTGCCGGTCCAGCGGCGGTACGGCCGGGGCGAGCGCCTCGCCGAGCTGCACCCGGGCGACGGCGAACGGGTCGGTCGGCGCGCCGGGGCGGGCCTGGTCGTCGCGCCAGAGCAGGTCGCCGCTGGGCAGCAGCGGCAGGTCGGTGACGTCCAGGCTGAGCCGGCCGGCCAGGGCGGCCAGCAGCACCGGATGCTCGGCGAGCAGCTGCCACACCACCGGGCCGACGATCGTGTCGACCTTGGCGGCGGACACGTTGACCCGGACCAGCCGGGACCGGTCGGCGTCGCCGGCCCCGCCGCCGGCTTCGAGCACCGCGTGCACCTGCAGCTGTACGGCGGTCGCGTGCTCCTGCACGTCGGCGCCGACGATCAGCAGCCGGCCGGAGACCGTCTCCGGCGCTGCCGGCCCGCTCTGCGGGCTGGTCAACAGCATGGCGCGGGTCCACAGGTCGGCCCAGCGGCGGGCCGGAATCCGCTCCATGGCGGCCACCGGGCTGGCGTAGCGCAGCTCGTCGGCGAGTCCGTCGAGCAGCACCGCGATCCGGCGTCGGGCCGGGTCGGCGAGCAGCGCGGTCAGCGCCTGCTGGCTCGCCGACACCAGGTCGTGGTCGACGTTGCGCCAGCCGGCGAGGGCCAGCTCGGCCAGCCAGGAGCGGGCCGCCAGCAGCCGTCCGTCGGCCGGGGCGGCGGCCGTGGTCGGCGCCGTCCACTGCGCCCGGTCGCGGCCGAGCGTGCCGTCGAGCCGGCCCCGCAGCGCGTCGTGCACCGCGCCCACCACAGCCGTACGGGCGGCAGCCAGCAGCAGCAACTGCTCCTCGCCGACCGACCCGGCGGTCACCTTGTCGACGGCTTCGACCGCCGCCGCGCCGAGCGGGGTGGCCGAGACCGCGCCGGCCAGGTCGGCCAGGGCCGCCGTACCCTGCGGGTCGAGCCGGCCGAAGCCGCCGGTCATCGCCTGGTCGAACCGGTCGACCACGTCGAGCGCCTCGGCGACCCCGGCCGGTACGCCGTCGCGCAGGTCGTCGAGCTGTGCCCCGCGCATCAGCGGGCCCCCGCCCCGGCCGGGAACCAGCTCAGCTCGGGCAGCGGCTCGACCGCCCCCGGCAGGTCCAGGTAGGACAGGTGGTGCAGGAACCGGCTGAACACGGCCGCCGCCGGCGACGTGCCGGCGAGGGTGGTCCGGCCGATCGCCCAGAAGATCTCGTTGCCGATGGTCACCTCGTCGTTGGTCTCCAGCCGCAGGAAGCGGGCGACCCGGTCGCCGCCGTACTGCACGACGGCCTCGTCGGCGAGCGCGGTCAGGTGGTTGCACGCGTAGTCACCGCCGCGCAGTCCGCCGCACGGCCGGTTGTTGTTGGTGCTGCAGCTGACCTCGTAGCTGCCGGCGGCGACCGACGACACGTACACCCGCCCGATGTCGGAGCCGCTGGAGACGACGCCCTGCAGGCGTCCGTCCGCCATCTCGACGAAGGGGACCTTCGCCAGCTTGCGGGGTCGTGCGGTGGGCACCACCCGTACCATGCTTCGCCGCTGCCAGGCGGCGTCGTCCGCGTCCACTGGGTTGCCCTCCAGGCGTGTCGACCGCAGCCGTCGTCAGCCGTCATCTCAGACGGCGGGGCTGCGGACCGGTGATCCGTACCCGAAAAGTTGTATCGCCCCGGTGCGACAAACCGGGGTGGCGGGCGGTGACCGGTCCGGATCGTGGTCAATGGCCGACCGATACGCTAAACTTCCCTGCCGTACATCGAATAGATGCTGATGGGGAAGAATGGCGAAGTCGTGGCTCTCGGTGGAGGAAGTCGCAGAGCAGCTTGACCTGCACGTGCGTACGGTGCGTAGTTACATCCGGGGCGGACGGCTGCCAGCCGTACGGATCGGCAAGCAGTACCGGATCGCACCGGCCGACCTGGACGCGTTCACCGGCCGCCCGGCCGGGTCCGCAGGCTCCGCCGAGCCGGCCGACCCGGTGGTCGAGGTCTCCGCGGTGGTCGACATCGACGGCTTGACGTCCGCCGACGCCGACCGGTTGAGCACCCTGCTGGTCGCCGGGGCGCAGAGCGGCAGCCGGGCGTCGGCCGCGCCGCCGCTGCGGCTGCAGACCGGGTACGACCCGGCGCGCGACCGGCTGAAGATCGTCGTCTTCGGCGGCCCGGACGCGGTCGCGGAGATCCTGTCCACCATCGACGCCGTGACGCGGGCGGGCAGCGGAATGTTCCGTACGGACAGCGGGGAGAGGGCGGGAGACGATGGCTGACGAGATCGTCGAACTGGCCGGCGTACCGGTGCTGGTCTGCGCCGCCGACGGGCCGACAATCGCTGGCGAGCAGGACGCGCTGGACGTGATCGGCCAGACCTTCGCCGGTGCCGAGATCGTCGCGATCCCGGTCGCGCGGCTGGACGAACGCTTCTTCGCGCTGCGCAGCGGGCTGGCCGGCGGCATCATGCAGAAGTTCGTCAACTACCGGCTACGGTTGGTCGTGGTCGGCGACATCACCGGCCACACCGCCGGCAGTACGGCGCTACGTGACCTGGTCGTCGAGTCGAACCGGGGCAACCAGGTCTGGTTCGTCGACGACCTCGACGACCTCGACGCCCTCGCCGCCCGCCTCTCTTGAGCCGGGCGATCGAGTCGGACGATCGGATGCGCTTGGTCTGACACATCCTCGGCGTGTCAAGTCGAACAGCCGCTGTGGATCATCAGCCAAGGGTGGGCGACTACATGTACTGAGCGGCGGTCTCCTCGACTTCGGTCACTTCCTGCTGGGCGCGCAGGGCCATCGCGGCGGCCGAGCTGAGGCCAGCGGCAGCGCGCGAGCTGGGCGATGACCTCGTCGACCGTCGCGGCCATCAAGATCCGCGCGGTAAGTGTGAGTACGGCTGATCTTGCAGGGGTCACGGCTGGCCTTGTAGCCCTGGCTGACTTGAATGCCTTGTCCTGTAGGCGTAGCGGGGTGAGAACGAGCGTTCGATACGCCCATCCGGGTCCGGCGGCCAGCTGCCCGGCGGCCGCACTAAAGGACGTCGAACTCGTTGCCCTCTGGGTCTGCCATCGTCACGTGGTCAGGCGTACCGTTTGGTTCGTCCACCCGGAGCACGGTGCCGCCCGCCGCCACCAGCTTGTCGACCGCCGCCTGGACCTGCGGCCAGCGCATCTCGGACGGCTCCTGCCGACCTCCGCCGACGCGGATGTCGAAGTGCATGCGGTTCTTGACTACCTTCGGTTCCGGCACCTTCAGAAACGACACACCGGGCTGGACGCCGTCTGGGTCCTCGATGAAGGCGCCGTCGTCCCATTCGTCCTCGGGAACCTTGAAATGGGTCTGCCATGCTTCCCAGGTGGCGAACCCTTCTGGTGGGGCGGCCGGGACGTACCCCAGCGCGAGGCACCAGAACGCGGCCAGTTGGCGCGGGCGCGCGCAGTCGACGGTCAAGGACCATTGCTCGGACATCGCCCCACCATAGACCGCCGACGGTCAACCGACGGCCGGGCGAGTTCGGTCCGGCTACGCACATCCACCCCGTACGCAGCGTTGCACGCCAGGCCGTACCCCGACAGCCTGAGCACCTTGGCTGAGAACCCGCCAGGCGGAGCCGGAACATTGAGAAGAGAGCAGGTCGACTGAGAAAGGGACATGCTTCGCAGGCCCCTGCTCAGTCGGGTCTTGACCACGTCAACGCTCGCCGAACTGGCCTCCCCGGTCGCGGAGCAGCCTCGCCGGAAGGGTGCTTATGTTCGTCAGGTACGTCCGACCATAGTCGACAATCTACGGACCGGCGACCCCGGGTGACGGGGCGCTACCGATGAGCGATCCCGAGTATGTTCGCCTCGTGGAAGTCTCTGGGAACTTTGCGAGGCTCGTCGAGGACCAAGCTTCGTCCGCCCATCCCGCTGCCGCGATGGCGCGGGAGCTCGGACTGCTCGGTGTCTACGGCACCCTGGGGATCTCCTTTCTCATGTCGCAGTCGGGCGAGGTGTTCATCGACGAAGACGACGGTAGGTTGCGCCCCGCCGATGCCAGCGAGCACGAGTTCGCCCACGTCCAGGCAGCGCGCCGCTACCCGGAATTGAGAAATCTCATGCCGGACCGGCCGCCCTCCGCTTCGACCTGCCAGCTGTGTGCAGGATCCGGCGAGGCTGTGTTCGGAGATGGGCGAAACCGGATCTGTTGCCCTGACTGCAACACCCGTGGATGGATTCCTGGGCTACCGGGAGCCTGCTGGGGTGCTGAGGACTCGTAGCTCGTCCAGGAAGGCTAGCGCCTTAGGGTGCCTTGGGTACTGCTCCTGCAAAATTTGCCCTAGCTCTCGGGAGCACATGAGGAGTGACGGTAGGGACCTGCGGTCGCCCGACAGCGCTTGTCGGCCGTAGGCCACTGCCTCCTCAATCTCCCCTCTGCGCGCCGATACCACACCTAGTGTCAAACGAGCCTCGGCGTTCCTCATGGGCTTTCGTTCGGTGCCGTCCGGATCCGTGGAAGACCGTATGACTTCATGGGCATAAATCCCGGCAAGCCGGTCTTCTCGGGCCAGCCGGTAGCAGTCCATCGCGTAGAAGTCGAACTTCGACGGATCAACCACAAAATGGTGGTCGGTATCCTCTGGGTAGGGCAGTGATTCCAGGAGTGACCGGCCCCGATCAAGTGCCGTCTCCACTTGTCTGCGGTCTCCGATACGTGCCCATGCCTTGGCCTGCTGCGCTGCAAGCTGCACAGCAACACTTTGGCCGGGGGCCTTTGCCGCTCCAATATCAGCGGCGGCTATCGCTCCCCGGTAGTCGCCCTGCGTCAGCGCGTACCACGCGCGCATTTCGTGCGCCCATCCGACAACTGCAGCGTCGCCCGCCTCCTCGCCAAGGGCTAGCGCAGCCTTACGGGTGCTTTCCGCTTCCCGCCGTAGCCCTAAGTCGTATTCGACGCACCCTACGAGCAAGGCAACCAGACCAGCAAGCGATAGAACCTCTTTGTGCTGCGCGAGCGTTAAACGGCGATCCATGAGGCTCGTGAGGCGTCGAAGCCACGCCTTCCCCTCGACATAGAGCTGATACGGGGGAGCGTAGGGGTACTCGCAGCAGAGCCGATCGGCCGCAATGCGAAGTGCATCAAGCATGGCTGCCGAGACATCCGAGGCGCGAATGCGAGAGAGAATCTCCAGGGTTTCCAGGCCACTGTCCGCCAGCAGGTCCGCTTCGACGTGTGCCCCACCCTGGCGAGGGAAGAATGCGGCTGTGACGGTGCCATAGGTCTTGGCGATCAGCGTCTTGTAAAAGACATCGGGCTCGGAGCTACCGGCTTCCCACCGCTTCCAGTTGCGCAACAGGGCGTTGTCGGAGGGCAGTGGTTCGGCTGCGTGTGCTCTGAGTGCCCGTACCGCGTCACTCTGGGACCACCCCCGGGCGGTCCGCTCCGAGCGAAGCCGCTGCGCCCACGCCGGCCGGGAGTCTTCCTCAAGCTCATCCCTCATGGCTTCGAGTATCCACCACACAGGGGTGATATGGCAGGGGACTTCGACCTGTCACCGCCGTGACACCTGCCGCCTATCAAGATCGAGTGAGATCGTTGCTCTATCGACATCTGATTGTCAACCAGAAGGCGCGGAAGATCTGGCGTAGTGCCAGGTGAGTTGGTGCTCAGCAAGGCGGCGGCCCATTCGTCGCCCCAGCCCAATCAGAAGGGTTGATCATGGTGGCGCTTGGTGCCCTGGTTTCCGGGATCCTGCTCGGGTTCTTTGTCGGGTTGTTCAGTTTCAAGATCAAATCGCGGTGGTGTCCCGACTGCGGTCGGACGACGCTGCCGGCCGCTGATCGGTAGCGTGCCGGCCGACCGGTCCCCGGCGGATCCCCGCCCCGGTGACGAGTTGATCATCGATGGTCGGGCGAGTGTGCAGTTCGCGGCCGGGCGGGGTTTCCGGTTCCGGGTGACGACAGTGGACACGAAGCTGACGTATCAGGGCTGGGTCTGGTTGGCCGGGTATGTGTTGGCACCCGACGGTGAGGCCCGTGAGCGTCGGGAGATCTTCGTCCAGCGTGACGGTCTCCGCTGGGCTCCCCGCCCGCGCCGGCACCGCTGACCAGCGCGGCGGCACAACTGCGACGCGAACCGCGCGCCCTCCATCCGTACCTCTGAAGGTTTTCGACTGTGTGAAAGGTGGTTCCTGCTGTGCGTAGGTTCATTGACCTGTTCCGGCGGGCTCCGGTGCGGAGCCGTCGTAACCGGCGGTTGCTCGCCGAGATCGCCCGCCACAACCGGCGGCCGACCGACGTGGCGGCCGGGGCGCGCCGGCCGGTGACGCCGGCCCCGAACGCTGCCGGTCACTTGTACGGCAGGCCGGTGCGGCCGTCGATCAGCCCCGGCCTGGTCCGCGAACGCGCGTTCGGCGACCGTGTCCGGCGTGGCTGCGACCCGGGCGAGGTACGGGCGTTCCTGCACCTGGTCGCCGACGAGCTGACCGCCCTGCGTGCCGAACTGGCCGCCACCCGCGACGAGAACGCGCGGGTCAAGCAGGCGTTGCGGGACTGGCAGTCGCAGCAGTTCGAGCAGTCGCACCGGTTCGGGGCGGGGGTGGCGGCGTGAACGGCGTCAACGCGGTGCCGGCCGGCTCACTGCACATCGTCGGGTATGGATCCGAGCGGCGGCGGGCGCAACGGGTGTTCACCGTCGCGAACCTCGACACCGGGCAGGTGGCCTCCACCAGTTTGGTTCCGGGCTCGTTCACGCCGCTGCCGACGCCGGGTGGGACGTGGTGGCTGCCGTACGCGCCGATCGTCACCGACCTCGCCCAGCGTGCCGGGGTCGCCGCCGCGACGTTGCGCGACCCGGACTTCCCCGACGAACCGGGCCGGCTGCCGTCGTCGGGGTTGACGCTGCCCCGGCAGTGGCAGCCGGGCATACCCGAGCGGGACCGGCTGCGGTGGGAGGCGGTGGCGCTCGCCGAACGGCCCGCCACGCCGTGGCTGGTGCTGATCGGCCGCAGCGTCGAGCCGCCGCCACCCGGCGATCCGGGCCGGCTGCTCGGCCGGCTGTGCGCGCTCGCCGACCAGCTGCACGTCGACCTGGTTCTCGAAGTGCGGCCCAGCTCCATCGGGCGCGGGCTGAGCTGGGACGTCCGGTTCGAGCACGCCGGCGGTGCGGTGCCCGACTACCAGCACCGGTGGATCGGCGACCTGCCGACCGCGCTCGCCACCATCCCCGCCACCCGGGCGGTGACCGGCCTGACCGTCGCCAACCCGCTGCTGCCCGCCCACTACGTGACCGAAGCTGCCCTGACCGGGCGTGCGGTGCCGGTCGGGTTGGACGGGCACCCCGGCGGCCACGACCTCGACCAGGTCGAACGACGCATGACAGCCGACGCCGAGCAGCACGGCGGCGCGCAGGCCATCTGGCGTAACCGGCACTGGTGGCACACCAGTCTGCGACCCGCCGACACCGCCGGCACATTCGTGCGTGGCTGGGAGCCGCCGGCGCCGAAACACTGGGGCGAGCCGATCCCCGCCCACCCCTGCACCCGATGTGCCGACCAGGTCGACCCGCCGTTCTGCCTGGACTGCTACGGCACCCGGCAGGTCCGGCGCGGCGCGGTGCTGACCGTCACCGACCTGCGTGGCCGGACCGTGCACCGCAACTGGCGACCCGACGACACCGACCAGCCGCCGCCGATGCTGGTGCCCGCCGACCGGCCGTCCGGCAGCATGGTGTGGCAGCTGCCCGAGCACTACCAGATCGGGGCGCTCGCGGCCGGGTTCGGCGTGCGACCGACCGACCTGACCGACATCGACGGCGAACACAGCATCGACCAGCACCTGCGCCTGGGTGTCAGCCAGGTCCCCCACGGCGGCGGCGACCCGCTTCACGCGTACCTCGGTGAAGTCGGCGCCACCCACGACGGCGCCCGGATCATGGTCCTCGCCAACGGTTGGCCCGGCCCCACCCTCGACCAGGTCGCCGCCCTGACCCGCGGCCTCGGCCTCGCCCTCGACATCACCGTCATCGACCACCGCGACACCATCGGCCGACCCGAACTGTCCCAGGGCCACTCCTGGTCGGTCCGGGTCGTCGACCCCACCACACCGCACACCGTCGACCCCGTCCCCACCAGCGCCAGCCTGCCCGAAGCCGTCGCACTCTGCTACCGCTACCTGCACGGCGCACTCCGCGCCACCATCCCCACCAACCCGGCCACGCCGATACCCGTCCCACAACAGCCCGCGACGGCCGGAACCCTCCCCGACACCACAACCCACATCACCCAGCTACGCCGCCACGCCGCCACCCAACCCGGCCAGCCCGCCACCGTCCGCCTCCACCCCGACGGCACCCACACCCTCACCACAGAGCACCCGAGGAAGTGTTGATCGCAGCAGAGTTCGTCGGAGGCATGGTCGAAGGTCGACTCAGAGCACTGTCGCGCAGACGAACTGCCCGATGACAAAGGTGACGGCCATGGCCAGGGCACAAGCGGGAGAACCCGCGAACGGTCAGTGGCTACGAAACCGGGGCATCGCCCACGCAGAGGCGGTGCCCCGGCACCGTGATCGCGGCCCGGTGCAGCACGGCTAGCGGCTCAGTGGTCGGCAGCGGCCGGCTCGGGCAGTTGGCCGGGCCGGGCCGGTGCCCGGCGGCGGCGCTCCAGGCCGAGCGCGATGACCGGCCACACCAGATCCCCGAGGGTCATCAGCAGCCGGGACACCACGACGGCCACCAGCGCAACCGGCTGGGTGGTGATCGATCCCAACAGGACGACCAGGGCCACCTCCCGCGGACCGACCCCGGCCGGTGCCACCAGCAGCAGAAAGCCGATCGACCAGGAGCCTGCGAACGCGCCGGTCGCCTGGAGGAGCAGGTGCGGTGCGGTCACGTCGAGTCCGGTCAGGAGCGCGAACAGATGCACCCCGAAGAACGCCCACATGACCAGCGCCCAGCCCACCGCGCGGCCGATCCCGGCTGCCGTCAGCGGCCGGGGCATCGGCTCCCGCCGTGCCAGCCGCATGATCCAACCCAGTCCGCGGTTGAGCACCGGCGGCCAGAGGGCGACCGCCGCGACCGGCAGCGCCAGCAGGGACCACCAGTACTGGCCGAGCGCGTCCGCGCCGAGCACCGGCAGCGAACAGATCGCGACCAGCAGGCCGGTGCCCAGCACGATCAACATGAAGATGAACGCGGCGGCGGCCGATGTGCGCCCCGGCACCTGATAGTCGCGGCCGAGCCGGATCTGGGTGAGGATCGGCCACACCTTGCCGGGCACATACTTGCCGACTTGGCCGACGAAGAAGATCCGCATGCCGGCGGTGACCGGGATCCGGCTCGCCAGATCAGTCAGGATCGCCCGCCAGCACAGGAAGCTGAACCAGATCCCCACCATGGTGGCGAGGGCGGAGACCGCCACCGCCACCACCGACAGGTCCCCGATGACCTCCGCCACCTGCGACCACTGCCGGACCAGGGCGAGGGCGAGGAAGCCGACGAAGGCGGCGACGACCGCCGCCTCGGCGGCGCGGCGCCACCCTCGCCGGCGAGCTGGCGGGGCGGTCACGGGCGGGTCCGCAGAGTGGCCCACACCACGGTCCACGGGAACGGCTTGCTGACCGCACGGACCTCGGCCACCGTGCTGACGAACCGGACGAAGGACCGGGTCGACCAGTGGTTCAGGTGCCCGGGGGTGTTGCCGAGGTCGCGCACGTACCGCCCGGCGAGCAGGTTGCAGGACCGGAAGATTGGTTCGCGCGGCACCGACAGCACCAGGTGGCGGGCGCCGACCCGGGCGATCTCGGCCAGCCCGCGCTCCGGGTCCGGCAGGTGCTCCAGCACCTCCGCCGCGACCACCACGTCGAACCGGTTGTCCCCGAACGGAAGGCGGTGTGCGTCGGCGTGCAGGTAGTGCGGTCCCGGCCGCTGCCGCCACTGGTCCCGCAGTCCGGCATCGGGTAGATCCAGGGCGGTCACCCGGGACCAGCGAGTGGCCAGGTGATTGGCGATGACCCCCTCGCCGCAGCCCACTTCGAGCGCGTGGCTGGTGCCGGCGGCGCCCGGGTCGGCCGCGACCCGGCCCAGCATCTGCTCCAGCCGGGTCACCCAGCGGGCGGTGAGCCACCGGATGGCCGGGTTCTTGGCGGTGTACTTCTGCGTGTGGTTGCCGATGACGATGCCGGGAGTCTCGACCGGCGGTGAGCTGGTCATGCGCGATCCTCGCTGGTGCTGGCAGTGACGGGGGATCGGTCGGAGGCGCCGACCGGTGGCGTGATGATCTCGGCTGGCAGGCCGTCGTAGGCCCGCTCCGCCTGTTTGCCCAGATCGTCGATCTGGGCGTGGAAGGTGTGCGCGGTGGTACGCCGGACGTAGCCGTACTTTATCGCGTGGGTGTGGTAGACCCGCCCACCGGTGGACCGGATCCGCTCAGGCGGACGCCCACAACGCCACCGGTGCCGTGGCGACCGGCACCCGGCCGACGCCCCCCATGAACTGCGTACCCCGCTGACCTCCCTGCAGGCCGGCCTGGTGGAGCTACACGACGGCCTGGTCGAGCCGGACCCGGCCCGGTTGGCCAGCCCGCACGACCGGCCGGTTCCCTTGGCTGAAAGGCCGGCTCAGATCACTGTCGCACCGACGAACTGCCCGATGGCAAAGGTGACGGCCATGGCCAGGGCACCACCGGCTACGAGTCTGACCATCGCCCGACCCACGTCGGCGGAGCCCAGTCTCGCGCTCACCGCACCCGTCACCGCGAGGGTGAGCAGCACGACAGCGAACGTCACGGGAACCCGCGCGTCGGGTGGCGGCAGCAGGATCGCGATCAGCGGCAGCAGTGACCCTAGGGTGAAGGCGACCGCCGATGCGCCGGCCGCGTGCCAGGGGTTGGTCAACGAATCCGGGTCGATCCGCAACTCGATGTCGGCATGTGCGGCGAAGGCGTCCTTCGCGGTCAGTTCCTCCGCCACCAGCCGGGCGGTCCCGACGGTCAGACCCTTCGCGACGTACAGCGCGGTCAGCTCGTCCAGCTCCTGCTCGGGGAACCGATCGAGCTCGGTGCGCTCCTTCGCCAGCAGCGCCCGCTCGGAGTCACGTTGGCTGCTCACCGACACGTACTCACCCAGGGCCATGGAGACGGCGCCCGCCGCCACCCCCGCGACTCCCGCTGTCAGGACGGGGCCGGTGGCGATGGTCGCGCCGGCCACCCCCACGACGAGACCCGCCGTCGACACGATGCCGTCGTTGGCACCCAGCACCCCGGCCCGTAACCAGTTCAGCCGGGTGGAGATCCCGCTGCCGTGCGGTTCACCCACGTGAATCGCGCTGGGCCGGCCGGCTCCCGTACCTTCGGCACTCATCCAGATCACCTGCCACCGCCACCGTACGGCGGGGTGTCCTGCCACGGCAACGCAGCTTAGCCTGCCCTGTCGCAGGTAGACGCATGGTGCAGAGGGTTCTGTTGTTACCACAGTGGCTCGGGCGATCGCCTGGGGACATGAGCACCGAGTTAGCTCGCCCGAGCACCGGGTACGCAGCAGACCATGCGGCGAATCTGGAGTGGGCTGCTGGCCGGTGCCGCCGGCACCAGCGCCCTCAACATGGTCACCTACCTCGACATGGCGGGCCGGGCCCGGCCGGCGAGCAGCACCCCGCAGCGCAGCGTCGGCCGGCTCGCTGAGACGCTGCACGTCGATCTTGGCGACGAGGAGACGGCCAGCAACCGGCGGGCGGGGCTCGGGCCGCTGCTCGGCTACGCGACCGGCCTCGGCGCCGGAGCGCTGTACGCGGTGGCCGGCCCCCGCCGGGCCCCGGTCTGGGCGGCCACCGGCCTGCTCGCCATGCTGGCGATGGCCGGCTCGGACGCGCCGATGACCCTGCTCAAGGTGACCGACCCGCGGCAGTGGAGCGCCGCCGACTGGGCGTCGGACATCGTGCCGCACCTGGCGTACGGCCTGGTCGCCGCCGCCGCACTGCACCGGCTGCAGCGCAGCGACTGACCTTGCACCGCCCGCGCGGCCGTGCGGCGTACCCCCGGATTTCAGAGCCAGTCGTGTTCGCGGGCGTAGCGGGCCGCGTCGTGCCGGGTCCGGGTCTGGGTCTTCTGCATCGCGTTGGACAGATAGTTACGTACCGTGCCCTCGGCGAGATGGAGCCGGACGGCGATGTCGGCTACCGAGTAGCCGTCGCCGGTGGCCCGCAGCACGTCGACCTCCCGGTCGGTGAGCGGGCAGTCGTCGATGACGGCGAGTGCGGAGACGTCCGGATCGATCCACCGCTTGCCCGCGTGCAGGGTGCCGATGACCGAGGCGATGTGCGCGGGCTCGGCCGACTTGCTGACAAAGCCCTGGACGCCGAGTTTGAGCGCGCGGCGCAGCACGCCCGGTCGAGCGTGCCGAGTCAGCATCAGGATGACCTGCTCGGGCCGGTCCTGCCGGATCTGGGCGACGGCGCCGAGCCCGTCCACGCCGGGCATCTCCAGGTCGATGACGAGGACGTCGGGCCGGTGGTGCAGGGTCGCCTCGACAGCCGACGCGCCGTCGGCGGCTTCGGCGAGTACGGTGATGTCGCCTTCGAGCGGGAGCAGCGCAGCCATCGCCTTGCGGAGCAGGACCTCGTCGTCGGCGAGCACCACGGTGGTCGCCGGGGCATCGGCCTGCGTCATCGATCCTCCATCGGTGCGGAGCCAGTGCGCGGGCCGGTGTGCGGGCCGGTGTGCGGGCCGGTGCGCGGGAAGGTCGCAGCCGTCAGGAAACGCCCGTCGGTCTGCTCCACGGTGAGCTCACCGGCGCTGCCGGCCACCCGGTCCCGCAGCGCGGCCAGGCCACGCAGCTCGGGCAGCGGACTCTGCGGTGCGCCGTCGTTGACCACGGTGATGCCCGAACCGGACAGGGTGATCTTCACCTGGGTGGCCTGGGCGTGCCGCAGGATGTTGGTCGTCGTCTCGCGCAGGACCTGGCCGAGCAGTTCGTCCGCCCGGGTGTCGACCTCGGCCTCCCGGTCGACGCGGACCCGGATGCCGGCAGCTTCGAAGAGGTTCTTGGCGTTCTCCAGCTCGGCGGAGAGGTTGAGCCGCCGCTGCGCGTAGGCGAGCTCCTTCGTCTGTTTGATGGTGTCGCTGACCAGCGCGTATATCTCCCGCAGCTCGTTGTCGACCCGGTCGGGGTCGGTACGGACCAGTTTGCGGGCCAACGCGATCTTCAGCTTCACCACGTGCAACGTGTGGCCCTGGATGTCGTGCAGGTCGCTGGCGAACCGGACCCGTTCCCGGAAGACGGCCAGCTCCGCTTCACGCCGGCGGGACTCCTGCAACTCGTCGACGACGTCGTAGAACCGCTTGTTCGGAAACATCAGGCCGGTGATCACCGCGACGGCACCGGCGGGAAGGACGACGTACTGCAGCAGGACGTCGGAGACACCCTCGGACGACACCAGCAGCCGCGCCGCGCCGACCACCGCGACGTAGCCGACGAGACCGACGGCTGCCGCAGCCCGGTGCCGCTTCAGATAGGGGACGACGAGGGAGCCGACGAGAGCCAGGCCGTACGACGCTCTCGGGCTGTCGATCACCAGTACGCCGAGGGGCCAGACGGCTGCGGTGACGATCAGGCAGACCGGAGCGACCCGGGGCAGGTCGCGCGCCGTCCACCGCTCGAAGGCCACCAGCGCCGTGATCACGCCCGAGGCCAGGATGACGGCATCCCACCAGGTACGGGAGTCGGCCACCACCACGGCCGCCCCGCCGACCGCGAGCGGCGGGACCAGCATGACGAGGTTGAGCTTGCGCAGCCGCCGCCGCGTGGGCTCGGTGTGCTCGGGCATCTGCTGAGTATTCGTCCGGTTCCGGGCTGGCCACCAGTGACACTACGTCACGGGTGGACCGGCGGGAATGTCATCGCGAAGTGGTGACGTGGTCGCACTGACCGGTTGGCGCAGTGAGCGCTGAAATTGACGGCATGTCCACCACACCAGTCATCGAGGTCGAACGCCTCAACGTCTCCTACGGCGACTTCCACGCCGTCAAGGACCTTTCCTTCCAGGTACGCCGGGGCGAGCTGTACGCCCTGCTCGGCACGAACGGGGCCGGAAAGACCTCCGCGCTGGAAACCATCGAAGGTCACCGTACGGCGACCTCGGGGGTGGTGCGGGTCTTCGGGCAGCGCCCCGGTGACCGCGCAGCCGTGCGGCCCAGGATGGGCATCATGCTCCAGGAGAGCGGCTTCTCCCCGGACCTCACCGTGCGGGAATCGGTCCGGCTGATCGGAAAACTCAGTCGGCGGGTCGACCATGTCGACCGGGTGCTCGACCTGGTCGACCTCACCGGTAAGGCCGGCACCCTGGTCGCCCAGCTCTCCGGCGGGGAGAAACGGCGGTTGGATTTCGCCACCGCCGTGTACGGGGCACCGGAGCTGATTTTCCTGGACGAGCCGACCACCGGGCTGGACATCCAGTCCCGCGACGGTCTGTGGGAGGTCATCGACAACCTGCGTACGGACGGGTCGACCGTCGTGCTCACCACGCACTACCTGGAAGAGGCCCAGCAGCGCGCCGACCGGATCGGTCTGATGCACCAGGGCACCCTGCGCCGGGAGGGGACCGTCGCCGAACTGACCCAGTCCCTGCCGGCCGTGATCAGCTTCTCCCTCCCGGGGCCGGCACCGACCCCGGCGCTACCACTGCCGGCGGAGCAGGGCGACGGCGGCGCGCTGCGCATCGAGACCCTCGACCTGCAGCGGGACCTGCACACCCTGCTGCGCTGGGCAGACGACCACGCCGTGCAGCTGCGTGGCCTCGAAGCCGGGCCGACCCGGCTCGACGATGTGTTCCGCGCCGTCGGCACCGAATGAACCCGTCGGCACCGAGTCAACCCGTACCGAATGAACCCGTACCGAATCCTTGAAGGACGGATCGCATCGCCATGCTCTCCATCGCTGTCAGTGAACTGACCCAGATTTTCCGGAACCGGCTCGTACTGGTCACGAGTCTCATCATGCCCGTGGTGGTCAGCGGGTACTTCATCTACCAGCACGAATCATTCGCGGCGCTGGGCAGCCTCGGGTACATCGCGGGGGTGGTGGTGTTCACCGTGGGCGCGTTCGGGCTGTACGCCACGACGGTGACCACGTTGGCCTCCCGCCGGCAGAACCTCTTCCTCAAACGGCTGCGCTCCACCACGGCGAGCGACCCGCAGATCCTCGCCGGACTGCTCACCCCGGCCACCGTCATCGCCCTGTTTCAGGTCACCGGGATCCTGACCGTGCTGGCCGTGGTCACCGGCCAGCCGGCGAACGTCCCGCTGCTGGTGGCGGCCGTCGTCGCGACGACGATCATGCTGATCGGTCTGGGGCTGGCCACCGCAGGGCTGACGAACTCACCCGAGCACGCCCAGGTGACCACGCTGCCGGTCAGCCTCGGCGTCATCGCCGTGATGAGCTGGGTGGGCATCAGCGGCACCGAGGATCTCACCCTGCTCAAGCGGCTGCTCCCCGGTGGCGCGGCCACCGAACTGGTGGTCGACGCCTGGAACGGCGGCGTCGCCGTGACGGACTCGCTGGCCCTGCTGGCACCCACCCTCGGCTGGGTCGTCGTCGCCGTGGCGCTGGCCACCCGGCTGTTCCGCTGGGAACCGCGCCGCTGAGCGCATCCACCAGGGATGCCGCTGACAGCGTATCCACCAGCGATCAGTACGTCAGCCCGTGGCCGTACCGGAACAACGGGGCCGGGTCGTCGAACGGGGCGTCCGGCTGCCCGGCGAGCACGGCCCGTTGGCTGGCCGGCAGATCGACCGGCAGCCGGCCGGTCGGTGCCGGCTCCCCGGCGAGTACGTCGACCAGCGCGGTGTCCTCGACGCCGAAGCTGACCAGCAGCGTGCCGACCCGGTCGGCGAGTGGCGTGAGCACCGCCGGCCGGTCCAGGTAGACGTCCACGACGGTCGGCACCGCCGCCGCGATCGCCAGCACCCGGTCCACCGCGCCCGGCGGGAACTCCAACGGCCCGGCGTGGAAGTACGCCTCGACCGGGCCGGGCCGCCGCTCGTACGGCGCGGCCAGCCGCAGCACTGCCACGTCCGCCTGGCGCGGGTCCGACACCACTGTCCACCTGCCACCCAGCGCGGCGCGCAGCGGGCCTTCGGCGTACACCCGCAGACCGGGGGCGAGCGGCAACCGGGCCGGGCTGTCCGGCGGGGCCTGACGCAGCAGCGTCACGCAGGCCCGCTGGGCGGCCAGTCCGGCGGCGCGGGCCGGCGGGCCACCGACCACCTGCGCGGCGTACTCCGGGTCGACGTAGCGGTGCTCGAACAGGCCGAGCTGCAGCTTGTCGTGCAGGACGCGGCGGGCCGACTCGTCGATCCGGTCCTCGGTGACCTGGCCGCTGCGGACCAGGTCGACGACCAGGTCCGGGCGGGCCTCGCCGCCGAACTGGTCCACCCCGGCGTGCAGCGCGGTCCGCAGCCGCTGCGCCGGTTCGAGGTGTTCGACGCCCCAGGCCCGGGCCGGCCGGGGTCCCCGGAAACAGGCGTCGGTCAGCACCCCCCAGTCGGCGCAGATCACCCCGGTGAAACCCAACTGCTCGCGGAGCAGCCCGGTCACCACCTCGTGGTTGAAGGCGAACGCCACCGGCGGCAGCTCGGTGCCGACCGGCAGCCCGTAGCCGAGCATCACCTGCGCGGCGCCGGCCCGGACAGCCGCCACGAACGGCGCCAGGTGGGCGGCGAGACGACCACCCGGGTAGGCCTGCTCGGCGCCGTACCGAAAATGGGGGTCCTCGCCGGTGCGGACCGGGCCGCCGCCGGGGAAGTGCTTGACCAGCGCGGCGACGCTGTCCGGTCCGAGCGTCGGGCCCTGCAACCCGGACAGGTACGCCACCGTCAGCCGGCTGACCAGCTCCGGGTTCTCGCCGAAGGTGCCCAGCACCCGTGGCCAGCGTGGGTCCGTGGCGACGTCGGCCTGCGGGTGCAGCGCGGCCCGGATGCCGACCGCCAGGTACTCGCGGCGGATGGTGTCGGCGTGCCGCCACACCAGCTCCGGGTCGACGGTGGCGGCCAGGCCCAGCGGTTCCGGCCAGGTGGAGAAGGCGCCGGCCAGCGCCGCCGTGTTGGGGTTGGCGGACCGGGCGTGCCGGGGATCGGTGGAGACCGTCACCGGTACGCCGAGCCGGGTCGACGCGGCCAAATCCTGCAGCTGGTTGTGCCAGCGGGCCAGGTCCGCCGGTGCCGCGACGCCGACCAGGTTGACGTGGTTGATCCGGCGGTGCAGGACGAGGTCCTCGGCGGCGAGCAGCCCGGCGTCGGGGTCGGCGGGGGCGAGGGTGCCACCCGGACCGATGCCGATCATCGGATGGAACAGCAGGCCGGCCTTTTCCGCCAGGTTCATCCGGCCCAGCAGGTCGTCGGCCTGTTGCAGCGGTGGTCGTGGTGGTCGGATGACGGTCGGCTGCTGGGTGGTCACCGGGCCGACGGTAGCGGGGTGAGCGCCGCCGGGTAGGCGGTTCGGCCGGGTTCCGGTGGTTTGTCGGACCGGCTGGCGGGAAAGGTGCGGAATGCCGCGACGACGGGTGCTCGTGTTCAGCATCCCCAACGAGGGACACCTCAACATTCTGAAACGGCTGATCCGCCGGCACCGGGCCGAGGACAGCTTCCGCCTGGTGCTCGTCGACCGGCAGACCACCGCGCCCCGGCTGGGTGACCTGGCCGGGTCGACCGTCGCGGTGCCGGGTTGCCGCGAGTTCCGCAACACCCCGGCGGACCGGGTGTTCGACCGGGCGTACCGGTTGTTCGGCGAATGCCTGGCGGTTGCCCACGCCTACCGCCCCGACCTGGTGCTGTACGACTTCGCCGCGATCGAGGGCGCGCTGGTCGCCCGCCGGCTGGGCGTGCCGGCGTGGTGCTCGGTGCCGGGACTGGTCGGGCCGATGACGGACGCCGGATACCTCCGGCGCTGCCTGACGGCGTCGGCGAACACGGCGGCACTGGACGCTCTGGACCGGCGGTACGGCGTCACGCTCGACCCGGCCGCGGTGGAACTCGTCTCGAACTGTCTGCACCTGCCGGCCGAGCAGAACATCCTCTGGTCGTACCGCACGGTCACGCCGCCCGACTTCCGTGACAACCGCGCGGCCGTCGGCTACCGCTTCGCCGGCTACCTCTCCGACGGCTGGCCGTCCCGGAACCGGCCGGACAGCCAGGACGGCCGGTCCAGAAAGGCTCGACCGGTCATCTACCTCTCCTTTGGCACCGAGGTGCTGGACAACCTCTGGTACGCCGAGCCGGCGCTGGTCGGCGCGCTGCGCCGGTGCGTCGCCGGCCTGGCCCGGCACTGGTCCTCGGACGACCTGACGGTGGTCTTCCCGACCCGGGGCCGCCGGATTCTGGACCGGTACCCGGCGAACTGGGTGATCCGGCACGCCGTCGACCAGCAGCGGGTGCTCAGCCGGGCCGACGTGTTCGTCACCCACGGTGGCAGCAACAGCTTCCACGAGGCGATCATCGCCCGGGTACCGATGGTCGTCGTGCCGTTCTTCGGCGATCAGCCGCTGGTCGCCCGGCAGGCGGCCCTGCTCGGCATCGGGATCAACCTCGACGCGGGTGCCCGCACCGGGCGGGACGCCGCGTACCGGCTGCTGGACGTCGGCTGTGCCGACCGGATCGCCGCCGCGGTGTGGCGGGTTCTCGACGACCGGCGGTACCGGGCGAGCCTCGCCGGCCTGGACCTGACGGCAGTTGCCGCGTTGCCGCCGCCGGCCGACGACCGCCCGGTCACCCGGCGGGTGGGCCCGGTGGTCGCGAAACCTCTCCGGTCCGGGACAGCGTCCACGCCGCGTTGATCAGACCGATGTGCGACAGCCCCTGCGGGAAGTTGCCGATCAGGCCGCCGTCGCGGCGGTCCACCTCCTCGGCGAGCAGACCGAGATCGTTCGCGCACGCGGTGGCCGCCTCGAAGACCTGGCGGGCCCGGTCGTGCCGGCCGGCCAGCGCGAGGGCCTCGGCCAGCCAGTAGGAGCAGATCAGGAAGGCTCCTTCGTCCTCGCCGCCGGTCCATCGCTGGACCAGGCCGTGGTGGGTCAGGTCCGCCTCGATGGCGTCGATCGTTGCGACCACCCGGTGGTCGGTGCCGGGCAGGAAACCCATGATCGGCATGATCAGGACGCCGGCGTCGAGATGGTCGGAGCCGAACGCACCGGTGAACGCCTGGCGCTGGTCGCTCCATCCCTGGTCGAGGATCGCCGCCCGGATCCGTTCCCGGGTCCGGTGCCAACGGTCGACGTCACGCTCGGCGTGCAGCGCCGGCGCCAGCCCGATGGCCCGGTCCAGCGCCACCCAGCACATCAGCTTCGAGGTGAGGTAGTGGCGTTCGCCCTCCCGACCCTCCCAGATCCCGGAATCCGGCTCGGACCAGGTGCGGCAGGCCCGTTCGGCGAGACCACGGAGCAGATGTACGGTGCCCGCCGACAGGCCGCCGAGCCGGTCGCGCAGAATCCAGGCACCGTGCAGCACCTCGCCGAGCACGTCGAGCTGCCGCTGCCGCCAGGCGTCGTTGCCGACCCGTACCGGCGCAGAGCCCCGGTAGCCGCGCAGGTGCTCCAGATCGTGCTCGGTCAGGTCCCGCTCGCCACCGACCCCGAACATGATCGGTACCGGCTGGTCGGCGGGCAGCTCACCGACCGAGTCGGCGATCCAGTCGAAGAACCGGTGCGCCTCGTCGGGGCAGGCGGCCACCCACAGCGCCTGCATGGTGAACGCCCCGTCGCGCAGCCAGGCGTACCGGTAGTCCCAGTTCGCGCCGCCGCCGACCTCCTCGGGCAGCGAGGTGGTAGGCGCCGCCACCACCGCACCGGTCGGCTGGTAGGTCAGCGCCTGCAGCACCAGCGCGCTACGCCGTACCTGCTCCTGGTAGAGCCCTTGGTAGCTGTGGTGCTCGTCGGCCCAGGACCGCCAGCCGGCGACGGTGTCGTCCACGCCGCAGCGCCGGTCGTCGGCTGGCGGCGTGGTGTCGTCGGCGCGTAGGTGCCGCAGCGCGAACCGTACGGTCTGCCCGGCGGTGAGGGTGAGCCGGCCGGCGATCCGATCCACCCCGGCGGACAGTTGGGCCGGCAGCGGGTCGCCGGTCAGGATCAGCCGGTCGCTGCCGCCGACCAGCTCGATCCGCTCGTCGTCGCCGGTCACCACCGGGACGACCCGGCCATACTCGGGCCGCACCACCAGGTCGACGTCGACCTGCACGGTGCCGGAGAGGACGTCGACCCGGCGCAGCAGCACGTGCGGCGAGCCCTCGCCGATGCGGTGGCCGCGTTCGCCGGGGCCGAGGGCCAGCGCGTCGGTGAGCCGCAGCTCGCCGTCGGCGGTCCGGAAGTCGGTCTGCAGCACCATCGTGTCGGCCAGGTAGCGGCGGGCGGTGCGGTGCCCGTCGACCGGGGTGATGGACCAGTGCCCGGCGCCGGGGTCGAGCAGCCGGGCGAAGACGCTCGGCGCGTCGAACCGGGCCGGGCACCACCAGTCGACGGAGCCGTCCGCGGACAGCAACGCCGCTCCCTGGCAGTCACTCAGCAGCCCGTAGCTGGCGATGTCGGGCATCGTCACCGGGTACCCGCCCGCCGAAGGTTCATGCCGGCCGTCCGGGGCGGGTACCCGGTGACGGGTCAGTCGGCCGGTTCGGCGCCGAGTCGACCGACCCGGCCGGAGCGCAGGAACACCAGGTAGTAGGTGACCGTGCCGGCCGCTGCATGGTCGTCGGCGGGTAGGGCCACCCGCTCGTAGGTGAGCAGCCGACCGGTGGCGGTGTCGATGACGGCGGTGTCCCGCACCGGTCGGCCGTCCATCTCACCGGTCGCGCTGACCGCGACGCCGGATCGGCCGGCCCGGTCCAGCACTGGGCCGTGGGTGACCAGCTCCGCGTCGGCGAGGACGGCCAGGGCGGCGGCCCGCTGGGCCGGGGACAGGTCGTGGAATCGGTAGAGGCCGACCACCGCCCGCAGCGCGGCCTGCGGGCCTTCGTGCATCGGCTGCTCCTCGGCGAGCTGGCCGGCCAGCACCGTCCGGTCGGCGGCGGGATCGGGTACGGCGACACCGAGCGCGCCGGGCGGGTACTCGACCACCTCGGCTGTCCGGTTCGGCTCCGCCGGGTCGACCCGGGTCTCCTGCCCGGACCGGTCGGCGGCCCACCACAGTCGCCGGTCGTACGCTCCGCCATCCTGCCCGGTCGCGGGATCGTCGCGCCACCAGGCCCGAAGATGGACGTAGGTGTAGCGACCGATGGTGACGAGTTGGTCCGGTGCCGGCCGGTCCAGCGAGTGGACGTGCTGGGCGATCGCCGCCAACTGGTGGCGGGCCGGGGCGGTGCCCGGGCTGGTGGTCAGCGGCAACGGTTGCCTCGGGTCGGCGAGGACCGGGCCGGTGGCGTCCGACCCGACCGGGTCCGATCCGGTCGGACCGGGCACGCCGTACGGGCGGACGACCTCGATCCCGACGATCAGCAGCATCACCAGAACGACCGCAGGGACCACGACCCGCCACAGCCTGGGCCGCCACGGCTGCGGTCGCCACCGCCAGCGGGTCGATTCCTGCGCCGACTGACGCTGGTGTGCAAGGGCTATGAGGTCCGTGACGTCGATCTCCGGTGGCGGCGGAACCCGGCCCTGCCTGGGCAGCAGCGCCCGGACGGCCAGCTGCACCATCTCGTCGCGGCGGAATTCGTCCTCGGCCGGCTCCTGATCCATGCTCAGTCCTTTCCTCGTTCGGCCGGGGTGCGGCGGGTACGCCGGCCCTGCACCTCGTCCCGGAGCTTGTGCAACGCGCGGCGGGTCCGGTGCAGCGACCGCCGTACCGCCGCCGGGCTCATTCGCAACATGGCGGCGATGTCGGCCGTGCTGACGCCGTAGCTGGTCAGCAGCAGGCACTCCCGGTCCTTGGCGCTGAGCCGTCGACCGAGCCGGGCCACGTCCTGACGCAGTACGCTGGCGTCCGAGTCGCGGTCATTGCTGACCACCAGGGTCAGCGCGGTGGTACGCCAGGTCTGCCGGCTGCGATGGCCCTCGTCCAGACGTTTCTCGGCGAGTCGCCGAGCCACCCGGTAGAGCCATACCCTCGGATGCCGGATCTGGCGACCGTCCCGACGGTGCAGCCATGCCCTGACGAATGTCTCCTGCAGAAGATCTTCGGCGACTCTGGTGTCCTCGAGGCGCTGAAACAATACCGTCCACAGCAGCGCATGATGCTGACTCACCTGTTCCCCGAGCCATGCATCGAGCTCTGCCGCATCCTCTGCATCCACAATGCTCCTCGGTGCTCGTTCCAGTGACGTCGTCGCAATCGGGGGTGCCGGTGCCGGCATCCGTCATATAAGAGGCGTCAGCGTGCCAGATCGTGCCCGATGATTTTTGTTGATCATGGTCAATTGTTCCAGGATGTGGAACATGAGAAAGTCGCGCTTTGCGTGGTGGTGGTTGCCGGCCGGAAGTTGCAGCTCACTCTGGGTCGGAGAAACGCGACTGAAGCTCATTTATTTACTGGCGCAGATATGGTGATCTCGCTGGTCGGTTGGCTATCGTCAACGGTGTCGTGTCGCAAAGTTCCTGACTGAGCACTGAGGGTGACGGCGGCATCGTCGGTGCCCCCAATCCACTGCTGGACCGCCCCACGGACCAACTGGAGCCCGCCATGACGCAACGCATTCGGATCCGTCACCTGAGCTCTCACCCGAGCCCAAACCGGGGCCTTCGCCGGAGCCGGCGGTTGACGTCCGCCGTACTGGCCGTCGCCGTGCTGGCCACCGGACTGCAGCCCGGCGTCGCCGCCGCCAGCCCTGCCAACGTCCAGTCCCGGGTGGACGCCTACCTGACGGCCCACCCCGGCGGCGTCCAGATCAATAGGACCGACATCGCCTACTCCGGCGGGGTGTTCATCGTCAGCGTGGCCCGCATCGCCGACGTCGGGCTACTTGCCGGACCGGACTGCCCCGGCGGCTGGTTCTGCTTCTACGACGGCACCAACTACACCTATCCGCGGGGTCGGCTCAGCGACTGCGGATGGCAGGACCTCGGCCATTGGGGGTGGCGCAATCGGACCGAGTCCGTGCACTACAACGTCAGCTACGGCAGCACCACGTTCCTCGACGAGACCGGCCCGACCGACACCAAACTCTTCGTGGTCGACACGGCCCGCCGGACCGTGCCCGACGTCTCACCGCACCGCAATCGGGCCGACTATGTCTACCGCGCGTGCACCTGAGGGGACCATTGCGTCACGACCGAACGGTGAGTCGGTATCGCCGTCGCGTTGTGACGGACAGATGTAGGGAAATGTCCATGTCCTATGGTCGGCGGGCCGACCTAGCGTCGAGAGTCCAACGTCCGCTGCCCGCCGGCACCGGTGCCGCCCAGCCTGCGACCCGGTCGTCCGGCGCGGCCATCCGACAAGGAACCACTGTGTCCCGTACTCTCGCCTCCCGCCTGGCCACGGCGGCGCTCGCGCTGGCCGTGACGGCCGGCCTCGGCCTGGCCACGGCCGGGCCGGCCGGTGCCGTCGCCAACGGCAAGGTCGTCCCTGACGGCAAGTACCAGTTCTCGGTGAAGTTGACGATGACCGGGATCCCGACGGCCGACGGCGGCCGCCGCAACAGCGCCTGCTCCGGAGCCCTGATCCACCCGCAGTGGGTGGTCACCGCCGGGCACTGCTTCCGGGACGTCGACGGCGTACGGGTCGAACGCCCGGTCGCCGACCTGACCACCGCGACGGTCGGCCGGGCGGACCTCACCGGCGACGGCGGTCAGGTCGCCACGGTGATCGCGGTACGCCAGTCGCCCACCAACGACCTGGCGCTGGCAAAGCTGGACCAGCCGGTACGCGGCATCAAGCCGATCTCCCTGGCCCACCGGCCGCCGCGGGTCGGTGCCATCGTTCGGCTCACCGGATACGGCGCCGATACGTCGGTCGACCCGGTGCCGTCGACCGTGCTGCGCACCGGGCTGTTCGCCGTCACCGAGGTCGCCGACTCGACCATCGGCGTGACTGGCCGGTACCCGCACCCGGACACCAGTGCCTGCCCGTACGACTCCGGTGCCCCGTACTTCGTCGAGCGGGGTCGCCGCGGTCCAGCGCTGGTGTCGGTGGAGAGTTTCGGCCCGGACTGCCCGCACTCCGACGTCGAGACGACGTCGCGGGTCGACAACATCGCCGACTGGATCCGCCAGGCGCTCCGGAACTGACCACCGCTCCGGAACTGACCACCGCTCCGTGGTCGACCACCCGCCCCGGTGGTCGACCACGGGGCGGCACCGACTACTGACCGGGCAGGGTGATGGTCACCCGGGTGCCGGCATTGGAGAGATCGAGCACCAGCCGGCGGGCCATCCGATTGATCAGATCGAGCCCACGCCCCCGGTCGGACCCGTCGTGCGAGTGGCCCCGCCAGTGCCCCCGGTCGGTGACCTCGACCCGGACCTGCTGCCGGTCCAGCAGCATCACCTGCAACGCGACCGGGCCGTCCGGACGCCCGTGGTAGGCGTGCTCCAACGAGTTGATCAGGGCCTCGTTGCAGGTGGCCAGCAGCGCGTCGACCTGATCCGGTGTCAGGTCGTTGCCGGCGGACCAGTCCCGCAGCGCCCGGCGCGCGGCGGACAGGTCGGCAGGGGAGGTCAGGGTCAGCCGCAGTACCGGGGAGCCGTCCGTGCCGGTCGGCAGCCCGTCCAGATGGACGCAGGCCACCACCGTGTCGTCGGTGATCACCTGGCCGTCGGTCATCGCGTCCAACAGCCGGTCACACCAGACCTGCGGCTCGGTGCCGGACAACCCGGCGGCGGCCCGGCCGAGCCGGTCCAACCCGGCGTCGATCACCTGGTTGCGCCGCTCGACCAGGCCGTCGGAGTACCAGACCAGCATCGCCGAGTCGGGGACCGCGATCTGGGCCTGGGTCCGGGGCTGCGCGGTCAGCCGTAGCGGCAGCGACCGGGCGTCGGTCAGGTAGCGGCTGACCCCGCCGGCCACCAGCAGCGGCGGCAGATGACCGGCGCAGGCGTAGGTGAGCACCCGGTCGGTGGGGCTGTACTCGGCGTACCCGACGGTCGCGAAGTCGGCCCCGTCGATCGTCTGGCAGGCGGTGTCCAGCGCCTCCAGCACCTCGACCGGTGACGCACCGGTCTGCGCCACCGAGCGCAGCGACTGCTGCAGCCGGCCCATCGTGATCGCCGACGACAACCCGTGGCCGACGACATCCCCGACCGCGATACCCACCCGGTTGCCGGGCAGTTCGAATACGTCGTACCAGTCGCCGCCGACGTCGCGGCCGTGCTCCGCCGGCCGGTAGCACACGGCGGCCGTGACGCCCGGCAGGTCGGGCGAGATCTGCGGCAGCAACGCCCGTTGCAACTGGTGCGCGGCGGCGTGCTCGGATTCGTACAACGCTGCCCGGTCGACGGCCTGACCGGCGAGTTCGGCGATGGTACGGGCGATCGAAACCACCTCCGGGGTGATCGCGTCGTCCCGACGGAACGCGAACGCCAGCGCACCGAGGCACCGGTCGCCGACCTTGACCGGCACCGCCAGCAGGCTGCGGGTGCCGGTCCGGGCATGAGCGTCGGCGAGTACCGGGTAACGCGCGTCCAGCGCCGCCAGGGTCGGCAGTTGGACCGGCCGGCCGGTCCGGATCACATCCACGACCGGCAACTGGTCCGACCCGTCGAGCGGGAACGTGGCGAAGCCGCCGACGACCTGTTCGGCGAGGGCCGCCGTCGGCCAGCTGCGGATCGAGCTGCCGGCCTGATCGGTGAGCGCCACCGCGCCGTGGTCGGCGACCAGGCCGACGCCCCGGTCGACCAGCACCCGGATCACCTGGTCGGACGTGGCGGCGGTGGCCAGCCCGGCGGTGACGTCCTGCAGCGCCTGCAACCGCTGGCGGGCGGCCACCTCACGACGTGACTCGGCTTGCGCCCGGTCCCGCTCCGCCACCGCGATCGCCAGCGCCCAGGCACCGAGCACCACCACCGCCAGGTAGATCTGCAGCGATGCCGCCTCCAACCGGGGCTGACCGGCCAACACCGACCACGGTCCGTGTCCGGCGGCGCTGAGCAGGTTCGCGACGAACGCCATTACGAACCCGGCGGCCCCGATGGTCGCCACCCGTCCCCGGAAGCCGACCGCGAGCAGCACCGGCACCGGCAGGTAGGACAGCGGCACCTCCCGGGGCCAGAAACCGATGACGGTCAACGCTGCGGTGCCGGCCAACGCCGTACCGCCCCGCACCAGCTGCCACGGTCGGACCCGGCTGCGGACCGCGTCGAGACCGACCAGGGCGGCACCGAGGGTGAGCACCGCGAGCCCGTCACCGGCCCAGAACCGGCCCAACGCCGGCCACCAGGCGCCGCCGGTGCCGACCGCGCTGGTCGTGGCCCCGATCACCGCGCCGACCAACGGGCCGATGCCCACCGGGTAGAGCAGGAACGCTGCCGCGTCGCGGTACCGGGTCAGGTCGATCCGGCCTGGCCGCAGCCATCGCAGCCCAGCGGCACCGACCAGCGGTTCGACGACGTTGGTCAGCGCGAAGCCGAGTGCGGTCAGCGGGCCGAGCCCTTGCCACAGGTTGATGCCGAACTCGGTGAGACCGACGGCACCGAGGATCCACGGCCAGTGCCGGCGGCGGGTCAGCACCAGCGCCCCGAGGGTCACCCCGGCCGGCGGAAAGAACACGGCACCGACGGCCGAGGCGTGGAACAGCAGCCAGGCGCAGCCGGAGCCGAGCGCGTACGCGGCGGCGACGCAGAGCGCGATCAGCGCAGACCGGCCCAGTTGCCCGGCCGGGCCCGGCTGCCCGGCCTGGTCCCGCCGACGTGCCGGCTCGCCGGCGACCTGTGTCAAAACTGTCAACCTCCCCGGTCGCGCACCAAGGAGATCTCTCACGGTGCGCACCGGGAAATAATGACAGCGTCGACCGCCGTTCGGCTCACAGGTGCCGGCGACGCCAGTCGGTCCCCTCGCCGGTCACCGCCGGCGGCCTAGGACCGTTCCCCTTTCGGGCCGAGACCCCGTTCGGTACGCAGCACGCCTTGGCGGTCGGCCTGCTCCTGCAGGATCTCGTTGGCGAGTTCGTCGGCACCCGCGTCGTTCGCCGTACCCGAGTTCTCCAGATCCTTGCGCAGCCGGGCGCGCTGGTTGTCGTACCCCTTGCTGCCTGGTCGTTTCCCCGACATCGTGCCTCCTCGCGATGACCTGTCCGACTCGATGTGGCCGTTCGACCGGACGGGTACCCGTTACGGCACCGGGTACTCGACCAGGTAGACCGGTGCGCCGACCCGGGTCGTGTCGGCTGCCTCACCGATCCCGTTGACCACGTGGTCGATGGCGCCCGCGCTGAGGTTGACGGTCATGATGTGCCGCAGCCGTACGCCGGGACGGTGCGGCACCTCGAAGCCGTTGCGGGTGCGGATCGACGGGTCGTTCTGGTTGAACACGTACACCCCGCCGCCGTACAGCTGGTGGTGCCGCACGTGGTCGGCGACCTTGTAGCCGGCCCAGCCGGGGATGTCGCCGTTCATCCAGTCGGCCTGGCTCGGCGGGTCGTACGGCAGCTCGTTCTGGTAAAGGACCGTGGTGCCGTGATCGCCGTTCCAGACCGTGTTGTACCGCTGGAAGTGCTCGACGAACAGCCCGGTCGCGGCCACGTGGTCACCGTTGACCACGACGCCGTACCGTCCGGTGTTGGTGTGCCAGCGGTCGGTGTCACCGTTGACGCCCTCGGTGAACCCTTCGACTCCATGATCGGCCCGCCACACCCAGGTGTGGTCGATCAGCACGTGGTCGCTGTTGATCTGCAACGCGGTGTCGGTCCGGCCGATGTGCGGGCCGCCGACCCGGAAGTACACGTCCGACAGGGTGACCGGGTTGCGCGGCGTACTCAGGTTGCGGCCGTGTTCGCGGCCGACCCGCAGCAGGACCGGCGACTCGGTCTGGCCGGCGTCGATCGTCACCCCGGCGACCACCACGCCGGGTACGCCGGCGACCTCGAGCGGTACGGCTCCGTCGCGGGCGGTCAGCGTGGCGTGTCCGATGCCCAGCACGACCGTGTCCGGTCGGCGGACCTTGATGCTGCGGGCGACGTCGTAGACGCCGGGGGTGAGCAGCAGGTGGCGGCCCCGGGCGAGGTGGCTGTTGATCACGTGCACCGGGTCGGCCGGGGTGGCGACGAAGAAGTCGCGGATCGACAGCGTACGGCCCGGTGTCAGGCCGGCGCCCCAGGAGATGCCGCTGCTGTCGCGCTGCACGGCCGGTACTCGGACCTGGTACGCCCCGCGCCGGTCGACGAACAGGTACGGCTTCTCCCGCCGCACCGGCGTCGTGTCCAGGGTGGTGTACGGCGGGTCGGGGAACGCCGCGTCGTCCGGTGCTCCGACGACGCCGGCGAAGACCTGGTTCCACACGCCGTTCGACCAGCTGCCGATCTCGCTGTTGCGGGTCAGCCACTGCTGCTGGGAGCCGTTGGTGACGTCCGGCAGCCGGGAGTCGGCGATGAACCCGCCGCTGGCGTACTGCGGCCCGGCCGTGCAGTAGTCCATCAACGACAGGCCGCCGCCGCTGACGTCCACCCGGCGCATCGAGACCGCCTGGGACACCGCCCAGAAGTTCGCCGTCGACCGGCACTCGTCCTGCCCGGTCGGGTCGATGCGCAGCGACAGGTTGGACAGCGTCCGCCAGAAGTTGACCAGGGCGATGCAGTTGCCGGTGCCGCCGTCGGTCAGGCAGCGGTTGTACGCCTCGATCTTGCCGGTGATCACCACGTCGGTGGGGCTGGCGCCGAGGCCGGAGATCTCGGTGTAGTACCCGGCCCGGATGTGCAGCGGCTGCTCTGCGGTGCCGTAACTACCGGGTCGGAAGAGGAACGCGTACCGCTGCCGGCCCATCTCGTTGTCGACCTGCCGGGTGTACGCGGCGTCCAGCCGGGCCTGGATCTCGTCGACCGGCATGCCCGGGTGGAAGACCGTGACGTGTGGGCCGAGGTCGGTCCGGTCCGGCCGGTGCGGTGGGCCGGCGGTGGCGGTGGCGCTGGTCAGGCCGGCGGCCGCGGTCGTCACGACCAGGCCGAGTGCGAGGCTGCCGGCGGTCCGCCGGAACTGGCCGGGGTGTCGTCGGATCATCGGATTCCTTCCGGTCACGCCGGTGGCAGCTGCCCCGGGCGCGGCGTGGGGTGGGGGTGGGGTCGGTCAGAGCGGTGTGAGAGCGCTCTCTCAATATCGCCCGACGACACCCACAGGTGCCGTCGGGGAATGATCTGTTTCTACCCGCTGGATCGGTCTTTGGCTATGGGGCGCTGGCCAGTCGCCGGCCTACGGCGGTTCCGGATCCGCCAACATACGCATTCCCGGTAGGGGTAAGCTCGGCGGTCGAGTCGGATCGGAACGAGTCGCGAAGGAGAGACCGATGGCGGTCAGCACCTACACAGTGCAGGGGATGACCTGCAGCCACTGCGTCGGTTCGGTGTCCACCGAGATCGGCGGGATCGCCGGGGTCACCGAGGTGGACGTCGACCTGGCCACCGGCCGGGTCACCGTCACCAGCGATCAGCCGGTCAGCGACCAGGCGGTGGCCGCCGCCGTCGAGGAGGCCGGCTACGAGCTGGTCAGCGGCTGACCGCGACCGGCCGGAACCGGCGCAGCCGCAGACTGTTGGCGACCACGAACGCCGACGACATCGCCATCGCCGCACCCGCGATCATCGGGTTGAGCAGGCCCGCCGCCGCCAACGGCAGCGCCGCGACGTTGTAGGCGAACGCCCAGAACAGGTTGCCCTGGATCGTCCGTAGGGTGCGGCGGGCCAGCCGGACGGCGTCGACGGCGGCGGTGAGGTCGCCCCGCACCAGGGTGAGATCGGCGGCCTCGATGGCCGCGTCGGTGCCGGTCCCCATCGCCAGGCCGAGATCGGCCTGGGCCAGGGCGGCGGCGTCGTTCACCCCGTCACCGACCATCGCGACCACCCGACCACCGGCCTGCAGCCGCTTGACCGCGTCCACCTTGTCGGCGGGCAGCACCCCGGCGATCACCTCGTCGACCCCCACCTCGGCGGCGACCGCCCGGGCGACGGTGGCGTTGTCCCCGGTGAGCAGGACCGGGGTGAGTCCGAGCCGACGCAGCGCGTCGATCGCCGGCCGGCTGGTCGACTTGACCCGGTCGGCGACGGCCAGCACGCCCCGGGCCCGGCCGTCCCAGCCGACCATGACCGCGGTCCGGCCGGCGGCCTCGGCGGCGGTCATCCTGGCTGCCAGCGCCGCGTCCACGGTCAGGCCGCCGTCGGTCAGCAGCGCCGGCCGCCCGACCAGCACGGTACGCCCGCTGACGGTGCCGCGTACGCCCAGTCCGTGCCGGCCGGCGAAGTCGGTCACCGCTGGTAGCGGCCCGACCCGTTCGGCGGCGGCTCCGGCGATCGCCCGGCCGATCGGGTGTTCCGAGCCGGCCTCGACCGCACCGGCCAGCCGGAGCAGTTCGTCGGGGTCCGGGTCTGCGCCGTCGACCAGCACGTCGACCAGCGTCATGGCGCCGGTGGTGACCGTGCCGGTCTTGTCCAGCAGCACGGTGTCCACCCGACGGGTGGACTCCAGCACCTCCGGGCCTCTGATCAGCACGCCGAGCTGGGCACCGCGTCCGGTGCCGACCAGCAGCGCCGTCGGGGTGGCCAGGCCGAGCGCGCACGGGCAGGCGATGATCAGTACGGCGACCGCTGCGGTGAACGCCATGGTGGCCCCGCCCCCGGTGGCGAGCCAGTAGCCGAGGGTGCCGACAGCGAGCGCGATGACGATCGGTACGAAGACGCCGGAGATTCGGTCGGCCAGCCGTTGCGCCGCCGCCTTGCCGGCCTGCGCCTGCTCCACCAGCCGGGCCATCTGGGCGAGCTGGGTCTCGGCGCCGACCCGGGTGGCCGTCACCACCAGCCGGCCGCCAGCGTTGACGGTGGCGCCGACCACCGGGTCGCCGGGGGCGACCTCGACCGGCACCGACTCGCCGGTGACCATGCTGGCGTCGACCGCCGAGGTGCCCTCGGTCACCACGCCGTCGGTGGCGATCTTCTCGCCGGGCCGGACGACGAACCGGTCACCCACCGCGAGCCGGTCGACCGGGATCCGGGTCTCCGCGCCGTCGCGCAGTACGGCGACGTCCCGGGCACCCAGCTCGAGCAGGGCCCGCAGCGCCGCACCGGCGCGGCGCTTGGCCCGGCTCTCGAAGTAGCGGCCGAGCAGGATGAACACGGTCACCCCGGCGGCGACCTCCAGGTAGATGTTGGCGGCGGCCATGCCCCGGTCGACGGACAGGCTGAACGGGTGGGTCATGCCGGGGGTGCCGGCGGTGCCGAAGAACAGCGCCCACAGCGACCAGCCGAGAGCGGCGAGGGTCCCCATCGAGACCAGGGTGTCCATGGTCGCCGCGCCGTGCCGCAGATTCGTCCAGGCGGCCCGGTGGAACGGCAGGCCGCCGTAGACCACCACCGGGACGGCCAGCACCAGACTGACCCACTGCCAGTAGGTGAACTGCCAGGCGGGTACCATCGCCAGGGCGACCACCGGCACACTGAGCACCAGCGCGACCCAGAGCCGGGTACGCAGCGTACCGAGGTCGTCGGAGACGGCCGGCCGGTCGGTGCCCGCCGATCCGTCGGCGTCCCGACCCGTCGGCGGCGCAGCGGGCAGCTCGGCGGTGTAACCGGTACGGCGTACGACGTCGACCAGCTCGTCGGCGGTCACGGTCGGATCCTCGACGGTGACGCTGGCCTTCTCGGTGGCGAAGTTCACCGTCGCGGTTACCCCGTCGATCCGGTTGAGCTTCTTCTCGATCCGCGCCGCGCAGGACGAGCAGGTCATCCCACCGATGCTCAGTTCGATCCGGGTCGCCGTCGTGGGCCGGCCCGCCCCGGTGCTGCTCATGCCGTCCTCCTCGCCCGCGGTGCTGGCGGGATCCTCGTCCGCTGTGCTGGCGGGACCTACCATACCCCTAGGGGGTAATTCGCAAGCCGTCCGGTGTCGTTGAGCGGATGTGACGAGGTCAACCGCGCTTCATCAGCCGACCGATCGCCGCCATCATCTCGGCGGCCATCTCGTCCGCGCGGCCCTCGGCGGATCCCTCCTGCATGCAGTGCCGGGCGTGCCCGTCCAGTAGGCCGAGGGCGACCTTGTCCAGGGCCGCCTGGATGGCGGAGATCTGGGTCAGCACGTCGATGCAGTACCGATCGTCGTCGACCATCCGCTCGATACCGCGTACCTGTCCCTCGATGCGGCGCAGCCGGGCCTGGAGCTGGTCCTTGGACGCGGTGTAGCCGCGGGTGGTCTGGCTGGTCATCTCCGTAGGCTAGCAACCCCCAGGGGGTATCTGCGAGAAACGAGCCGGCGAACGGGTACGGTTACCGGAACATCGTCGGACGTCGGATGTCGGGACGGAGCGGACATTATGCGGGTGCGGTCGATGATCATCAGCCTCGTCGTCGCCGGCTCGGTGGCGTTGGCCGGCTGCGGCGCTCCGGCCGACGGGGAGGGCACGTCGCCGTCCGGCGGGGACGGGACCGGTGTCAGCGCGCCAGCCGGGGACACCGCCCCCGAAACCGGTGCAGACACCGACAGCGGCACAGATTCCGACAGCGGCGGCGCCAGCGCCAGCCATGCCTTCACCGCCGACACCCTGGCCGGCGACACCTTCGACGGGCGCAGCCTGGCCGGAAAACCGGCGGTGCTGTGGTTCTGGGCGCCGTGGTGTCCCACCTGCCTCGGTCAGGCCGCCCAAGTCAACTCACTGGCCGCCGACTACGCCGACACCGCCAGCGTGGTCGGCGTGGCCGGGCTCGACGGGGTGCCGGCCATGCACGACTTCGTCGAGCTGGCCAAGCTCTCCGGCTTCCCGCAACTGGCCGACGAGCAGGGCGCGGTGTGGCGGCACTTCGAAATTACCGCACAGAGCACCTTCGTCGTCCTCGACGCCGACGGCGAAGTCGTCGACAAGGGACATGTCGACGTCGACTCGCTGCCCGGCACCCTCGACCGGCTGCTGGCCGGATAGCCGGCCCGGCCACCGACCGCAGGCGATCCGATGACCGACGCACCCCTCGCCCTCGCCCTGGCGGCAGGCACCCTCGCCGCAGTCAACCCATGCGGGTTCGCGTTACTGCCCGCGTACCTGTCCTTTCTGGTCAGTGGTGGCGACGCGGCCGGCACCGGCCGAGGTGCCGCCGTCGGTAGGGCACTGACCACGACGGCGGCGATGACCGCCGGATTCGTCGTCGTCTTCGGGGTGTTCGGCCTGGTCGTGGCGCCGGCAGCCGGAGCGGTGCAGCGCCACCTGCCGTGGCTGACCATCGGCATCGGGCTGCTGCTCATCGGGCTCGGTGGGGTGCTGCTGGCCGGTCGGCAACTGCCCGGCATCGGCATGGTGCCGTCCCGCGCCCCGGCCACCAGCCGGTCCGTACTGTCCATGGTCGTCTTCGGGATGGCCTACGCCGCCGCCTCGCTGTCCTGCACGATCGCCCCGTTCCTGGCGATCGTGGCGGCCAGCTTCCGCGCCGGCTCGGTGGCGTCCGGGGTGGCCCTGTTCGTGGCGTACGCCGCCGGGATGGGGCTGACCGTCGCGGTGGCGGCCGTCACCGTCGCGCTGGCCCGCGACGGGCTGTTGCGCCGGGTACGCCGCGCGGCCCCGCTGCTCTCCCGCCTCGGCGGCGCGCTGCTGGTGGCTGCCGGCGGCTACGTCGCCTGGTACGGCTGGTACGAGATCCGGCTGCTGCGTGGCGGGCCGGGCGGGGACCCGCTGATCGACGGCGCCGGCCTGGTCCAGCGGTGGCTGGCCGCCACGCTGGACCAGGCCGGGGCTGCCGTCCTGGCAGCGATCCTGGTGGTGCTGCTGGTCGGTGCCGGACTGCTCCGGCTGGTCCGGTCCCGCCGTCAGGGCAGTAGATAGTTTGTCCAGTACGTGCTGACCGACGGCGTCAGGCGCGGTAGTCGGCTGTCACGGGCAGCGGACGACCTGGCCTCCGTAGGACAGGCCGCCGCCGAAGCCGAACAGCAGGATCGGCGCGCCGGACGGTATGTCGCCGCGCATCACCAGCTTCGACAGGGCGATCGGAATGCTGCCGGCGGAGGTGTTGCCGGACTCGACGACATCCTCGGCCACGATCGCGTCCGGTGCGCCGATCCGTTCGGCGAGGGATCTGATGATGCGCAGGTTCGCCTGGTGCGGCACGATCGCGGCGAGGTCTGCCGGGGCGACCCCGGCCCGTTCGCAGACCTGCCGGGCGATGGTCGGTAGCACCGTGGTCGCCCACCGGTAGACCGCCTGGCCGGCCTGCTGGAAGTTGCCGGCACGACCCTCGATGCGTACCGCGTCGGACATCTCCGGGACCGAGCCCCAGACGACCGGACCGATTCCGGGCTGGTCGGCGGCGGTCAGCACCACGGCTCCCGCGCCGTCACCGACCAGCACACACGTCGTACGGTCGGACCAGTCGGCGAAGTCGGACAGCTTCTCCACGCCGACCACGATGGCGTTACGCGCGGCGCCGGCGCGTACCGCGTGGTCGGTGGTGGCCAGCGCGTAGGTGAATCCGGTGCAGGCGACGTTGACGTCGATGACCGCCGGGTGGCCGAGCCCGAGGCGGGCGGCGACCCGGGCGGCCATGTTCGGCGACCGGTCGATGGCGGTGCAGGTGGCGACCGAGACGTAGTCGATGTCCGCGGGGGACAGGCCGCTCTGGGCGAGGGCCTTGCGGGCGGCGTGCGCCGCCATCTCGTCGACGGTCTCGTCGGATTCGGCGATGTGCCGGGTCTGGATCCCGACCCGCGACTGGATCCACTCGTCGCTGGTGTCGACCATCTTGGATAGATCGTCGTTGGTGAGGATCCGGCTGGGCTGGTAGTGCCCAACGGAGAGGATGCGGGAACCGGTCATCGGTCTGATCTCCCTTGGGCTGCCACGAGTGACGCCAGCGACTGGGGTCGACTATAGTGCCTGCCCGCCCTCCGGCCGGAGTGGCGTTGCCGGCCGATTGCCATGAGTAGGCGGGTCGTCGTGGCTGCGGCTCTTGCGGACGACCAGCATCGGGTAGCGGGCGAGTCGTGCGCTCCAGCGGGGCAGCCGGTCCTCGACCGCCGCGACTCCGGCCACCATCGCCCGGCCGGCCCGCCCGCCGGGCACCACCGTACGGGTGATCTCCGGCGCGAGAATGGACCAGCTTCGAACCTCGATTCGCGCCCGATCGCGCAGCCCGACCTGCAGCCGGCGATGGTCGACCGGGTGGTACGGCAACGGCGGGAGGTCCGCTACCGGACGGGAGTCCAGCCGGAGCCGGCGGGCCAGCTTCTGCAGCCGCGCGAACGTCTGGATGTACACGAGCACGGCGACGCCGCCCGGCCGCAGGACCCGGCAGATCTCCGTGAGCGCCAGCGTTTGTCGTTCCGGTGTGAGGTGGTAAAGCACGTGGGCGCACAGCACCCGGCCGAAAGTGGCCGCCGGAAAGGGCAGCTGGCAGATGTCGGCCTGCAGGTAGCTGGCGGCGTCGCCGAGGGTCTGCCGTGCGCCGCGTAACGCCGCTGCCGCGAAATCGAGATTGACCCGTAGGCCGCCGTCGGCCGCAACCGGCACCGGCGCCCCACCGCACCCGAGGTCCAACAGTGGCCCCTCGCCCGCCAGCAGTCGGGCGACCCGCTGGTCACGGCGCCGATGGTAGCCGTCCATCACCGGTCGCAGGTCGACGAAGGCTTCCGCGTCCCGGAACTGCCCGGATGATCCGCGCTGCCAGCCGTAGGTCTCGTAGAACTGCCGTACCGCCACGTCGTCTTCACGGGTCTGGTCCATTGATCGATCCTGGCTTATCTCCAAAGGAGAATCAATCCGCTTGTCGGTGTGCTGGGGCCCGGCACCCGGCGTGGTGCCGGGCCCCACTGATCGGACGCCGATCGGATGGCGACCGGACGCTGTCCGATCAGGTCGCTGTGCCGACCAGGTCGTCTGTCGTAGGTCAGGTCGCGGTGCAGGTCAGGGCCGGGGCGGTGTTGTTGCCGTTCCAGGTGCCGATGAATCCGAAGGTGGTGCTGGCCCCGGCACCGAGCGAGCCGTTGAAGGAGACGTTGGTCGCCGTCACCGCCGAGCCACTGGCGTTGATGGTCGCGTTCCAGGACTGGCTGATCGTCTGACCGTTGGCGAAGGTCCAGGTCACCCGCCAACCGCTGATCGCGGACGAGCCTGCGGTGACCCGTACGTCGCCCTGGAAGCCGCCCTGCCACTGGCCCACCACGGAGTAGGTCGCCGTGCAGCCGCTAGCGCTCGGTGGCGGGGTGGTCGGGTTCGGTGGCGGGGTGGTCGGGTTCGGCGGTGGGGTGGTCGGGTTCGGTGGCGGAGTGGTCGGGTTCGGCGGCGGGGGCCAGCCAGGGCCGGGCGGCCAGCCGACCAGACCGCCGCGGTACTGCCCGGCGGTGACGGTCATCAGCCGGTTGGCGCCCGCGATGCTGCCGCCGGTGGTGGCCATGCCGCCGGTCGTCGGGCCGGACAGGCTACCGCCGAGGTAGACGTCGTAGTTCTGCCCGTTCTGGATCCGGTTGGAGGAGAAGACCACCTCGCGGAACGCCTTGGCGGCGCGATAGGAGGCGAGCACCTGGCCACCGGAGACCAGATGCAGCAGGGTGCCGGCCGGCTGGCTGCTGGACAGTTGAGGAGCGGCCCAGCCCTGACCGGAGGTCGGCGGCAGGCTCAGCACCGCCAGCGCGGTCGACCCTGCCCCGAGCATCGTGCCGCCGGTGAAGTGGACCGCGCCGTTCGAGTCGATCGCGCCCTCGCCAGGGCTGCCGCTGCTCGGACCGCTGACCACGACCGTGCCGCCGGCGAAGGTCACCGTGCCGTTGGAGTCGATACCGTCGATGCTGGAGTCGACCAGGGTGGTCCCACCGGTGATCCGGACGAACGCGTTCGGCGCCACCTCGAAGTCGCCGTACCCGTCCTCGACGGCGTTGATCGCGTCGTCGCGGGCGGTGACGTCGACCGTGCCGCCGGAGATGGTCACCTGCCGGCTCTCGATCGCCTCGTAGGAGTTGGTGACGGTGACGGTGCCGCCGGAGATGTCGACGGTGTTCTCGCCCTTGATGGCGTCGTCACCGGCGTTCACCCGTACGGTGCCGTTGGTGATGGTGAGCCGGCCCCGGTCCGCCTCGGTGTCGTCGGACCTGATGCCGTCACCGCCAGCGGTGACGTCGATGTTCCCGCCGGTGATGTCGAGGAAGTCCTTTCCCCGGATGCCGTCGTCGACTGCGTTCACCGTGATCGTGCCCGACTCGATGACCAGGCCGTCCTTGCTGGTGATGCCGTCGTAGGCGTTGCCGCGTACGGTCAGTGCCCCGGTGCCGGTGATCCGCAGGTCGGCGCGGCTGAACAGGGCTGCGTTCGGCTCGTCGGTGTCCGGGTCGGGGTAGACGTAGTTGGTCGCGTCGGTGAGCCGGCTGGTGGTGCCGGCGGCGAGCGTGATCACGACCTGGTCGGCGTCGGTGACCTGCAGCGGCGCGTTGCTGGAGTTGGTGATGGCGGCGCCGTCGAGGATCAGGTTGACGGTGCCCGAGGCGTCGACGTTGAGGTAGCCGTCGTTGAGGGTGCCGGTGACCTGATAGGTGCCCGGTGCGGTGATCGTGACGGCCCGCCCGGCGATCGTGACGTCGGGACTCGGACTGGTGGCACTGGCACCGGTCAGCGTGATCGGGACGGTCGCCTGCGCGGCGGCCGGTGCCGGTAGCGGGCCGGTGACCAGTGCGATCGCGAGCCCGGCGGGGACGATGGCTCTCAGGGGGATGCGTTTCATCGGTCTGTCCTGACTCGGATGGATGGGACGGGACGCGCGCGTGAACACATCGATAACTATAGATGAACGTGGATGGCTGTCGAGGCCGTTGGCATGATCAACTCGGCCAGGTTCACCCGCTCCGGAGCCCTGGCTTCGCCTGGCGGTCAGACCTCGGGAGCGTTGGTAGGCGGTGCGGGCAGCGGGGTGGCCAGGGCGGCGAGCCCGACCGCCACCGGTAGCACGGCGCAACCGAGCAGGGCGGCCTGGTAGCCGCCGGTGGTGTCGTGGACCAGGGCGAACAGCAGCGGACCGAAGGCGGTGGAGCCGACGGTGATCGCGGTCAGCAGACCCCGGATGGCGCCCAGGTGGGCGGTGCCGAACAGCCGGGGCGTGAGCGCGGTCTCCACCGTACGGATTGCGGCGGAGGCGGCCCCGATCGCGACGCCGAAGCCGATGGCCGACCAGCCCGGCGTGACCAACGTCGCCCAGACCAGCGCCGTACCGAGACCGGCCATCGCGGCCGCGAGCAGGGCACGCGGGTGCCGACCGTCGACGAGCGGACCGACCAGCAGGGTGGCGGCGAGCCCGGCGACGGTCTGCGGCAGGAAGTTCGCGGCCGCGGCGGTGGCGCTCAGCCCTCGCTCGGTGAGCAGACTGATCTGGTGGAATCCGACGGCGGTGGTGAGCATGCCGGCGGTGGCGACCGCCCCGGCCAGGATCCAGAAGTACGGCGTCCGCAGCGCCCCGGCCCGGGTCACGCCGACCGGACCGGTGTCCCCGCCGACCTTGGCGGGCGGCTGGCCGTCGACGAACTGGCCTACGTCGGTGGGCCGGTCGCGGATGCCGAGCAGCGCGATGGGGATGACGATGGCCCAGACCACCAGCCCTTCGACCAACCATGCCGTGCGCCAACCCTGGATCGCGATGAGCCGTTCAAGGAGTACCGGAGCCAGGGAGATGCCGGTGGTGCCGACCGCGGAGACGACAGCGAGCGCGGTGCCGCGTCGGCGCAGGAACCAGTGCGCGGTCACGGTGGTGGCGGCCAGACCCAGGGCACCCTGTCCGGCGAGGCGGATACCGACGAATCCGGCGGTCAGGCCGACGATCTCGGTGACGAGCGAAAGGGCGACGAGTACGGTGCCGAACACCGCGCCGATGACCGTCATGCAGCGGCGGACACCGTAGCGGTCGATCAGGATGCCGATGCCGGGCAGCGCGGCGGCACCGGCGAGGGTGCCGATCAGGTAGGCCGTGGAAACGGCGGACCGGGTCATTCCCAGGTCGGCGATCATCGGGTCGATGAACGCCGACACGGCGAGGGTCTGGCCGGGGGCGGTCATCGCGAGCGCGACGCTGGCGTACCCGACGATGCGCCAGCCGTGGAAGCGCACCGGCGGCGCGGCGGTCGACTCCGCTGGAGAGGGCGCGCAGTTGCTGGTCACGGTTCATTCCTCGGTCGGGAACACCGCAGGGTATCGGAGTGCGGCTCCGATGCCGACTGCGGCGCCGGGCGGTCAGCGGTCGGGCCCTGCGGTCACCTTCCCGAACCTAACGTGCGGGAAGCCTTCGGGGTGGTGCCCAGTGGCGCGGCTAACAGGGTCGATGGTGCGGCTGGAATCGACGGTGCCGGTAGGACGGGCGCGACTCTACCTTTGCGTGAGGGTAGGATGTCGAGGTGGCGTTCAGGGAGGATGAGCCGGTGTCGCCAGCGACGCCGGCCAGCGCACCGGACCTGCCTGTCAGCGGGCCCGACCCATGGTCGCTGCGGGTCCGAGGTGCGATCCTGCTCGCTGCCTGTGCCGACGGACTGGGCGCTCCGTTCGAGGGCGTGGCCGCAGTGGACGTGGCTGCGGTGGATCACCTGCTGGCGACACCGCCCCAGCTGCGATGGACCGACGACACCGCGTTGACCCTGGCCCTGGCAGAGCACCTGGTGCGCCGAGGTGGGGACGTCGACCAGGACCAGCTGGCCGCGGCGTTCGCGGCCGAGTGGTCCGCCCGCCCCGACCTCGGGTACGGCACCGGGGTGGCCGAACAGTTCGCCCGTATCGTCGCCGGTGAATCCTGGGCGGTGACGTCACGGGGGGCCTTCGGCGGTGCGGGCTCCTACGGTAACGGTGCCGCGATGCGGGTCGCCCCGGTCGGGCTGTTGCCGGGTCTGTCGCTGGCCGAGGTGGCGCGCCGCGCCCGGCGCTCCGCCGAGATCACCCATGCTCATCCGCTGGCTCAGGACGGTGCCGTCGCACAGGCGGTGGCGGTCGCGGTCGCGGCCAGATCGCGCCAGGACACGCCGGTCGACACCGACCTGTTCATCGCGGCGGTCGCCGCGCAGGTACAGACGCCGCAGTTCCGGGCCGCGTTGTCCATCGTGCGGGCACTGGCCCGGCGGCAGGCGACCCCGGCGGAGATCGCCGAGGCGGTCGGCAACGGAGTCGCCGCTGTCGAATCCGTGCCGGCGGCGCTGGCCGTGTTCCTGGCCGGCTCGCAGCGGCCGCACGACGTCGTCCGATCGGCCATCTGTATCGGCGGGGACACCGACACGATTGCGGCCATGGCGGCTGCGGTGTGCGGTGCCCGGTGCGGGGAGCAGGGCCTGCCGGTGCTGTGGGGGCTGCGGGTGGCGGACACCCGGCGGCTGTGGCATGTGGCGAGTACCCTGGCAGCGGTCACCCAGGCCGGCCCGGTCGACGGCGGCTGACCACCCGCGTGCCGGGCAGCGGCGGCGTGCCAGATAGCGAGCCGAGTACCGTCAGCCCACCTGGACGCCGATTTCGCGGTCGCGGATCCCCGCGGCGTCGGCGTCGTTGGTGCCGGTGCCCGGGCGCGCATCGGAGAATCGCAGGAAGCGTGAGACGGGCCCGTGGTGAGTCAGGTGGAGCTCGTGCATCGCCCTGGTACACGCGATGTAGAGCATGCTTCTGTCCATGTCGTTGGAGTAGTTCGCGTCGCTCACGTTAGGGACGATGACTGAATCGAACTCCAGTCCTTTCGACATGTGTGCTGTGGTGACGATTATGCCGCCAACGAACTCTGTACTGTCGTAGTCAAGAAAAGTCAGTTCTACGCCGGCCGCCGACAGCGCGCGATGAAGTTCTTCAGCCTGAGCGGCGGTCTTGCAGATGATGCCCAGGGACCGATGCGTGGTGCGCTGGTGTTCCTCGACGAGAGCCAGGACCCGTGACTCCTGGTCCTTCGGGTCTGCGCAGTTGATGATCTGGGGCGGACGCCCGTGGCGCTCGATAGGTATGGTCTTGCTGTTCCTGGAGATGTGCTGGGCAAAATCCGTGATCTCGATTGTCGACCGGTAGCTCTTGCGCAACTCGAGACAGTCGGCCTCCGGGAAGATGCTGTGGATCGTCGCGGGCGTGGACGAACTGAACGGATTCACCGACTGGTTGGAGTCTCCCAGAATCGTCATTTTACAGGAGAACAGTTCGCGGATGACGGCGTACTGGATTGGTGTGTAGTCCTGCATCTCGTCAACCACGAGATGCAAGATTCTGCCGTAATTCTCCTGGCGAGCTGTCCTGATCATGGTGTAGATCAGGGGAAAGACATCGGCATACTCAATCTTCTTCCGGCCGAGCGGCTTGAACAGGTCGCGGCGGGCTGGGTCGGAGTAAAACGCCTTGTACAACGCGAGTGCGTCTTTGTGTGGGAACATGGCGCGGACCTGCCTGCGGATGCTGGCCGTGTCGGCGGCCGTCCACTTGCCGCCGCTGTCCAGTACCCGCTGCTTGAACAGGTGGACAGCGCTGTTGGTTAGCAGGTCGAGCCGCGTGAAGATCGGAAGTGTCGGTGCATCTGTGAAGGTGGCTGCAACCCACCTCGCTGAGAGTCGTTGGTTCTTCTGCTCGATCTCGCGAGCCGTGAAGTCTTCGTCGGCACGTGAGTCGATCCATGCTCTCAGGTCGGCGACGAACTCCGTTGTCGCCTTGTACCGGATGCGCTCGGCTGCCGCTTCGTCGGCATGATCGAGTAGGCTGGCAACCTGTTCGCTGAAGGTCTCATAGTTGGTGATCTTGGTGAGAAACTTGTCTGCAATCGTTCCGAAGTCGATCTCAGCTATCTGCTCCTCTCCCAACTCGGGGAGGACGTTGGCGATGTAGTCGCCGAACACTTTGTTGGGAGAGAGGATCATCACGTTGTCTGACGAGAGGGTGTCTTTGAAGCGGTAGAGCAAAAACGCCACCCTGTGCAGGGCGATCGACGTCTTACCGGAGCCGGCCACGCCCTGCAGGATGAGCACCTGAGCGGTCTCGTTACGGATCACCGCGTTCTGCTCGCGCTGGATGGTGGCGACGATGTTCTTCATCTTGTCGTCGGCGGATTGACTGAGCTCTCGCTGCAGGACGTCATCGCCGATGTTCAGCGTGCTTTCGAACATGTATTCCAGGTGCCCATCCTGGATCTTGTACTGGCGCTTGCCGGTGATCTCGCCGTGGATGGTCCCTTGCGGGGCCTCGAAGTGCGCGTCCCCTGATTCGAAGTCGTAGTAGAGGCTGGACACGGGGGCGCGCCAGTCGTGTACTACTATCTGCTGCGTTCGCGGGTCCGTCAGATTGTGCACCCCGATATAGTGGGCGCTGGTGTCCGCCTCGCCTCGCGCGTGGAAGTCGACGCGCCCAAAGTAGGGAGTCGCCAGAAGGCGCTGAATCCGCTTCCGCGCTGTCACGGCATGGTCAGCCAAGGCGACCGACGTGTTCACTTCGACGCGGACGTTGGCCTTTTCCGCACCGTCCATGTCGCGCCAGTTCGCCCACATCTGCTCCTTGTGCGCCTGGATGGCGCTGGCGGAACTGCCGATGGTGGTGGTGAAACGCTCGAGCTCCGTCGTCAGCAGCCGTACCGTCTCGGCCAGATGTCGGCGCTCTTGTTCTTCGTCTCGTGGCTGCGCGTCTGTCAAAGCAATCTCCGGATCAGGTTGCCGTGGAACGACTCCAACGTCCTGCTCGCCAGGGCGGGTCGTGGTGCCGGCGCAAAACGCCTGTCCGGACAGAATACCCTGACGTCAGGGTAGAGTACGAGTGCTGCTCGGCGACCGGCGGGGCCCCAGTGTTGGCGGGGTGGAGCCGGCGCCCCCTCCGCTGCCGCTGCTCCACCCGCCCGCCCGCTGCCTCACCATCCGCCAATGGTGACGATTGCCACTCCACGCCGTCCCTACCCTTCCGCGACGGTAGATTCACCCCTGCCGCCCGTGCTGTTCGACCAGCGCGGCGGGGGATGGTTTCCGAGGCGACGACGCCAGGAAACAACCAGGTCATCTTCTCGGGTCATCGTGATCGTGACGGATCGTGCCGCCACGACCACCGGGATCGGTGCTGGTCCGCGAGTCCCGTCACGAGACCCCGCGCGCTGTCGCGCGCCCTGATCGGAAAAGGCTGTATGTCTGCGTTCTCCCCTGCGGCGTTTCGGCCGCGTCTGTCCCGCCCGTCGTGGTTGTCGCCGAAGGTGTTCCGTACCGAGGTCCTCGCCGGCCTGGTGGTCGCGCTCGCGTTGATCCCGGAGGCGATCTCGTTCTCCATCCTCGCCGGGGTCGACCCACGGGTCGGGCTGTTCGCGTCGTTCACCATGGCGGTGACGATCGCGATCTGCGGTGGCCGGCCGGCGATGATCTCCGCGGCGACCGGCGCGATCGCGTTGATCGTCGCCCCGTTGGCCCGCGACCACGGGCTCGGCTACCTGCTGGCGGCGGTGATCCTCGGTGGGGTGCTGCAGGTGCTGCTCGCCGCGCTCGGCGTTGCCCGGCTGATGCGGTTCATCCCGCGCAGCGTGATGGTCGGGTTTGTCAACGCCCTCGCGATCCTGATCTTCGCCGCGCAGGTGCCCTACCTGATCGGGGTGCCGTGGCTGGTCTACCCGATGGTCGCCGTCGCGTTGGTGATCATGGTCGGACTGCCCCGGCTGACGAAGGCGGTGCCCGCGCCGCTGGTCGCGATCGTCGTGCTGACCGTCGTCACGGTCGTCGCCGGCTTCGCCGTGCCGACCGTCGGTGACCAGGGCTCCCTGCCCAACAGTCTGCCGGTGCTCGGTCTGCCGCAGATCCCGTACACCTGGGCGACCCTGCAGTTGATCACCCCGTACGCGGTCGGGATCGCTCTGGTCGGATTGATGGAGTCGCTGATGACCGCGAAGCTGGTCGACGACATCACCGACACCCACTCGAACAAGACCCGCGAGTCGTGGGGGCAGGGCGTGGCCAATATCGTCACCGGCTTCTTCGGCGGCATGGGTGGCTGCGCGATGATCGGCCAGACCATGATCAACGTGAAGGCGGCGGGTGCCCGGACCCGGCTGTCGACCTTCCTGTCCGGCGTTTTCCTGCTGATCCTGGTCGTCTCCCTGGGCGACGTCGTCGCCCGGATCCCGATGGCCGCACTGGTCGCCGTAATGATCATCGTCGCGGTGTCGACGTTCGACTGGCACAGCGTCGCCCCTGCCACCCTGAAGCGGATGCCGTGGGGCGAACTCGCGGTGATGGTTTCCACCGTCGCCGCGGTGCTGATCACCCACAACCTCGCGATCGGCGTGATCATCGGTGTCCTGGCCGCCATGGTGATCTTCGCCCGCCGGGTCGCACACATGGTGGAGGTCACCAGCGTGCTCGACCCCGACGGCACCACCCGGATCTACTCGGTGCACGGCGAACTCTTCTTCGCCTCCAGCAACGACCTCGTCTACCAGTTCGACTACGCCGGCGACCCGGACCGGGTGATCATTGACATGACGCACGCGCACATCTGGGACGCCTCGTCGGTGGCCGCGCTCGACGCCATCACCACCAAGTACGCCAGCCGCGGCAAGAGCGTCGAGATCATCGAGCTGAACCAGCCCAGCGCCCGGATCCACGGCACCCTCGCCGGGCAGCTCAGGGTCGGCCACTGACACCGGCCAGGCCGGCGGTGGCCCGCCGGCCGCACCGGTGGACGGCCGGCCTGTCGGCCAGTCGACCGGCAGCGTGAGCGGGCCGCGCACGATGGTGCCGGCGCGCCACCGTACCCCGTCCGGGTCGGTCAGCCGCAGACCCGGCACCGCCGCGACCAGCGCGCCGATCATCTCCTGGATTTCCATCGTGGCCAGCCAGGCGCCGAGGCAGCGGTGCGGGCCGTAGCCGAATGTGACATGCCGGGCCGTCGGACGCCGGTCCGGGTCGAAGGTGTCCGCGTCCGGGAACACCCCGTCGTCACGGTTGGCGGAGATGGTCGAGGCGAAAATCGCCTCCCCGGCCCGGACCGTCACCCCACCCAGCTCGACGTCCTCGGTCGCCACCCGGGGCAGCCCGCTGCCGCCGTTGAGCGGCACGAACCGGAGCAGCTCGTCGACCACCGCCGGCACCCGCTCCGGCTCCCGGCACAGCAACTCCCACACCTGCCGGCGGCGCAGCAGCAGGTACGCCGAACTGGCCAGTTGGCTGGCCGTGGTCTCGAACCCGGCGGCGAGCAGGGTCACGCCGAACGACACCAGCTCCTGCTCGGTCATCCGGTCGCCGTCGTCGGTCGCCCGGACCAGCATGCTCAGCAGGTCGCCGGTAGCCGACTCGCGGCGGTAAGCGATCAGCTCCCGCAGGTAGTCCTCCAGCGCGGCGGCAACCGACCGGAACTCGTCGGCCGGCATCGGCCCGGGCATCAGCAGCGCGTGCGTCCAGGCGCGGAACCGGTCGCGGTCGGCCAGCGGTACGCCGAGCACGTGGCACAGCACGGTTAGCGGCACGGGCAGCGCAACCGTGGCGTACAGGTCACCCGGCACCGGGCCGGCCAGCAGCGCGTCGATCCGTTCGGCGGCGACCTGCCGGACGTACGGGCGCAGTTGTTCGATGCGCCACTGGGCGAACGCGCTGGCGGCGATGCGTCTCAGTCGACCGTGCTCGGGTCGGTCCAGGTCCAGGATGGTGGTGGCCACCGGTGGGGCCTCGGTCTGCCGGGGCACGTCGGGGCCGCAGGCGGCGGCCCGGCTGAACCTGGGGTCGGCGAGCACCGTCGTCACGTCGGCGTACCGGGTGGCGAGCCAGGCGTCGCCGCCGTACGGCAGCCGGATCCGGGACACCGGGCACTCGGTGCGCAGCCGGGCCAACCGTGGGTCCAGCCCCAACTCGTCGTAGTCACGGAACGGGTACAGCGGCGGCTGCGGCTCGTGCGGCTGCGGCTCGTGCGGCGCGGACGCGGTCACGGTCGAACCGCCTCACACCGCCACGTGCGGCACCGGCCAGTGCCGCATCCGGTAGGGCAGGATCAGCACCGCGTCGCCGGCCGCGCAGGCCAACCCGGCTTCGACGGCGACGGCCGCCGCGTCGACGTCGCCCGGCGCCGGCACCCCGGACGGGGCCTCGGCCAGCCGCAGGAACGCGTCGGCACCGTCGGTGATCACCATCCGGCTTGCCTCGACCCCGGGCCGGACATCCTTGACCACCACCATGGCCGGCCCGCGACGGTAGTAGCAGCTGCCGTATCGGTAGGCCAGGCCCCATTCGCCGGCGTAGGCCCGGCTGGCCTGGTCGGTGCCGGCCGACGGCGCGACCAGGTGCACGTGGGTTTCCAGCGGGAACGACGGCCGCCCGCGCAGCGTCCAGCGCAGCCGGACGGCGTGGCTGGTCACCGCCCGCAGGAACCGCAACTGGGCCAGGTCCTGCTCGGGGGAGTCACCGAAGTCCAGCGGCTCCGGCAGGGTCACCGTCCGCAGCGACCAGGTGGCCAGTTCGGTACGGTCGGTGAGCAGTGTCGCCGTACCCATCTCAAGCCACCTTGACCGGTTCGACGGCGGTCGCCAGGGTGATCCACCGGCCGTTCTCCTCGAAGACCAGCCCGGCGTCGTCGAGTTCGGCCAGCCACCGCCCCAGCTGGTCGGTCTCCACCGGCAGCCCGGCGGCGGCGAGCCGCCCGGCCAGGGCCCCGACGGTCCGGCCATGTTCCAGCTCGGCGTAGGCGCGGCGCAGCCGGGGGTCGGCGATGCGGTGTTCGCGGTCCGGCCAGCCGACCCGCCGGTCGGCGATCACGATCTCGTCGGCGTCCAGGCCGGTGAGCAGCTGCAGCGCGCTGGCCGGATAGCCGTCGGTCCAGCGTTTCAGTAGCTCGTTCAACGGCTCGGCGTCCTGCTCGGACAGGCCGGCGGGTTCGGTGTCGAACAGGTAGACCAGGTCGGCCAGCTCGTTCTCGGGCAGGTCGTAGACGTGCTGGTAGAGCCGGGCGGCCCGGCGGGTCGGGAAGCCGAGCACCGGGTTCTCGAAGTACGGGCTGAAGCGTTCGAGCAGGATTCGCGACGAACCGGCCGGCGGCTGCAGGTGCATCAGCCGGGGGAGCTGACGCAGCACCGAGTCGTAGTCGACGCGGCGTTCGCCGGGGAATCCGTACAGCCAGTTCCACGACACGGTGAGCCCGGCGGACTCGCAGTCGCGCAGGGTCCGTACGTTGTGGACGCCGGAGACGCCCTTGTCCATCAGCTTGAGCACCGGGCTGACCAGCGACTCGATGCCGGGCTGTACGTGGGCGACCCCGGCGGCGCGCAGTGCGTCGATTTCGGTTGGCCGCAGGTTGGACTTGACCTCGTAGTGCAGCCGCAGGTCCCAGCCGAGCGCGGCGACACGGGGCAGGAAGTCGGCGTAGTAGTGGTTGTCGATGATGTTGTCCACCATGATCACGTCGAGGGTCTGGTGCCGGCCGACCAGCTCGGTCATCTCGGCGATCATGCGTTCGGCGGGCTTGGCCCGGAACGTCATCGCGGTGCCGTTGAGCCCGCAGAAGGTGCAGTGGTGCTTTTCGCCCCACCAGCAGCCCCGGGCGCCCTCCAGGACCAGCTTGGGCTCGATGTACTCGCCGACCGGCGATGCGGCGAGCTGGTCGAACCAGTCGTCGAAGTCCGGGGTCGGGATGCGTGCCGGGGGCAGCAGCGAGCCCTGCGGGTTGTGCCGCGCTGTGCCGTCGGCCCGGCGCCAGGACAGTCCGGGTATCCGTGCGAGCCGGGCGTCGAGGCTGTCGCCAGCGTCGAGGTTGTCGCCGGCGTCGAGCGCGTCTAGCAGCATCGGGAACGCGACCTCGCCTTCGCCGCGTACCACGAAGTCGACGAACGGGAAGTTGCGGTGCAGGGCGATCCCCATCGCGCCGTCGCAGTTGCCACCCCCGAACGCGATCCGTACGCCCGGGTCGAGCTGGCGGATCCGCCGGGCGACCGCGAGGCTCGGCACGTTCTGCATGAACGTGGTGGTGAAGCCGACCAGCCGGGGACCGGTGGCGAGGATCTCGGCGGCGGCCAGCTCGACGAAGTCGGCGGCGTACTGGCGCATCGCGGTCGGGCCGGCAATGCCGGTGCCGTACTCGGCCGCGTAGCGGCGCAGCGTCTCCACGCCGAACTCGGGGTCGTCGTGCAGCACCCCGGCGAAGACCCAGTCACCGAGGCCGTCGAACAGGCCCACCTCGGCGACCTCGGTGTAGTCGGCCGGGCTCAGCTCGCCGGCGCTGCGTTCCATCAGGAACTCGGCCCAGCGCAGGCTCCCGTGGTACGCCGTCGGGGCAGGCCGCCCACTGGCGACGGTCACCGCCTTGAGCAACCCGATCGGCAGTGATGGTGATTCGATGGCCTGCCAGGGCATGGCGACCAGACATACGGACATCGGCCGGGCCTCCAGTTGGTGAGCGCGTTGTGCCGAGGTGCGCCGGATGGGGCGGGACCGCCCCATCCGGCCGATCACGTCTTCGGCCCTCCACGCGGTCCTACCCGCGCTTCGCCGGCCGCGGTCACTTCTCGGCCTTCCGAGTCGGGACCAGGTACTTGCAGGTGCCGTGAGCCGGCGTCTTGATGGTGACCTTCTTGATGGTCAAGATCTTCACCTCCCTCCGTCCATGTCGACTCCACCGGCGCTCAGGCGGGCCCGGTGCCGGCGGAGAAACCAGTGCCGCAGCCGGTCGGGCTCGCGGCCGGTCAGCTCGGCGAGGGACACCGAAATCTTGTCCAGGTAGGTCAGTCGCATGCCGATCTCATGCCACTGAGACCCGTGCTCGCGCCACAGCTCGCGCCCCTCGCCCGTGGCGGACTCGCGGGCCAGGTAGTTCAGGCCGATCGCGACGTGCTGAATCTCGTCGCGGCGTACGTGGTGGTAGAGCAGGCCGAGCGGGTCACCGGCGAACACCTCGCGCAGCAGGATGAACTCGTCGGCGGCGAACCCCTCCAGCATGGTGTGCACCAGCGCCCGGCCCATGTACGGCAGCCGGGTCAGCGCCGTGTCCAGCGGCTCCATCAGCTCGGGCGCCTCCGGCTCCGGCTCACCGCCGCCGACCAGCTTCGCGTACTGGTAGAAGGCGTCCGCGTGTCGGGCCTCGTCGGCGGTGGCCAGGGCCAGGCTGAACCGCAGCGGCGCGTCCTCGGTCTGCGCGGCCAGCGTCGCGGCGGCGACCAGCCCGGCCTGCTCGGCGTAGTAGCCGCGCGAGGACATCCGCCAGGCCAGCTCGGCCCGCTCCCAGCCGGGGTCCGTTGGCCCGTCGGCGATGATGTCCGCGGCGCGCCACGGCGTCTTGTCGCGGGTCACGCCGAAGACGCGGTACGCCAACTCGTTGCAATCAAGATCATCGGCATCGATGAGTGCCATTGGCAACTCCCCGGCAGGCTTGCCGCCCAGCGTCGGTCACGGGATTACGACAAGCAGGAGATTCTCGGTGCGCTGATTCGTGTGCGTCGGCGAGGATGCGCGCCGTCTGCGGCGCACGATGTGATGAGCATAAATGACGTCGCGTCGGAACGGCAAGCATTACCGGGCCGGCCGGTGGTCGGTCCGCGACCAGCGAAACGGGCGAAAGGTATTTACCTCGATCACCGTTACTTCCGATGTCGACCGCGGCTGTGGGAAGGTGACTCGACCGACCGAGCCGAGGAGTGGTGCCCATGCCCGGCCGTCTCGCCACGTCGATCGCGGTGGATCGACCGCTGCGCCCGGCCGTCGCCGCTCAGGCCGCCAGCGTCGTCGGCACCCACGTCGCCGCGCTGGCCCTGCCGACCGTCGCCGTGGTGGCGCTGCACGCCTCGCCGGTGGCGGCGGCCACCCTGTTCGCCCTCGAGTACGGCGCCCAGGCGCTCGCCGCACCGCTGCTCGGGGTGGTCGTCGACCGGGTCGTCGACCGGCGCCGGCTGCTCATGGCCGCCAGCGCCGGAACCGCCGCCGTGGTGCTGGCCGTACCGGTCGCCGCGCTGGCCGGAGTGCTCTCGCTGCCGCTGCTGTACGCCGTAGCCGGCCTGTCCGGCATCCTCGGCGGGCTGGTCACCATCGGCCTGCAGGCCACCGTGCCGCAACTGGTCGAACCGGGCCGGCTGGTGCCGGCGAACGCCGCGCTGGCCGGTGCCCAGTCGGCCGGCCAGATTGCCGGGCCGGCGCTGGCCGGCTGGCTGGTGCAGACCCTCGGCGGGGCGCTGGCGATGTCGGCGAACGCTGCGGCGCAGGCGCTGGCCGCCGCCGGTTTCGCCGCGCTGCGGCCCCGGCCGGGCGGGGTGCCGCCGGTGCCGGAACATCCACTACGGGCGTTGCGCGACGGGGTGGCGGCGCTACGCGGCCGTCCGGAGTTGGTCCGGATCGCGGTCACCGCCGCCGCGCTGAACCTCGGCGGGTCCGCGATCGGCGGTCTCTACGTGCTGTACGCCTACCGGGTCCTCGACCTGTCGCCGTGGGTGCTCGGGTTGACCTTCGCGGTGAACAGCGTCGCCGCCGTCGTCGGCGTGGCCACCGCGCGACGGGTGATCGCCCGGCTCGGCCATCCCCGGGTGGTCCCGGTGTTCGCCCCGCTCGCCGGGGCCGCTCTGATGCTGATCCCGCTGGCCGCCGTCACGCCGTCGGTGCTGACCCTGATCGTCTACGAGATGATCTTCGGGTTCTGCGCCACGGTCTGGCTGATCGCCTCGGTGTCGCTGCAGCAGTCCGTGGTCCCCGGCCCGCTGCTGGGCCGGGTGCTCGCGTTGAGCCGGGCGCTCGCGGTGCTGGCGGTGCCGGTCGGATCGCTGCTCGCTGGTGTCGCGGCGCAACTCTGGGGGGTGCTGCCCACCCTGATCTGCTTCGCTGCCGTAGCTTTTCTGGGCACCGTCACCGTCGTTTCCCGGCGGGTGGCCACCCACAACCTGACCACATCCTGACCGGACCCCGACCAATTCCAGTATTGCGACCAGCGTCGATCAGCCACCTATAATTGGCGACATTCAGCAGGTGATCATGATTGCTTCCGATGCGGCCGGTGAATGGTTCTCCGCCGGCGCAGGGACGGGGAACGCCCAGACGATGGACCTGTCGGACGCGTACCGCGAGATGGTTCGGATCAGGGTCTTCGAGGAGCACGTTCTGCGGTGCGCCGCCGCCGGCCAGGTACCCGGATCGGTCCACCCGTACACCGGGCAGGAGGCTGTCGCGGTCGGGGTGCTGGCCGCCCGGCAGCCCGACGAGTGGGTGGTGAGCTTCTACCGGTGCCACGGGCACGCGTTGGCCGCCGGGGTGGCGGCCGCCGGGCTGGCCCGGGAGATCCTCGGCCGGGTCGGCGGGGTCTGCGGCGGCAAGGCCGGCTCGATGCACATCGCCGACCGGTCCCGCTACCTGCTCGGTGCCAGCTCCATTGTGGCCGCGCAGCTGCCGATCGCGGCCGGAGCAGCGCTGGCGGAGAAGACCGCCGGCAGCGGCCGGGCGGTCGTCGCGTTCTGCGGTGACGGCGCGTTCGGCGCCGGCGCCGCCTACGAGACGCTCACCGTCGCCGCCGTGCTCGGGTTACCGCTGCTGCTGGTCTGCGAGGAGAACGGCTGGCAGGACCACACCCCGAGCGACCTGGTGCGGCACCGTACCCCCGGTGAGATCGCCCGCGGCCTGGGGCTGGACTGCGACGAGGTCGACGGCAACGACGTGGCCGCGGTGCACCGGGCTGCGGCGGCGGCCCTGGCCCACTGCCGGGCCGGCCGCCCGCAGGTCCTCGTCGCCCACACCTACCTGCGGCACTTCCATGCCCAGCTCGGCCCGCAGCCGCCGGGTGAGTACCGTCCGGCCGCCGAACGGGAGCGCTGGCTGGCCCAGGATCCGCTGTCCCGCGTCGAGGCGGCCCTCGCCGGACCCTCCGCCGAGATCCATGAGCAGGCTGCTGAGATCCGCGAGCAGGTCACCGAGGAGCTGACCGGGGTTTTCGCCGACGCGCTGGCCGCCGACCGACCGGATCCGGCGAGCGCGGTCACCGCGGTCACCGCCGCGGCCTGGCCGCCCGGTGCCACCTGGTCGGAGGCCGTCACGGTGCGGGAGCCGGTGGCATGACCCGCCGGCACCCGTCCGTCGGGGCGGTCCGCGGCGCCCTGGCCGACCAGCCCACGATGAGCATGTTCTGCACGTACCAACAGCCCGACCTCATCGAGCTGTTCGGTGCCGAGCGGATGGTCCGGCTGCCGATCGCCGAGAACACCATGCTCGGCATGGCGGTCGGGATGGCGTTGCTCGGCCGCCGGGTGCTGGTCAGCATCGCCCGGGCCGCCTTCCTGTTCACCGCCTTCGACCAGCTGGTCAACGAGGCCACCAAGTGGCGGTACATGTCCGACGGGCAGTTCACCGTACCGGTGGTGGTGCGCGGGCTGACCCAGGGCGGCGAGCAGCTCGGTGCCCAGCACGAACACGCCGCGCACGGCCTGCTCAGCCAGATTCCCGGGCTGATCGTCGCGGTTCCCGGGTCACCGAACTCCGCCGCCGGGCTGCTGCGCACCGCGCTGGTGCACCCGGATCCGGTGGTGGTGCTGGAATCGCCCCGGCTGTACGCCGCCGACTGGGCGTCGCTGCCCGAGCCGGAGCCGACCGACGCCGCACTGCCGTTCGGCGTCGCCGGCCGCGCCCGCCCCGGCCGCGACCTCACCCTCGTCGGCATCGGCAACACCGTCGCCACCTGCCTGCGGGCCGCCGCCGTCCTTGACCGGGACGGGCTGCACGCCCAGGTGGTCGACCTGCGTACCGCCGCACCGCTGGACCTCGACGGCGTCACCGCCATGGTCCGCGCCGCCGGTGGTCAGGTGATCCTGGTCGACGAGGCCCCGGCCGGCGTCAGCGTCATGTCCGCGCTCGGCCTGCATCTGGTGCGGGCCGGCGCGGTCGCGCCGCACCGGCTCGACCTGCTCGCCGGTGCGCCGGTCCCGGCGCCGGTGAGCCCGCCACTGAGCGCCGCCCTGCTGCCGGACGAGGAACACGTCGTGTCCACCGCCCGCCGAGGAGCCACCCGATGATCGACCGGTCCACCTACCACGCCTGGCACGGCATCACCCCGATGGGCGAGTTCCTCGCCGAGTCCGACGCGGACATGTTTCTCGTCGGCGGCGACGGCAGCTACGCCGTCGACCAGGCCGGCCGACGTTACCTCGACGCCCGCTCGTCGATGTGGAACGTCACCCTCGGTTACTCGTGCGAGCCGGTCAAGGCGGCGATGCGCCGCCAGCTCGACGAGTTGCCGTCCGGCACGGTCATGCGCTACGAGCATCCGCCCCGGGTCACCGTGCGGTACGCCGCCGCCCTCGCCGCGACGCTGCCGCCGACCCTGCGGCACATCCGGTTCGGCAACACCGGCAGCCAGATGACCGAGGCGGCCGGCATGCTGTCCCGCTTCCACCGCAGAATGACCGGCGAGACCGGCCGGGATCGGATCATCGCGGTGCACGGCAGCTACCACGGCACCGGGCCGTTGGCCACCGCGCTCACCGGTGAGCAGATCCTGCACGAGTGGTCGGCGCCGCTGGACGACCGCGTGGTGCACGTCGCCGGGGGCGACGGACTGCTCGACGCCGTCGCCGGTGTCGTCGACCGGCTCGGCGCGTCGCAGGTGACCGCCGTCATCGTCGAACCGGTGATGGGCAACTATCTGCACGCCGCCAGCGTGGACCAGTTGGCGGCGCTGATCGACTACTGCCGGGCCCGGGACATCCATGTCGTCGCCGACGAGGTGACCACCGGCGCCGGCCGGGTCGCGGCGATGACGGTCAGCGAGCGGCTGCCCAGCCCGCCCGACATGATCGTGCTCGGCAAGGGTCTCAGCGCCGGCTACTTCCCGCTCGCCGCGCTCGCGGTCGCCGATCCGATCTTCGACGCACTCGCCGAGCCGCCGTTCCGGCTCGGCTTCCCGAACGGCAGCACCACCGACGGGCACCCGCTCGGTGCCGCCGCCGGACTCGCCGTCCTGGACATCCTCACCGCCGACGGGTTTCTCGACGGCGTCCGCGACCGTGGCCGGCAGCTGTGCGGCATCCTGCGTGACGCGCTGGCCGACGATCCGCACGTCGGTGACGTACGCGGTGAGGGGATGCTGCTCGGCCTGGAGCTGCGCTACCGCGACGACGGTACGCCGTGGACGGTGCGCGACGTCTACCAGCTCCGGCTGGCCTGCCGGGACAACGGGCTGCTGACCAGCTACTCCGACGGCGTGATGCCGCTGCTGCCGCCGTTGACCATCAGCACCGACGAGTGCGCCGAACTCGCCGCGATCCTCGGCAAGACGATCACCGCGTACGCCGCCGAGCATCTCGGCGCGCGGTAGCCGGCACGGCCCACCATCGCCGCCGTCGCAGTTACCCGGACGGAGTGGCCAACCTGTCAGGCAACGACCATTCGGTCGATGTCCGGGGAGTGTCTGGAGAAACCGTAGCGCGGTGCCCCGACAAGGTCGCATTTTTCAGCGTACGGCAGGCAGACGGTCCCGTCGTGCAGTCCTCCACCAGCCTGCCACTGTCCACGTAGGCACTGGTGGAAGTGGCAGGTCCGCCAGCACTACGCCGTGATCCTGGTGATGCGGCTGACCGTACATCATCAGGAAAGCGCGTTAATAAGACGTATTCCTACAGTGCTCTCATGCGGGGCGTTCCCGTCATTGGCAACGCTGTCCCATGGCCTCGGTAAGATTCGATGTATGTCGATGTATAGTTCACTGGCATGTAGTTGCGGGTCTCTGGTGACCTGCCGGGGCAACGCCGCCTCCACCACCGGAACCGACGATGTCTGGGAGAACAGGACATGAACGAACACCAGGAGGGTTGGCTGCGGACGCGATGGCTGCGGACAGCCCGAACCGCTGTCGCGGTGACGGCCTCTGTCGGGATCACCGTGTTGGCCATCGGGTTTACGGCGGGCGCGGCAGCAGGCGTCGGCTCCGCCGACCGGAACGTGCGGGAGGTGGCGATCGCCGCCGCGCCGGTGTCCCAGGTCGCCGCCGGCAATCTGCACACCTGTGTGACCCAGACCGATGGAACCCTGTGGTGCTGGGGCAACAACTTCTACGGCCAGCTCGGCGACGGGACCACCACGAACCGGACCGGTCCGGTTCAGATCGGCAGCGCCACCACGTGGGCGGGTATCGACGCCGGCAGCGGCAACACCTGCGGGGTACGCACGGATGGAACGCTCTGGTGCTGGGGCAACAACGCCAGCGGGCAGATCGGCGACGGCACGACCACGAGGCGGACCAGTCCGGTGCCGGTCGGCACCGCCACCACCTGGGCGAGCGTCAGCATCGGTAGCAATCACGCCTGCGCCGTGCGGACCGACGGGACTCTGTGGTGCTGGGGCCTGAACCGTCACGCTCAGCTCGGCGTCGGCTTGTCCCCCTACAAGGCAACGACCCCGCTGCAGGTGGGTACGGCGACCACCTGGGCGAGCGTCACGACCGGCTACGCCCACACCTGCGCCGTGCGGACCGACGGGACCCTGTGGTGCTGGGGCAGTAGCTCGGACGGTCAGCTCGGTCTCGGCATCCTGAGCTACCGGGCGACACCGACGCAGGTGGGCACCGCGACGACGTGGGCCGAGGTGACGGCCGGCTACGTACACACCTGCGCGGTCCGCGTCGACGGGACGCTGTGGTGCTGGGGTGAGGACGGGTACGGCCAGGTCGGCGGGGGCGTCGGCTCCCAGACCACCCCGCTGCGGATCGGCACCGCCAGCAACTGGGCAAGCGTGGACGCGAGCCTCGACTCGTCGTGCGCGACCCGTACCGATGGCAGCCTGTGGTGCTGGGGCAAGAATTCGTCCGGGCAGCTCGGCGATGGCACCACCACCCACCGTTCGACCCCGGCACAGGTAGGCACCGCAACCACCTGGACGGACGGCTTCTCCGTCACCTACCACGCCTGCGCCGCACGCACCGACGGCAGCCTGTGGTGCTGGGGTGACAACACGTTCGGGCAGCTCGGTGACGGCACCACCACCCACCGGTCGACCCCGGCACAGGTGGCAATGCCGGGCTGAGCACCGCCGGTTCCGCGCCGAGCCGCAGTCAGAAATTGCCGTACGGGCCGCGCCGCTCGACCTGAGCAGCGCGGCCCGTACCGTCGTGACGGCCTTGCCCAGATTGCCTTAGTCATTAAGATAACTGGATGAGCGTATCGACTGACTTCACGGTGGCGATCGCCGGCGCCGGGCTCGCCGGGCTCTGCCTTGCCCAGTACCTGGCGCGCGCCGGCATCGACGTGCACGTCTACGAGCGGGACCCAGGCCCCTTCGTCAGGCGGCAGGGCTACCGGATCATCCTCGACCGGCACGGGCTGGCGGCGCTGCGGGAGAGCCTGCCCCGCCCGCTGTACCGTTTGGCGCTGGCCACCGGTGACGAGCCCGGCGGACGCCTGCGCTTCACCGACCGCCGGCTGCGGGACGCGTTCACCATCACCTTCAAGGACGAGCCACACGCAACCCGCCAGGTCGACCGGCTGACCCTGCGGTCGATCCTGCAGTACGGGCTGGACGGGCGCATCCACTACGGCAAGACCGCCGTCGCGGTCGACAGCGGTGGTCCGGCCGGGCTGCGGCTACGGTTCTCCGACGGCGGGTCCGCCCCGGCGTCCGTCGTCGTGGGCGCCGACGGCGTCGGCTCGGCGCTGCGCGCGCAGCTCATCCCGTACGCGGACCCGGCGACCACCCCGATGGTGGGCATCTACGGCCGGTCACCGCTGTGGCAGGGCGGCGAGAGCGTCATCCCCGACGCGTTGCGTACCAGCGGGGTTCTGGCCATCGCCGACCGGCCGGGCCGCGCGTTCTTCTTCACCTCCATGCGGTTCGGCGAACGCCCGCCCGAGGCGTTCGCCCGCCTGGCACCCGGCAGTTACGCCCCCACCGGCGACGACTACGTCATGTGGGGAGTGCTGCTGCGGCAGGAGGAGGTGCCCGCCGTCGTCCGCGGGGACCTGCGGGCGCTGCGGGATCTGGCCGCCCGGACGAGTGCGGACTTCCACCCGCTCGTCCGGCGGCTGGTCGACACGTCCGAGGTGGATGCCACCGTGCTCAACGTCTTCGCCGCCGGCCGACGCCCGCGCCGGTGGGCGGTGCCCCGGGCGACGATGATGGGTGACGCCGTGCACGTCATGCCGCCGTTCGGCGCTCAGGGTGGCAACACCGCGCTGCGCGACGCCGCCCTGCTCGGCCGCAGACTCGTCCAGGCCCGGGCGAGCGGTACGCCAGTGGAGGAGGCGATCGCTTCCTACCAGGACGAGATGGTGCCGTACGCCTTCCGTGCCGTCGACACGGCCGCTGGGCTGATGCGCCGCCTCACCGGGGGCGCGGCCGCACCGCACTGGGTGCTGACCCGCGTGCTACCTCGGCTGCACCGGGTCACCGTGCCGGAGGCATGATTGCCGGCATGTCTCACGAGCCGGCCCGTGCGGCCGCGATCGCCAACTTGATGCGCGCCGGGCGGGAGACGTCGCGGCTGTCCATGGTGTTCCGGTACGCCATCGCCGAGCGGCTGGGACTTACCGTGAGCGACCTGGAGTGCCTGGACTACCTGGCGGACGTCGGATCCGCCACCGCTGGGCAGGTCGCCGAGCGCACCAACCTCACCACCGGGGCGGTGACCAGCATGCTGCGCCGGCTCCAGCAGGCCGGCTATGTCAGCGCCGAGCGCGATCCGGCCGACCGGCGGCGGGTCATCGTCACCCTGCGGCCGGAGCGGGCAGCCGACCTGGAGCGACCGTACGAGCGGTTCGCCGAACAGACGGGGCGGCTCGTCGACGGCTACAGCGTCGAGCAGATTGGGCTGCTGGTCCGGCACTACGACCGCATCCAGGCGATGTACCACGACGAGCTGGACCGCCTCCGCGACAGCGACACCACGCAGCGGCCCGTCTGAGGCACCGTCGCTTCCGGGCAGGGAACGTCACGGCCTGACCGGGCTGGTCGTGGCCGAGTGAGGTGCAGTCAGCGGCTATCGTAACTCTTGCGAGTCTCATCTGGATCCCCCCTTTCTTGCGTCGAGCCTGCTTCACACCGCGCCCCGATACCCTTGTGAGGAGGTACCGCAGCGAGGTGGTGATTTCCATGGGAAGGTCCGGCGAGAGCGGTCACCTGCTGGTGGCCACCAACAAGAGGGCGCGGCATGACTACCAGATTCTGCGTACCTACGAGGCGGGGATAGTCCTGGTCGGCACCGAGGTGAAGTCGCTGCGCGCCGGTCGGGTGTCGTTGGTGGACGCCTTCGCGCAGCAGAGGGACGGCGAGATCATGTTGCATGGGCTGCACATCGCCGAGTACGGCTTCGGGAGTTGGACGAACCACCAGCCCCGGCGTACTCGGAAGCTGCTCCTGCGTCGGGTGGAGATCGATCGGATCCTGGACCGCCTCCGGGAGGGCGGCCTGACGCTCGTTCCGCTGTCGCTGTACTTCGAGAACGGTTGGGCGAAGGTCGAACTCGGCCTCGCGAAGGGCCTGCGCAGTTTCGACAAGCGGCAGGCCATCGCCGAACGGGAGGCGGACCGGGAAATCGCCCGGGAGTTCAGCCGTCGAGTCAAGGGCAGGCCCCGGCACCAGGGCTGACCAACCACGCCGACCGCAGCCAGTGAATATGTCGGTACTCGCCCCGAGCCTCTCGACCTCGGCCCGTCGGCCCGTCGGCGACGTATCATAGCTGGTGCCTGCAACGACTGCCTTCCGGTAGCGCCTCACCACCTCAGGCCCGGACTGCAGCTAGCTCGGCCCGGTTCAGCTTCCAGGCTCGCGGGACTCGTCGGCCGCGGCGTCGCGGCAACTGCCGGCGACTGAGGCTCCCCGTGCCCGGGGAAACTGGACGGCGGCCTGCTCGTCTCTTTGCGCTCCCAGGCCCACGCCGCCGCGCTCAAAAGGATATCGACGTGTCTGTTAGCTATCTTTCAATTTACGTATGTTGTCGGTTATGCGGGCTTGGTCGTACCGTGGTGGACGGCACATGGACCCCGAGCTTGGGCCCAGGCCCCGCCAGCGGGCAATATACAGACACCGATCAATATCGGAGTGTGACAAGGCACTACTAGGGACATCCCTCGAAGTACATGATCTACCGAGGGACCCTCGTAGACTGGCCAGGTACGGCGTCGACGGCAGCCGTCGGAGAGGGGTCGTCCGAGCGGAGCCGCAGCATCCTCGCCATCGTTGGAGGAGTGACCCATACGGCCGTCGATTTACGCGAAGTTCATCGATGGTTCGGTATGATCGCCTGTGTTCCACATTGTGTGCATCTAGCTTGCAGCAGGTCCACTCCGATTTACCGGTACCGCCGCCTCGGGCGGGCACGGTGAGTTGGCTTGAGGTAAGGCTGAGAAGGTTGGTGGCCAGAATGGGCATGTCGACCAGGTTCCGCAACCGGGCGTTCATCGGGTTGGCCCTGGGCATGGTCGCGATGGTCACCCTGACGGCCTCTCTGGCACCAAGCCCGGCCGATGCGCGAGAACCACTACCCGGCACGCCGATCACCGACGCGGACGTCCGGCTGCTGACCGACGCGGCAGCCTCATGCCCCACCCTGACCCCGGCTCGGCTGGCCGGTCAGGTGATGGCCGCGTCCCGGTTCTCGGCGACCCCGGTCGAGGCTGTGCAGGCCGTCGGCGGGCAGGGCACTGCCGGGCTGGTGCCGACCGTGTGGCAGAAGTGGGCACCGTGGGACGGGGCACGGCCGGCTGATCGGCCGGCCAGCATCACCGCGCTCGCCCACCACATGTGCCAGCTGGTCGGCCAGCTCCGAGTGCTCGAGCTCGAGGGCGACCGGTGGCAGTTGGCCTTGGCGGCGCATCGGCTCGGCGTCGAGTCGGTCGTCGAAGCCGGCGATGTGCCGGCCGGTGCCCTGGAGTACGTGGACACCGTGGAGCGGTACGCCATCTGGTATGCGTCGCAGCCGGCCTTCGGCGGCAGCGGAAGGGCCGCAGCCGAGGCCACCCAACCGGCGGTCGCGCAGCGGATCACCAGGGCCGCACCGTTGCCGGTGCCCGACGTGTACCTCGAGCTGATCCTGGCCGCGGGCGCAGTCTGCCCACAGATGCCCCCGGCTCGGGTCGCCGCGCAGCTCATGGCCGCTTCCGAGTTCGACCCGCAGCGGCTCGGCCCGACCGGCGAGCAGGGCATCGCGCAGTTCCTACCCGAGATGTGGGTGGCCTACGTACGGCCATCGGCGGAGGCCTCACCCTGGACCCCGGCCTCGGCGGTGCCGGCCCTCGGCGAGACCATGTGCGCGCTGCTGGAAGCTCTGCCCGGCACCGGCCCCGACGCCTATTCGCTCGCGCTGGCCGCGTTCCTACGGGGCGACCCGACGATCCGGTCGCTTGCCGACGTGCCGGGCGTTGAACGGGTCGTCGCCCTGGCCGAGCAGGTGGGCCACTTCGAGACCGAGTACGGCAAGGATCCTCGGCTGGCCCCGTCGGCCGATCCCTCACCGTCGGCCGCTCCAGTGACGAGCCCGACCACCGGGCCCCAGCGATCAGCGGAGGCGAGCACCGCCCCGACGACCGCACCGCCCCCGCGACCTTCGCCGACGGCGACGAAGCCGAGCACCCCGGCACAGACCGACTCTGACCAGCCGCCGGTCAGGGCAAAGGACGCCGATGGGACAAACCGATCGTACGGGCCGTACTTCATCCACAACCTCGGCACCGACAGGTGTGTCGACATACCGGGTGTTGGCCCCGGTCCACGCGACGGGCCGGTCAACCAAAACCTCTGCTACCCGCACACCCCGGACAACCAGGAGTACGCCTTCGTCCCGCGCCGAGTAGACAGCTCGGGGAACCAGCTGTACTGGATCCGTAGCGTCACTTCCCAGTACTGCCTGGACCTGCCTGGCAAGGGCTCGGTTTCGCCGGCCACGCCGCTGAACGAAACCGGCTGCTTCGACGACGAGAACCAGTACTGGCGGCTGCAGCCCACAGCCAAGTCCGGCAACGTCCAGTACTACTGGATCGTCAACACCGCCTCGAACCTCTGTCTGGACGTTCCCGGCATCGCCGCCGCGACGCTGGACATTCGCCTCGAGGTGTTCGGCTGCCGGTCCAACGACGATCACGACTGGGCACTGATCCGGAAGGCCAACTGGTGACCGGGCGACGGGTCAGGGCGGCCCTGGCCGGTCTGGCGACGCTCATCGCGGTGACGGCGGCGACCACGGACATGGTCACCGAGCGTCGACCCGCACATGCCGCGCCGGCCGATCCGCAAGAGCAACCGTACGTCCTCTACTACACGGTGATGGCGTCGTACCAGGGTAAGCCGGAAACCCTCTGGTCAGTCGCCGAGCGGTTCCTCGGCGACGCCGAGCGGGCCGGCGAGATTCTGGAACTCAACACCGGGCGGCAGCAGCCGGACGGCGGCCGGCTGACCGATCCCAGCCAGCTGAACGAGGGCTGGCACCTCGTGCTGCCCTGGGACGCGATCGGCACCGGCCTGCGGCACGGCCCGCTACCCACCACGACGGCGGTTGTGACACCCGGCGCGACACCATCACCCAAGCCGACAGCCCCGGTCGTCCGTGAGACGGATTCCGGCCACGACGAGCCGGATTCCGCCAATGGCGAGGCGGACCCGGCAAGCGCAGCGGGGCGCAGCGGTGTGTCCCTCGCCGGTCAGGCGCCGGGTTCCGGCTCTGCGTCCCCCGACCGCTCCGCCTGCCTGCCGACCGCCGTCGCAACTCCACCAGCCGATTCAAACTGGGGGCAGCGCCTGGTGGCGCCGCAGCGGGCGTGGCGGACCACCACCGGTGCCGGCGTCCGGGTGGCCGTCGTCGACTCGGGTGTCGCGGGGGGTCGGCCGGAACTCGATGAGCGGCTCGGCCGAGGCGCGGACATCGTCTTCGGCAACGGCCTGGGCGACACCGACTGCGTCGGCTCGGGCACCGCGCTGGCAGGTATCGTCGCCGCCGACGACGGTAAAGACGGGGAACTGGTCGGGGTGGCGCCGAAAGCCGTGATCATCCCGGTGCGGCTGGTGGACCGGGGCCTCCCGGCGAGCCCGCCGGCGGCCGTGACAGCCATCGAGGTCGCGGTGGCCACCGGCGCGAAGGTGATTCTGCTCGGTGCCTCCGTCGACGTCACCGACCAGACGATTCGTTCGGCGGTCGACGATGCGGTCGGCTGGGGCGTGCTCGTGGTGGCGCCGGCCCCGTCCGCCGGACCGACGATCGCCCCGGGGGACGGCCTGCTCCGAGTCGGCGGCCTCGGCCCCGACCAGCGACCGATCGCCGACTACCCGGCCGGCTCGGTGGACCTGCTCGCGCCGGCGGCCGGCATCCGTAGCATCAGCGCGACCGGTACCGGGGCCTACGTCGGCACCGGTCCGGAGTACGCCGCCGCGTTCGTCGCCGGTGCGGCGGCGCTGGTGCGTTCGGCCCATCCCGGACTGTCCGGGGAACAGACTGGCCGGCAGCTTGTCGTGTCCGCCGACCGGCCCGCCGACGACGGCCCGGACAGCGTCGGGCGGCTTGATCCGTACGCGGCGGTCACCGGCCGGCTGGTCGATGAAAGGCTGCCCGTAACTGTCCTCGAGCAGGACGAACGGTCTCAACCGGTTCCCTGGTCGGTGGTGTCGGCGGTCCTCGCCGTGCTCGGGGCGCTGTTTGCCGGCGGTCGGCTCTGGGTCCGCTACCAGGCGGCGCGCAGGCGGCGTCGGCTGGCGCTGGAGCGGGCCGACGACCCGTTCGGCAGCCGTGCCGAGGACGCGGATCAACTGGTGCACGCGCACGGTGGAAAGACGTGAGTACCGGCACCGACGGTGTGCGGCTGGGGTGGAGATGGTGCGACTGAAGGGCCGCCGGGCGGGTGCCGATCCGGACGTCGTCCGGGTGGCGCCCGGCGAACGGGGGGCTGCGCAGAACATCGCGGCCGGCCTGCGGGCAGCCTCGGCTGGGCAGACCGTGCTGGTGGCACCCGGCCGGTACCACGAGGATCTGTTCGTCGACACTGCGGCACGGGTCTGTGCGGAGCAGGGGCCGGGCAGCGTGTCGTTGGCGCTGCGTACCCCGGTGCGCATCACCGCTGCGGCGACGTTGACCGATCTGACGGTGGTCGGTGCCGACCCCGGTGAACCGCTGCTGCGGATCGAGGACGGCAGCGTGGAACTCGTCGGCTGCGACCTGCGTGGCGGCAGGATCGAGGTCATCGGGAACGCCCGCTCGGTGCTGCGCGAATGCCGGCTGACCGGTGCCCGGCTGGCCGGGCTGTATGCCACCGGAAACGCCGCAGTCCTACTCGAACGGTGCGTCGTCACGGACGTCGACGGCATAGGTGTGGTGGCCGGCGAATCGGCGCAGACGACTCTGCGTGACATGTGGATCGACTCCGTCACCGGATCGGGCGTTCGGGCACGTGGCACCGCCCGGATCGAGATGCTTCGCTGTACGGTCGTCGCGGCTGGACGCAACGGGATCCGGGCCGAAGAGTCGGCGTCGGTCACCGGATTGGACGTCACCGTGAGTCGCAGCAGCGGAGACTCGGTGTTCACCTTCGGGTCGGCGCGGACGGAGCTGACCGGGTGTCGGTTGATTGACCCCGCCGCCGCAGGCGCGGTCGCCGCCGACCGGTCGCAACTGGTCCTGAACCGCTGCGACGTGGACCGGGCCGGCGCGACCGGAGTGGTGTGCCGGGACGATGCCGAGGTCAACATCTCCGCCGGATCGGTGCGCGGCTGCGCCGGCAACGGGGTCTTCGTCACCGATCGCGGCACGGTGACACTCACCGACACCCTGCTGGGCGACTCGACGTACAGCGTGCTGCACGTCGGCGGCACCGGCCGACTGACCGCCACCGGTGCCCTGGTGGGGCCATCCGCAGAGCATGGGCTGCACGCCATCGGGGCAGGTAGCGTCGAGTTGACCGGCGGCTGGGTGCGTGGCTGCGGGCTCGCCGGACTGAGCACCGCCGACAGCGCCGGGGTGACGGCCACGGGCACCGTGCTGGCCGGCAACCGCAACGGGGTGGTCGTCGGCTCGGACCGGCCTGTGCGACTGACCGGCTGTGTGGTCGACACCAGCAGCCGGTCCGGCGTTCAGGTCGGCGTCGGTGCCGCCGTGGAGCTGGACGACTGCCGTATCGACCGGGCCGGCACCGCCGGGATCGTCTTCGAGCAGGACAGCGGGGGCACCGTGGAGCGGTGCGCGGTGCGTGACGCCGAAGGCTCCGGCATCGTGGTGTGGACCGGGGCCAGCCCACAGGTGACAGCCACGTCGTGCACGGCGGGCGCGAAGAACGCGTTGTTCGTCGCCGAGGGCGGCGGCGGTCGGTACGTCGACTGCGTCTTCACCGACAGCGCGTATCCGGCGATCCATATCGGGGCCGGGGCGACACCGGCCATCGTGCGCGCCCGGATCCGCGACACCGAGCTCGACGTCGATGTGGACCCACAGGCCCGGCCGGTCTTCGAGGAGATCCGGCTGACTGAAGTGGCCAAATCCTTGTTGCCGCCGACCGCACTGGCCGCCAGCGGTGATCCCGCCGTCCCGGCGGTGGCCGGGGCTCCGGCTGCCGGTGCCGTGCTGGCCGAGGCAGCTCCGACTGAGGCGGCCCGACCTACCGAGGCAGACCTGCCGGATCTGCTGGCCGAGCTGGACGCGTTGGTCGGACTGGACCGGGTCAAGCAGGATGTGCAGGCACAGATCAAACTCATGCAGACGGTACGTCGACGCCGGGAGGCCGGGCTCGCCGCGCCGCCATTGAGCCGGCACCTGGTCTTCGCCGGCAACCCCGGCACCGGCAAGACCACTGTGGCCCGACTCTACGGCCGGCTGCTTGCCGCGTTGGGCATGCTGGAGCGCGGCCACCTCGTCGAGGCCGACCGGACCACGATGGTCGGCGAGTACGTCGGGCACACCGGCCCCCGTACCCAGGCGGTCTTCCGCCGGGCACTCGGCGGAGTCCTCTTCATCGACGAGGCCTACTCGCTGGTTCCACCCGGTCACACCAACGACTTCGGGCAGGAAGCCATCGCCACGCTGGTCAAGCTGATGGAGGATTACCGCGACGACGTGGTGGTGATCGTAGCCGGCTACCCCCTCGAGATGAGCCGCTTCATTGCCTCGAACCCGGGCCTGGCCTCCCGGTTCTCCCGAACTCTGACGTTCGAGGACTACGGGTCCACCGAACTGACCGACATCGTCGAGGCCCAGTGCCGGCAGCACGAGTACCAGCTCGCCGACGACGCGCGGGCCGCCGTCCACGACCTGTTCGCTGCGATCAACCACGGCCACGGGTTCGGCAACGGCCGCGCCGCGCGCCAGATCTTCCAGCGGATGACCGAACACCAGGCGCAGCGGGTGGCCGATCTCACCGACCCGTCGACCGATGACCTGCTGCGACTCACCGCGTCCGACGTGCCGGCCGCCGGTTCGGTGGCCTGATCGGTTTCACGGCCAGAGATGAGGTATCCGATGGAGATCATCGAGGGTGAGCGGCCGACCCACGCCGACCTGGTCACCTGGTACGAGCGGGTACTGGTGCCGCAGAGCCGGCCAGCGCTGCAGCGGTACGCCCGGCGTCTGATGCCAGGCGATCCGCATCGCGCCGAGGATCTGGTCCAGGAAACGCTGCTGCGGGCCTGGCGCAACCTGGCCTCGGTGGCCAGCGCCCGGTCGCCGCAGGCCTGGCTGTCGCGGGTCGCCCACAACCTCAGCGTCGACCAGGCCCGGCGGGTGACGGCTCGCCCTGCCGAGGTCAGCGAGGACGTCACCGCCATGGCCTGGCAGCCGGCGGAGAACCTCTTCGACGCAGCTCTGGACCGGGTCGCGCTGGAGCCGGCGCTACGTAGCCTCTCGGCCGTGCACCGCGAGGCGCTGCTCCTGGTCTACTACCAGGACCGTACGCATCGCGAGGTGGCTGGGGTGCTCGGCGTACCCCCGGGCACGGTGAAGTCACGCACCCACAACGCCACCCGCGAACTGCAACGGGCGTTGAGCCAGCATGGCGTGACCGGCCGCGCCGCAGCCTGACCTGGCGCGGTCGGGACCGGCGGCGTTCAGGTGGTTGAGGCCTCCGGATCCGGGGTCGCCTCGGTGAACTGGACCGGGCTCCCGTCGGTATGTACCGGATCGTCCAAGACCACCCGCCAGCCCAGCCGTTGGTTCAGCTCCGCGAGGTCGTCCCGGAGGAGGTAGAAGTCGTCTTCGGTGAGCGGCAGGTCGGTCACCGGCACCAGCCGTACCCAAAGTTCCCGGCCGCCGTCCGGGTTGACCCGGGCGCGGGCCTGGTCACCCAGGAGCGCCAGCGGTGCGGCGGCGACCTGGCCGGTGGCGCCGATCGGAGTGCCGTCCGGCGACACCATCTGTAGTTGGGAACCGGCCGGGTACGTCAGCACGAGTTCGCCGCCAACCGACGACGGTGCGACCTGCGGGCGACCGCCAGCGGTGGCCCAGACACCGGCGTCCAACTGCTGAAGTCCGTCGAGGAGGAGGCGGATCTGCTCCGCGTCCGCTGTGCTGGCCGCGGTCAGCTGAGTCAACTCGGTCACGCCGATGCCCTGCTCCGTGATGCGGTCCAGCACCTGCATGAGCCGCACCGGAAGCATGCTGTCCCAGCTGTCGACGTTGCGACCATCGATCCAGGAGAGCAGGTCAGCCGGCACCTGTGGACCCGAGGGCAGCGGGCCGGTGGGCTCCAGCAGCCGCAGGGCGCGGTACGCCGCGGCAAGCCGGCGGGGACCGAACCCGCCGATGCCGTACGCCCGCGCGGCCAGGTAACCGGCGGCGAGTAGGTTTCGCAGGGCATCCGGGCCGGCCAGCCCGAGCTTGCCGGCCAACCCGGTCAGGGCGTCGAGGAGCACCGTTACGTTCCGTTCGGCCGGTGCCACGTCGGTCACGGCGAGCAACGCATCGATCAGGTTGTGCACGGTGAACGAGAGATCCTGGCCCGGTACGACCCCGAGTGGCGGGTACGGAGTGGGGAAGGAGTACTCGTACGCGGCGATGGGGTCCTGCATGCCGGTGACCAGCCGGGCCAGTTCGGCGTCCTGTTCGGTCACGGCATGCACCAGTTCGGCGTCGGGCCGCACCGGCGGTGGCTGCTCCGTCTCGGGTCTGTGCACCCGGGCGATCGGGGCGTCCGGGGTGCCTTCCTGACTAGCCAGCATTCGAGCCAGCCACATGCCGTACTGCCAGGCCGGCCAGGGGGTGTCTCGTGACGGTACGCCGATGACGACCCGCGGGTCGCCGTCCTCGATCACCGGTGTCGCGTCCTTCGGCCCCACCCAGACCCGGTCGCCCACGGACATGGCCTGCCAGTCGTCGCCGAAGACCGTCCAACGGCCGTGGCCGAGGTTGTCCAGGTCGCTCACGGGGAGGACGAGCTGTGGGAACTGCGGCGTGTCGTGCACGGTGACGTACCGGGCGAACGCCGGCAGTGTCGCACTGTGCAACCGACTGTGCGACACGAAGTGGTTGGCCAGCTCCGTCCCGGGCGTCTCGACCAGGTGGGGCGCGAACGCGAGTTGCTGCTCCGGGCCGAGCAGCCGGGACAGTTCCATCGCTCTGGCCGCGCTGATCGGAGCGGGAATATCCAGCTCCACGAGCGTTCGGTCGGGCAGCCGGGTGCGTAGCTCGGTGAGTGTCTGGTCTGCCTTGGCCGGGTCGGGAAGCGAGATGACCAGCAGCGGCCGGTCCGGATGCGCCAATCGCTGAGGCGGTGCGGCGGCCGACCCCGCCGGGTGGAGAAGACTGCCGGCCCGACCGAGGCTGATCAATTCGTAGCCGTCCGGCGGTGCGAGTCGGGTGACCGGTGTGCCGCTCCAGTCGCGTACCGATCCCAAGGACGCGAATCGAAGCTGCGTCAGGAATGCCTGCATCTCCGTCGGTTGGGTGTTGTAGCGCAGCGGAGCGACCTGACTCTGCGCGTGCAGTAGTTCGAAGCTGCGGCTCAGCCGATCGAGAACCCGGGGCTGAAATTCGTTGGTCCGGTCGGCCGCCGTGAGTCGTTGGTGCGCGTCGCGGGCCAGCAGCTTGAACTGGAGGAAGGAGTCGTTGAGGTGAGGCGCGGCAGGGTCCATGTGGCTTTCCCACACCTGCTGCATCGCCGGATGCCTCGGGTCGTCGGTGACCCGCAGATCCCACAGTTCCCGTTGGACGTCGCGGTTGGCGGTGACCGCTCCGGCCGCCGACGGATCACCGGCCCGGGTGGCCAGCATTTGGGCGATCACCGAGAACTGTTCGAGATGTGCCAGCTCGTGCACCAGAAAGGTCACCACCTCGTCCACCGGACGGTCCGTCGCGAGTTCCATGATCCACTGCTGGAGGCGGAAAGCGCCGTCAAGGCCGTCGCGGACTCCGACGATTTCCCGTACCGGTGGCGCGTCGAGGGCCGTGGTGATGAGGTCGGCGATTTCGCGCCAGACCTCGACCGGAAGTCGTCCCTCGGTGTCGGCCTTCGCGGTGACCAACCGACTCACTTGGTCGTGCAGCTCATCCAGATGCGCCGTGTCAGCGGAGCGGAGTATCCGGTAGTCCGGCCCGGGTGGCGGTAGGTGCCCCAACGGCTCGGTGGTCGTCGCCGTGGTAGGCGCCGTCGTGGCGGTGGTCGCCGGCTGGGTACTCGGGGCGGTCCCGGCGGTGGTCAGGTCCGTGGTGGCGGTCTTGACCGGGTCGGTGGGTGCCGTCTGCCGCGTGGTCAGGTCGGCGAGCATGGTGTCGCGGTCGGCCGTCAGGCCGCTGGCGACGATTCCCGCCACGGCCGGATCGGTGCCCTCGGCCCGCAGGCGCTGCGTCTGGAACTCCACCCACCGTTCGCGCAGGTCGTCTCGTGGTACGGCGGTGGTGGCGGCGTCCTCCGGGGTGGCGGTCGGGGTGATCGGCCGTACGGGCGACGGCGGTCGGGTGGCCGGTGCCGGACTGCCTTGAGTGGCGTGAACGTGTGACGGTGCGACGGCTGTGTGATCGGTGGTCTTCTTCTGAACAGGGGGTGGTGACGTGGTGTCGGTGGCTGGTGCTGGTGGCAGTGGTGATGCGGGCGGTTGTGGTGATGCGGGCGGTTGTGGTGGGTTGTGGAGCGGGAGGAGTGGTCCCTCGTCCTCAGGCCACGAGCCGGGCATCTTGGTGCCGCTCGCGGTTTTTGGCGTCGAACTGGTTTCTTCGGCCAATTCCGTTACTGGTTTCGGCTCGGCCTTCGGCGGAGGGACGACGGGGACTGTGGGGTCGGGCTTCTTGTCTCGCATCAGGTAGATGTCTTCATCGACGTCGATGAGGAGGGTTCCGTGCGGCCCCTTGATGACGAGAGTGGCGTCGTAGCGGTACTGATGGAAGTTGCGCTTTGCCTCTCTGTTGCGTTCGTTGACCTCGCTCATCTCGGCGGAACCGCCCTGGCCGGACTGGCTGTTGCGAGAGAGGACCTCGCCAATGAAGCCGGCCTTCCTGACAAGTCCGGTGCGGGCTCCGCCCTGTGGGCCGAAACCGATGTCGCCGGCTTGGGAGGTGTCCTGGCTGCTGGACGTGCCGGACTCATTCTGTTGGTAGCGTCTGCCCTTTTGCAAGTCACTCAGCGGATCGGTGTCGGATCCGTAGTATTCACCGGCGCGGATGTCAATGCCAAGTGTGATGTTGGTGTCGGGGATCACGTACTCGTGTTTGAGGAGCTGGTTGATCCTGGTGCGCAGCATCGATTCGCTGGTGTAGTGAGTGATCAGGTGGTGCAGGGCGCTGCGGCTGTCGACGCCGGGTACCTTCCAGGCGCCGTCGACCTTCAGGTCGGTGCCGGGGCGGAGGCTGGGTCGTGCCGTGGTCAGGGCGGCCCAACGGGCGAACTCACGAGCGGCCGCCTCCATCCGCCACGGGTGCAGGGCGCGGTCCTCGAGGAGTTCGGTATTCGCCCCGGCGGGTTTGGGGCTGGTGTCCTCGGCCCAGCGCGGTATGGGTCGCGGAGCGGGGGTTGCCGGCTTGGCTGTGGGAGGCGTGGGCTTGGGTCCGCGCCACCCGCTGTTGTCGGTGTTCCTGGGTTGCGTGAAGGATTTGGGGACGATGAGGCGGACCCGGCCACCGGCAGTCAGATCATTGTTATCCCAAGCGAAGGGGGTGTGGTCGTACCAGAATTTTTGGACGGAGTGATTCAGGCCTGGCCGCAGGCCGGCGGCGGCTGTGGTGATCGAGAACAGTATGGCACGGCCAGTGGCGACGATGAGTTCGGCGATTTTGGGTAGTTGGGTGGTGGTGGCGAGTTCGATCATGAAGTTGAGTGGGTGTTCGAACTCGTGGGATTTTTTGGGCGAGGTGCGGAAGATGTCCTTGGTGGCGGACTGGTTGCTGTGTTCGCTGGAGTAGGACTTTCCGTAGCGGCCATGGCCAAGGCCGCCGAGCTCGCCGCGGTTTGCCTTACTGACCACACCGCGGCCGTGGAAGTCGAAAGCTGCGGACCAGCCCCAGCCGGAGCTGCTGCTGCCCTGTGCGTTGTCGCTGGTCTGTCCGCGGAGGGTGAGGCTGACCTGGTCGCGGGGTCGGTCGGATGATGGTATGTGGTCGGTGGTGGCGGCGACGCGAATCCACAGGTACCGGGTGGGGTAAGGACCGGGGATGGGGAACCATCCGTACACGCCTTGCCCAGACAAGGGGAAGTACTGCGCGGTGAGGGCTCGGCTGCGGAAGTTGCTGATCACCGCGCGGCGTAGTGGGCTGGTGGCGTTCTCTCCAGCGGGAATGAGGCCCTGCCCCTCCAGCGCACGGAGGATCGATCTCAGGACGTCGTTGGCCCGTAGCTGTTCGGGGTGACCGACGGCGGGCAGCAGTTTCGGGTCGATCAGCTCAAGGGCTGGCGCGTTGACGGCGGTGCCGCCGACGAGTTCGAGATCCTCGGCGGCGCGGTCGGTGATCAACAGGTCGAGGGCGTGGCGGGCGTTGATGTAATGGGGTCCGGCCGAGGTGTTCTGGGCGCCGTTTTTGGAGCGGATCGCGGTGATCTCGAAGACCATGCGACCGTTGTAGGAGTGGACGGTGTCGTTGTAGGTGGCGCGGGTGATGTCGGTAGCGCCCTTGGTGCTGTTTGTCGACATGCCGGTGGACACCTCCCCCTCCGCGTCGATCCCGCCGCCGAGCCGGCCCTGCTCGAAGGGCTCCTCGGTGTCGACGTTGTAGTTCTGGTAGTGGCCGCCGAATCCGATCTTGCCCTTGGTGGTGAGCTCCTTGCTCCGGGCATCGCCGTGGCTGGACGCGAACTGCCGGTAGTGTTCGAGTTCGACGCCGTCCTGGTGGCTCTTCTGGTGGTCCAGGCTGTCCTTGAACAGGCGGCCCCGGACGCGGATGAACTGGTCGTATCCGTCGCGAGCGGGTAGTTGTATCTCCCAGCCGTACTCGTCGACGATGTCAGGACTCTGACTGGCGAGCTCGCTGGGGGCGGAGAGGTCCAGGACCTGGTCGGGCCAGTTCATCGGCTCGCTGAACCATGTGTCGGAAAGGCCGTTGACCTGCTGGTAGAGCTTCGCGGCGGTAGCGGACAGTTCCGGGATGTGCCGGAAAGCGGGAAAGAGCCCGGCGCTGCCGAGGGTGTCCAAGGGGAGATGGGATGCCTTGCCGCCGGGCTCCCAGGCGCCCTTCGGATCGTCGCTGACCTCGGCCCTCCCGTGGTTTCTGAGTTCCTGTTCGCTGTAGGTGGTGCCTTCGGGGGGGAGATGTTCGATCGGGATGGCGGTCTGGGTGGTGACTTGCAGGTTCGGGTCGTCCCCGATCAGCCAGGTCTCACGTGGGCTCGGACGGTCGGGGTCGGTGACCTCACGGATCGCGACCTCATAGACGGTGCGGTAACGATGGTCGACGATGTCACCGACGGTCTCGGTGCGGGCGTACTCCTGGACGTTGCGGCTCAGTGATTGTTCGTTGCTCCACCCCGCCTTGGTGGACACCCCGACGCGTGGGGCACTGATTCCGCCCCGGTGCTGCCCGTCGAGGTCGCCGACGCGGACCGAGGGGCCGCTGCCGAATTCGCCGGTGCCGGTGGTTTCGCCGGACCGGGCGCCAGAAGTGGCGGCCCCGGTCAGCGCACGCGCGTTGACCGTCATCGGGTACCGGGTACGATCCAGCAGGTCGAACTGGTGAGCGGTCGCCAGCACCTCGAACGTGCGTCCGTTGCTGGCGACGCTGAACTTGCGGCCGGCTTGGACCCGGCTCGGGTCGGCCTCCAGCACGGCACGACTGACCCGGATCATGACGTCCCGGCGTGCCTTGGCACCGATGTCGTCGAGGCCGGTCCGTGCCTTGAGTACGTCGATGACGAGGTTGGCGACCTGTTCGGATCCGGGGAGGTTGCCGGTGATGCCTAGGCCCTGCCCGCGGCGCAGTGCCAGGGCCAGGGGTTCCGGGCCGGTCCCGTCCTTCGGCACGAACGCCTGCCGCGCCTGCGGTGCCCCGTTGATCACCGGCCGCAACGTCGCGGCCACCCGCTCAGCAGACGCCGGCGCCGGTACGGCGGACCCCCGGATGGGCGGAACCTCGGCTTTGGTGCCGGATTCGGCTACGGTCTTGGTTTGCGTCTTGACGCCAGCTTCGACTTCCGTGGCTGGGGTGAGTACTACTCGGGGACGTCCTGTGCCGGGGCCTCCGAACCTGGGGGTGAACACAGCGCCAAAGATGCTGCGTTCGAACTGTGCCGCTTCAGCAGCGGGCATGGCGATTTCGGCAGTGACCTGGCGGGTGATGGGTGGGATGTTCTTGTTCCCGTGGGTAGCGAGGGTGAAGTCGACGATGGCCTGGTATCGGGCCTGGTGGGACTTTCTGTTAAGGACGGTGTGGTTCGATGCGGTTTCTCCAACGCCCAACGCGGCGCTGCTTTCGGCAGAGAGCCCAGCGCCGAATTGCAGACCGCCGGTGGTCTGCCCGCCCGAGTCGTCGTTGTCCGGATTGGAGCCGCCCCTGCTTAGTCTGAGCAGACTGCCTCCAGCGGACATGCTGACGTCGCTACTCCCGGACGCCTGGTAGTTAACAGTAGAGACCACGCCGAGATCTTCCCGGGTGGTGATGCCCTCCGTAGTTTCCAGGAACTGGATTTCGCGGATGCGGACTGCGGTGGTGATGTATCCGTTGAAGCGGTGGAGGCCGCTGCCTTCGCGAATAGTGTCTGTCTGGTCGCCGTTCGTGAGCAGGTAGCGACTGCGGTTGCGGGTGGTCCGCTCGTTCAGCAGCCGTTCGTGGGCCAGTCCGGCCACCTTCGCGGCGACGTCGGCCGGCAGCGCCGCGCTCAGGGCCTTGTGCCAGTCGGTGATGACCTGGTCAAGGCTGATCGCGTTGAGTGTCTCCCGCGCCTGGGAGACCGGATGCGTGGCGGTGGTTCCGGCTGGCGGTTTTGCGTATGCGGTGGTGGTATCGCCTTCCGGGGGTGTGCGAGCGTAGGCGGTTGGTAGGGAGACTCCGAGAAGGTCCGCCTCGCCGGCGACTGGGGACTGTCCCCACTTGACGCCGTTGACGAAGATCTGGAACTCCACACCACTGTTGAATTTCGTCGACTCGGAGACGAACATCTTCCGGCCGGAGATGACCGTTGTCTGCTCCGAGGTCTTCCGGGCGATGTCGCTGCCGAAGGCCAGAGATGGCAGCTTCGTCAGCATCCGGGATGCCTTTTGGGTCGGCAGTGAGAAGGTCAGCTCGGCGGCACCGTCGTGGTCCAGACCACTAGATTGGGAGGTCTCCCTGCCGGTGGCGGTCGAGCCGAATGAGACCACGTACTCGCGTTCCTTGCCTCCGTCGGCATTCGGTGCCTTCTGTGGATTATGCGGTACCGGGCGGATCCAGATCAGTCGATCACCGGCACTGATCGTGATCCCATGAAACAACGCATTTTCCCACCGGGCGCGATTCTTGTCGATGCCAGCCAGGTCTTTCGGGTCGGCCTCGAGTAATTCGCGAATTGTATCTTTGATCTTCTGTCGGATGCCCTGCTCCTGTCGGGCGTTGCCCAGATCCGGGAGGTCCGCGATCCGCACCTGACTCTGCTCGCCTGGCTCCTGCGGATCCTGGCCGGGTTTCAATACTGCCATCTCGACGTCGGTGATGCGGGTGCGTTGAGCGGTCGGCAGCGCCGCGTTGAGCGCTTCGAGGGTTTCGGTAATCTCGTCGGCAGTTCGGCGTTGAACCTGGGCGATCGCCAGTTCACCAAGCGCCCCGTCGGTGAAGTACCACGGCGTCGCGGTCGGCCGAGCCTTAGCCGCCTCCTCAGCCTCCTCAGCCTCCTCAGCCGCCTTGGCCTTCTTTGCCGCCTCCTCGGCTGCCTTCCTGGCAGCATCTTCAACTTCTTGAAGAATTGTCCGTGCGTCGTGAAGCTCCTGCTCCTTGCTCTCCCACGCGGTGCGAGCCTGCACAGCCTCCTCGGTACCCTGACCGAGCGCTGCCTCGTGAGTCCGCACAGCCGTGGCAAGCTGATCGCGTTCCGCCTGACGTTCCACGGCCTGGATACGGTCCTGTTCCTCCTCGCGGCGGTGGGTCTCCTCCAGCTCGAGAGCCCGCGCGGCCTCCTGCCGCTCGGCCTGCTGGCGGCCGGCCTCCGCGACTCTGGCGAGTTGGTCGGCCTGGTCCAGTTCCCGTCTTACGGCCTCGGCATCGACGTCGGCCTGACCGCGTTCCAGCTCAGCCTGCCTCGCTGCCCGGTCGAACTCGGCCCACCGCTGCTGGGCCTGCTGGAGCCGATCGTCGTCACGTTGCTGCTCGGCGGCCTGCCGGGCTTGGTCCTGCTCGGCCTGGCGTGGAGAGACCGGCGGCGTGGCGTCGTTGCGGGCATCGACGCGAGTCCCCGAGGCGGGGCCGCTGCCGACCGCTGCCGCCTGCTCCTCAGCCCGCGCAGCCTCAGCCCGCGCAGCTGCGCGTCGCGCGGTCCGATCGGCGACTTCGGCGCGTACCGACTCCAACACGGCATCCTCGGCCAACCGCTGCCGCGCTACCTCCGCGCGCGCTGCCTGTCGCTGCGCCGCCTCCCCGTCCAACACCTGGCGGCGGGCGTCTCGCTGTTCGGCCTCCCGACGCGCGGCCACACGCTCGCCGCGGCGGCGATCTGCGGCGCTCAGCGCCTCGCGCTCGGCGGCCTCGCGCTGCTCCTGCCGCTGCGCGGCCGATGCCGCAGCTGCGGCATCGGCCGCCGACAGCACCTTGCCACGCTCCTGCTGAACCTGTCGCGCTTCCTCGAGTTTCGCAGAAAGATCGTGGACGTGGCTCTCCAGGTTTCGCAGTGCCTCAGCGAGAGACTGCACCTCCGCAGCGAGCTGGTCGTGCCGGGCCTTCGCCTCAGCGACAGTGGGTAGCGGTTCCTCCGCCTGCAACTGCTTGTCCGCCAGCGATCCCGTCGACGGCTGCTGCTGGAGTTCTGCCTCGACAACCGCGGTTTCCCCAGTGGCGGTGGCGGTCTTGACGGCAGTGGTGGCTGCGGTGGTGGTGGCTGCAGGCCAGAGAGGGACGAAGTGCAGGTTCTCATGGTGGAGGTAGAAGACCGGACCTTCGACGCCGCGCAGCGGGTGTGCGGTGGTGCCGTGGTCAGTGGTTTCGAATACCTGGACACGGATGCCGAAGTTGCGGATAAGGAGTTGGTGGAGCTCGTCTTCGTAGACGTCGATCATCCGGTTGTTCAGCAGGTCGTCGCGGACGCTGCTGGAGTCTGGCAGGTTCTCCAGTAGGTGTGTACGCAGGTGGTCGGAGTTGGTTCGGTCAGCGCTGTGCGCGTTGATGAGCTGGGCGAGGGAGTCGAGTAGACAGCGGTTCTCAGCACCGCTGGCGGTGCCCGGCATCAGATTGGGCGGCAGCGCCCGATGAGGAGAGCCAGCACCCTGCCACTGATAGCTGCGGTCGGATGTGATGGTCCAGCCCGTCGTGGTGAGCGGCTCGGCGATCTGGCCCGTGGCGCCGGTCGCCAGCGGCGCCGGTGCGGTGCCCGACGGAGTGGATACCGTCTCGGCCGGGGCGGGCACCGTGGCCTGCTCCGTGACCTGGGGCGGGACATCCACGCCGGAGGCCCAGAACTCTTCGGCGGCGTTGCCGGTAAGGGCGTCCGGTGCCGGCCGTGGGGCGGTGGAGCCCGAGAAGTGCGGCGAGAGCACGCCAGCGATCTGACCGAGCGCCCTGGGGGTCAGCACGAAACCGTCGACACCGTGCGGGTGGCTGCCCATCAGGTCGCCGTGTTCGGGCTGGTGGGTGTCGCGCAGCAACGCGTTCGGCGGCGCTTTGCTGTCCTTGACGCCGAGGTTGTGCACGATCTCGTGGGCGTACTTGGCCGGCGACGCGTCGGCCGCCCAGGTCTGCTGGGACATCTGCGTGCCGGCCGGAGCGACCGTGATGGAGCCACGCGCCTTGGCCGGGTCATCGACGAAGTCGACGGTCACCCGCATCGGCACGTCCCAGCCCGGCAGGTGGTGCCGGGGTGCGTTGACGTATCGCTGCAACCCTTCGATCGTGCGCGCCTTCACCTCGGCGATCTCTGCCGCCGTGACGCCGGGCGCGGCGTCGAGGTGCAGCTTGAGCGCGAAGTGCATGTCCTGATCGGTGACGCTGAGTCGATAGCCGACACCGACCCGCTCGCCGCTTGCCGGTGGCCGGGTCACCTTCGGCGGCTGGCCGGAGGTGGCGGACGGCTCGAAGCGGAAAGCGTCTTTCAACGGCGTCCACCGCTCGGCGTCCACCTCGATCACCCGGGCCGGGCCGGCGGGTTGGCCGTCGCCGAGCAGATTGCGCGGTGGCATCGTCACCTGCTCGGCGGGCGGCGCGGCAGAGATGTCGTCGGCTGGGCGGCGCGGTGCCGGCAGCTGGAGAACCTCGTCGCCGGCCGCCGGCGTCGGCCGTGCCGGTCCGTCCTGCGGCTTGTCCACCGTCGGAGTCTCCGCTGGCTTCATCGCTGCCGGCCCGCCGACCGGTTTGGCGGCCGTCGACGGCTCCGCAGGTTTGCCGACCGCCGGTACGTCCGCGCCGGGCGGGTCGGTGCGGGTCGGTGCGGGTACGGACGGGTCGGTCCGCCCGGGGGCGGCGCCAGCGGGACCGGTGTGAGGCGCCGGCAGGTCACGGGGCGGGCTCGGCAGCTGGCCGAGTCGGTGGCCGATCGTCGCGTCATCGGCCCGTGGCCCGGGCATCGGCAGGTCGCCTGTGGCCCCGCCGGGTGCCGGTGGGGCGTCCGCTCCGCGCAGCTGGGCCAACCGGTCACCGAGGGTGGTGTGCCGCGCTGCGGTGTCGTTCCGCAGACTCTGGGACAGACCACCGAGCGCCTCGTCCAGACGGGAGTCGAGTGGACGGAGGTGGTCGGGGGAAGTGAGCGCGGTGTTGATCTGGGTGGCGCTGTCCAGCCGATGCTCGTCGAGCCGGGCGGCGTATCGGGACAGCACGTGGTCGATGCCGGCTTGATCGTCGCCGACCCGGGCGAGCGCGTCCTGCCAGGACCGGTACTCGTCGGCGGAGAGCGGGCCGCTGCCGCCGCGCAGCTCCGCGACGCGAACCTCGCGCTCCAGGTTTGCGATGCGCGTTTCGTACCTGGCCAGCACTGCCGCGTCGGCGGCCTCGTCTCCGGTCCGGGCGAACTCGGCATCCCATTCGGCCCGTTCGGCCGGCGGCATGCCGAGCATCTCTTCCCGGTGGGCGCGCAGGTCGGCAATCCGGTCGGGCAGGTCATCGAGAGCACCGGGCGGCAGCGTCGGTACGTCGGGCAGGTCCTCGAGCTTGCCCACATTGGTGCCCGGGTCGGTACCGCGTAGCGCGGCAAGTCGGTGGCGCAGTTCCAGTCCGGCGAGGTCCAGGTCCGGCGTGCTGTCCCCGCGCAACGCGTCCAGGCGCTTCTGCAGGTCGTCGACGCTGCCGGGTGGCAACGTGGGGGGCTGCGGAAACCGGGGGAGTGGTACGTCGGGGCCGTCGGAGCCGCGCAGATTGGCGAACCGCAGCTCCAGCTCCAGCTCGGTGCTGCGCGCGTCGGGGGTGCGGTCGCCACGCAGCGCGTCGAGGCGGGCCTGCAACTCGTCGACGTCGCCTGTCGACCCGGCTTCGTCGGGGGTGCGGCCCGGCGTCGCATCGGGTCCGACCTGGTCGTGCAGCTTCTGTTCGGCCAGTTTGCCGGCGAGGCTGTTCTCGTAGTCGTTGAGCAGCCGGTGCAGTTCGTCGGTGTGTCCGGCGGCGGTCGCCCGCTCGATGTCGATGGCGTGCTGCAACCAGGTCGACTTGTCCATGTCCAGCTGCGCGGCGCGCTGGTGGCCGGCGTCCACATGCGCCCGGTACGAGTCGAGCCGCTGGAACAGGGCCTGTCGGTCGATGCGGTCGTGCAGCGTGTTGAGTGCGCGGGCCCCGTCACCGTGCCGGCCCTGCTCAATCGCGGTACGGACCTCGGCGCTGAGCACCCTCAGCTCTGGCTCGGGCAGGTCGACCCCCCGCGCGTCGGAGATGAGCTCGGTCAACCGTTGGCTGAGCGCCTCCGCGCCGGGGGTGGCCGCCGGATCGGTTCGCGGCACGCTGGGCAGGTCCAGCAGGTTGTCGCCGGTACCCGTGCCATCGGGCCCTTCAGCTCGGCCCGGCGTACCCATCTGGTCGAGGGTCTGCGGTCGACCCGCGCTGTCGACCTGCGGTGACGCCGCAGCTCCGGCGTCGTCGAGGGATGTCGGACCGATGTTGGTGGGAGTCTCCGCGCGGGCGGCGACCAGCTGGGCTTCCAGGTCGGTGAGGCGTTCGACGGCGGTGGCGCGGGCGGTCGCCTCCACCGGGGAGATCGTGGGGACGTCCGGGAACATCGCCGGATCGACCGGGCGGGTTTCGGCCGCTGCGCCCGGGCGGAGCTGGCTGAGGCGGTGTTCAAGCTCCAACTGGCGGGCTGCGGGGGAGGGCAGCTCGGTGCCGCGCAGCGCGGCCAGCCGACTCTCCAGCTCCGCGATACTGGTACCGGGCTGGTGAGTCGGGACCTCCGGCAGCTTGGCAAGGTCGGCCGAGGCTGCCGGGCGCAGCTGGGCGAACCGGTGCTCCAGTTCCAGCCCGGCGAGGTCGGTGCGCGGGGCGTCGGGGCCACGCAGGTTCTCCAGCCGGGCCTGCAGCGCCTGCACGGACTCATCCGCCGTCCCGGCTGGGTTGGCCGCTGCCAGGTCGGGTGCGGAGGCCGGTTTGGCCGCCGCGAGGTCTGGTGCGACCGCACCGGTCAGGTGGGCCGGTGAAGTATCGACGGCGTGGGAGACCTCAGGGGCTTCGATCTTGAGCCCGTCTGCGGTCCGGCGCACCAGCGCCTCGGTGACCCGGACGTCCTTCTCGGCGCGGGCCAGGGTCAACGCGTCCCCGGAGACGTTGGCCAGCGTGTGCTGTGCCTTCTTGAGCTGCTCCAGCGCCTGCAGGTGGCTGAGCTGCTGCGGTGACGGGCCACCGGCCTGATCCAGCCTGGGCGGTGCGGGCGCCGAGAAATCACGACCGAGGCCGGTGGGTGGGGTGACCGTTGGCGGTTCCAGCCGGTGCGGGGTGGTGAGCGCCGCCGCACCGGGCTCGTCGAGCAGGTTCAGCGCCTGGTGGACGGTGGTCAGGTCGGCGGTCCTGCCGAGGTGCACCGGGTTAGGCGTGAGCGCGGAGGTGGGCGTCGAGGTGGACATTGAGGCAGGTGTCGGGGTAGGCGCGGACGCGGGTGTGGGCGGGGCCAGGCTGACATCGCCGAACGCCTTCTCCGGTGCGCCGAGGTTGAACGCCACCCCGGTCTCCGAGACCCGGACCGCGCTGACCTCGCCCATGTGCAGGTTGCGCAGCTCGGCGCGACCGAAGTCCGTCAGGCCCTCGACGCCACCGGCAGCCCGGTTCAGCGTGGCGCTGAGGTTGCCGATCTGCATGTTCGGCAAGGTCACCGCGCTCGGCGTGGCCACCGCCGGCATGGTGACCCCGTTCATCCCAGGTACCGGGTTGACGGTCGGCGCATCCAGCCGGGAGACGAGGCCGAGGTCGACCGCGTGCGCCGCGCCGGGGAGATTGGCTGCGGGGATCGGGGTGACCGTACCGGCCGTTCCCGGCACCGGTACGTCCAGGTCCTGTACGCCGCGAAGCCCCGCGAGGTCGTGCAGGCCGAGCGCTCCACGTGCCGCGGACAGGTCGAGACCACGGGCCGAGAAGCTGAGTTGCTGCGCCGCCGGCGCCCCGATCATCGGCTTTTCGACCAGGTCGGGAAGGTGCAGCCCACTCGGACTGAAGTTGATCCCACCGGCTGGGGGCGGCGCGTCGCCGGGCTTGACGACGTGCACCGTGGTGAGGCCGTTGGCGAGCCGGACGCCGCCGCCGAGCGCGGCAAGTCCGTCGAACCGGGTCATTCCGAGCCCGCGACCCAGCACGCCGAGCTTGAACGCCCCGGACACCCCGACAGCGCGGATCTCATGACCGGCCAGGGGCAGGAAGATCCGAAGCCATTGCCAGCCGCCGAACTCACGGGCCATCAGGTTGCCGAACCTGACGGCGTTGGTGGCGATGAACCTGCCTGCGTCGGCCGTCACACCGGCGAACCGGACCAGACCCTGCTGTCCGACGTTCCCCATCCTGGTCACCGCTGCCGGGACGGTGACCAGGGTGAACTTTTCCAGGGCCACGAATCCTCGGGCGGCCAGACCGTCGATCGGGCCGACGATCCGGGGAATCATCAGCGCGCCGACCTTCACCGAGTTGGCAAGGGTGACCCCGATGTCGCCGATGCCGCGCATGGCCCCGCTGAGGCTCAGCGTCGACACCGTTTGCCAGAAGTCGTTGATGCCGGCGCGCGCCATGCTGAAGCTGTGCCGGCTGAACTGAGTGATGTTGCGCCAGGCGGAGGTGGCCAGCTTGGTGAGGTCGCCGAGGGCGATCAGCGGTCGGGTGCTGGGGCCGAGTAGCCCGAGTAGCCCGAGCGCCAGACCCAGCGCGTTCGTCTTGCCCATGGCGAAATCCAGGGTCGCCTTCACCGCCAACGCGGCGTTCATCGCGAAGGCGATCAAACCGATCGGGCCGCCGACGAAGATGGCGACCACGGTGACGATGAGAGTCAACCAGGTGAAGATCTCCCAGAACACCTCACAGGCCGACTTCGGCGTCACGGGTGACTTGATGTGGCCGGTCGCGTCGAGAATGGCCTGCCGAGCCGTACCCGCTGCGGATTCCACGTCTGCGGCGGCGTTCTCCGCGGTGGCCTTGAGAGCCTTGATTCGCTCCTCGTCGTCGCCGGCCCCGGTCGCGTCACGCAGCGCCTGGTCCGCCGTGGCCTGAGCCTCGCGCAGCGCCTCGGCGTACGTGCGGATCGCCGGCCCGGCGGCGGAGAAGGCTGTCCGCACCCCTGCGATGAAGCCGCTCATCTCCTTGCTGATCTGCTCGCGCAGCCAGTCTGCGGTCTTGCCGACGAACGCCCCGTCCCCGCTCTGGCGCAGTACCGCGGCGAGTCCGTCGTCGGCGGTCCTGGCGTGGTCGGCCATGATGTCCATGTAGCTGGCGACGCTGCGCAGCACATCCGGATCGCCGGGGGTGGGATCACCCGACAGCGTGAGCGGTGACCAGTCACCAGGCCGTACCCCCACCGGACCCTCCCGCTGCCCCGGACGCCGTCGTCCTGTTCGACGTGGCGCACCCGCGCGGAGGTTCACAAGTGAACCGCTGGCGGCCCCAGCCGCGTCGAATCACACAGACGGCGTACGCCGACGAGCCGGAGGAAGGGGCGCGGGGTGGCCGACCTGGTGCTCGACTACGCGCTGCTGCACAGTCTCGCGGGCAGCCTGCGTGAGTTGAAAAGCAAGATCGAGTTTGATGTGGAGACCGGGTCGCGTCGGGCGGTGGTCACCTCCGACGGGACCGTCGTCGACTCCAGCCAGGTAGGCAACTCGGCCCTGTACGGCACACTGAGCGCTTTCTTCTCCGCCTGCCATTCCCCGTTCAAGGACTCGATGGAGCTGCTTGACGAGCTGGCAAACACCTTCGACAGCATCGCCAAGGCCTACTTCGACCTGGACGCGGACGTCGCTGGCAAGGTGAACCTGGACCGCCTCAAGGCCCGCGTGAACGGCTGGCAGGCCGACACCGCCGCGTACGAGCGGTATCTCGACATCAAGGACCGGGAGATCACCTTCCAGTACTACGACAAGGACGGGAACCTGGTCGACGGTTCGGTGCCGCTGTGGAGTGGTGACCCGGTGCCGGAGCCGGGGGATCCGCCCACCTCCATCGACGGCACCGCGGAGGTGGGCAGCAACAAGACCTCGGCGGTGCTGGACGAAGACGGCAACGTCATCTCCGAGACGACCACGGTCACCTCCGGCGACGGACTGACCTATACCGAGACGACCGAGTTCACTTACCGTGACACCGACGGCGACGGGGAGATTGATGTCGTCGACTACACCTCCACCGTCACCCACTCCGACGGCATGGAGGAGAAGATCGTAAAGAAGACCAATGACGACGGTTCGTTCGTGGTGACCTCCACCACCAGCGAGGGCACCACAACCAGCACCGTCACCCCGAAGCCCGACGGTGGATCGCACCAGGTGACCGTCGACCACGAGGGCGAGACCACCACGACCGACATCGTGGTGACCGGACCGGACTCCGGCACCAAGACGGTCGTGGACTCGGATGGCACCAAGAAGTACACCGGCAATCCGAACACCGGGGAGTGGACGCTCGTCTCCGAGGAGTCATCCGAGGACGACGACTACATCCCCTTCACCACCGTCACCATGTGACCCAATCACCCTTGGAGCAATGCCATGCCCAACATCACCGTCGACTTCGGCAAGGTGCAGGCGGTCAATGAACAGCTCAATTCCGCCGTGACGCAGACCGTGCCCCGGCTGGAGGATCTACTCACTGCGGTGTCCCAGTTGCTCACCAGCGACGGTGGCCTGTGGTTGCAGAAGTCCAGCCCCACCCTCAGCGGGCAGTACCAGACCTTCAACACCCAGTTGACCGCGGCGATCGAGAACATTCGCTCCTTTGCCCAGCAGTTCCACAACATCACCGTTCAGCTGAGCACGATGGACGAGCAGATCGCGGCCTCGAGCAGCTCGGCCTGACCGACCGATTGGAGGCATCCGATGGCAGAGGTAAACGTCGATTACGCCCTGGTCAACACCGTCGCCGGGCGGCTGACCACCGAGGGCGCGGAGATCGCCAGCGTGCTGAAGAACCTGCAGGTTAGCGTCAGTGAGCTGCTGACCAGCCAGGGCGGCCTCTGGCTGCAGCAGGCCAGCCCGGTGATGGACTCGCAGTACACCGACTTCACCGAGTCGCTGACCGCAGCGGTCAACAGTTTGGAGACCTTCGCATCGAGCTTCTCGATGATCGCGAAGAACCTGAGCGACATGGATCAGGCGCTGTCCCAGTCGCCACCCACGAGCTGACCCACGTCGCCTCTTGCGGCCCGCGTCGGCCGCGCGGCCCGGTAGCCGTCACCAGCTACCGGGCCGCGTGCCCTGCGTGGCCCCGGTGACCGTGTCCGAGTCGGGTCAGCGCAGCACGGTGTGCGGAATCGTGACCGTACTCAATGCGCCGGTCGCCGGATCCGGAACGTAGCCGCGACCAGGTCGCCCACCGGAGCGCAGCAGCCCTGGCGGCACCCTGGCTCCGACCAGGTCACCCTCGATCGCCGACTGCGGCGCCAGCAGCACGCCCTGCCGCGAGCGACGGGCCTCGGCGATCCAGCCACCCAACGACTGGGTGAGGGTCTCAGCCGTTCCCGCGTACGCCAGACCGAGTGCCCGGTCCCGGCCGCTGCCTACCACCTGGCGCAGTACCGCTTCCACTGGATTGGCGAAACCCAATAGGTCGACGTCGTCGACCAGCACTACCAACGGGCCGCCCAGCTCATCCAGCGCGGCGGTCACCTGCGCCGGGTCCGGTGCAGGCCCCTCGACCGCCCGCACCCGGTCATGCACCGTCAACCGGCGCAACACCGACTCGCGGGGCGTCAGGATGACCAGCGCGGTGCCCCCGGCCAGTAGCGACACCGCGAGCGTGGCCAGCGTGTTGCTGCGGCCCGAGCCGGGCGGACCGGCGACCAGAAAGGTGGCCTGCCGGCCAGCGAAATCCACATAGCAGGGTTCGGCGGCGTCGCCGCCGATCCCGAGCAGCGCCCGCAGCGGATGCCGCTGCTCAGCCGGGACCTGTGCAAACGCCTCGGCGAAGGTGACTGCGGCGGGCAGTCCGGCCACCGGGAACGGCCGTCGCTGCGCCGGCACCGCGCTGTCGCGGGCGGCGGCCCGAGCCGCGATCCGACGCATCGCCTCGACCTGCGCCGGGCCGGACGGATCCAGGTCCAGCAGGGCGACCTGAATCTCCGCCTGGTCCGCCGAGTGCCAGCCCCGTCCGGGCGGCACCACCTCCGGCACCCGACGGTGACTGACACCGATCGCCGAGTAGTCGGTGCGGTCGGCCATCCGCAGCATGATCCGGTGGTCGTTGAGATTCGCCACCCGCCCGGTCAACAGCGACCGCTCCGAGGACATCACGAGGTGCAGCCCAGCGGCCGGCCCCTCGCGTAGCAGGCCGAGAAACTGGTCCAGCAGCCGTCCGCCGTCGTGGTCGTTGAGGACGGCAGCCAGCGAGTCCCAGCCGTCCACCAGCAGCATCAGGTGTGCCGGACGCTGCGCTGGCGGCAGCGCCGACCGCAATTCGTCGAGGCCGGCGCAGGAATGCTGGGCCAGCAACTCGTGTCGGCGGGCAAGCTCGCCCTGCATGCGGCCGAGCAGGCGTTCCAGACGCTCCAGATCGGCCCGGGGCACCACCGCACCGCAGTGCGGAAACTCCGCCAGCGCCATCATCGATCCGCCGGCCGCGTCGACGGCGTACAGATGCAGGTCCGCGCAGGGAAGCGACCGGGCCAGCGACGCGGCCAGCGTGCGCAGCAACTGCGACCGTCCCGAACGGGAGGCACCCAGCACGTACAGGTGTCCGAGTGCGGCGAGGTCACAGGCGAGCACCGGCTGGCTCTGCTGCAACGGCAGGTCGGCCAGCGCGTACGGTACCGGCGGCAGACCGGGCCCGGTGCGCGACTCCGGCAGGGTGAGGTCGTCCAGCAGCACGACCGGCGGCAGCGGCGGTAGCCATGGGCTCGGCTGCTGCTCGCAGCCCACCTCCCGGGCGGCGGCTTCGATCGCGTCGACCAGTACGTCGAGGTCGGTGGCGGCCAACTCGTCAGGTGCGGCACCGCCACGGGTCGTCACCACCGGTGGCGGCAGCGCCCGGCCCAGCCGGGACCAGGGCAACTCCGTGCCGTACACAGGAGCGGCCGGCCCGGACTCAGCGGTGTCCGGGCCGACACCCTGGTACACCGCGCCGACGTACCCGGTCTGGAAGGGCAGGGTGGACCGGTGGGCGAGTCGGGCGAGCGCCCGGCCCGGGGTCGCCGCCGGAATCATCGCGGCGTCCGGTACGTCGATGACGTCCGAACTCTCCATCGGATCGGTCACCCGCAGCGCGATGCGCAGGTTGGTGTTGGCGCGAATGTCGGTGGTCACCACACCAGCCGGGCGTTGGGTGGCGAGGATCAGATGGATGCCCAGCGAGCGACCACGCTGCGCGAGGCTGACCAGCCCGGGCACGAAGTCCGGAACCTCCCGGACGAGCGTGGCGAACTCGTCGATGACCAGGACGAGCCGGGGCACCGCCGGCAGCGACGGGTCGCGGCCACGCATCGCCCGGTACTGCACGAGGTCCTTGGCGGCCGCCCGGGCCAGGATCTCCTCGCGGCGGCGCAACTCCGCGCCGAGCGACTCCAATGCCCGGACCACCGACGCGCTGTCCAGGTCGGTGACCATGCCGAGGGTGTGCGGCAGCCGTACACAACTGTGGAATGCGCTACCGCCCTTGTAGTCGACCAGCACGAAGGTCATCTCGTCCGGGCGGTTCACCGCGGCCAAAGATACCACCATGGACTGCAACAGCTCGGACTTGCCTGCGCCGGTGGTGCCGGCGACCAGCGCGTGCGGTCCGTCGCGGACCAGGTCGAGCGCAACCGCTCCGTCGAAACCACTACCGATCACGAAGCTCGTGGAGGCGGGTTGGCGGGACCAACGTGCGGCCAGCTCGGCGCCGTCCGGCGGGTCGGCGTCCAGCAGCTCCAGCAGTCGGCTGCGGTCGGGCAACCCGGCCGTCTCGTCCGGGGTGACATCCCGCAGCGGAGCCATCGCCCGGGCCACCCGCTCGCACCACTGGGCGGTGATCACGTCCGGACGTACACCGGTGGCCTCGGGCACACCGGTCTGCCGTACCGTCAGCCCGTCCGCGTCCGCGCGTAACACCGCGGTGCACTCCTCCGGCAGCAGCCGTTCCTCGGCGTCGATGCAGATCGCGAATACCTGCACTGCCGGCCCGTCGGTGAGCACCTGCACCATGCCGGACACGTCGCGCAGCCGGCGGGCGCCGTCGACGACCAGCAGTATGTCTGGCTCGCTGAACAGGACCTGGCCGAGTTGCGAGCCCCGGGCCTTGGTCCGTGCGGCGACCAGCGCCACCAGCTCGGCCACCCGGTTCGCCACGGTCTCCGGGTCATTGCCGACCAGCGTGTAGGGCCGTCCGGTCTGGACGCCGTCCTCGGCCGGTCGGGTGTGCGGCAGCCAGCGCACCCAGCCCCACCGCTCCTCCCCAGCTGGCTCGGTCAACACGTGAATCCGCAGGTCACGTGGGCTGTGTAGGGCGGCGGCCTGGAGGACGAGCCAGCGTGCCGTTGCATACGTCATCTCCGCCGCACCGGCCAGACCGATCACCTTCCGGTCGACCAGATCCACGGTGACCGGCGCGTCCGGCACGGTCCAGCGCAGTTGGCGGTCCGTGTCCGCGCGAGCCGGGTCCTCCACCTCGATCAGCGATGGCTGATCCAGCGTGCCGACCCGTAGCACGAGATGATCGGGGTCGCGGCGGCGACGTTCCCACAGCCGACGGCCAGGGCCGACGGCCGTGTACAGAACGGTCGCCGGGTCCGGCGACGCCTCGCACCGGGCTAACCGTTCCTCGGCGACCGCTGCCGTCAACTCCCGCATGATGCGGCTGCGCTTACGAAGGTACTCGGCGAAATCCCTGCGGTACCGCTTACGGCCGCTGCGTCGGTCGGTGTACCAGTTCGACAGTGCCAGGATCGGACTGAGCGCCATGATCAGCAGGAAGAAATACGACCGGAAGAGGAAGACGAACGCCAGCCCCATCACCATCGGGGCGAGGATCATCAACAGCGGGATCGGGCGGCTGTTCGGCTTGATCGGCGGGCTGGGCAGCCGTCGCCGTGCGAAGAGCAGCGGCGGCACGATCCGCGGCGGCCGGTTGAAATCCAGCATCGGCACGTCCACGGCCGGCGTTACCGCGGCATCCGGTGCCGGGCGCGACACCAGCCGTAGCAGGCTGCCGCCCACCGCTAGGTCCACGCCGGTCGGCCAGCGGCGGGATGCATCGCGTCCGGGTCCCAAGGTGTCGGGCTCATCCGGGTGCTCCGGACCGTGTCCGGCCCGGAGATTCGACCCGCGCTGCTCGATGTGACCAGGGTGCCCGGGTGCGGGCATCGGGTCGTTCTGGGCTGGGGGCCGTGGCATCGCCAGACGCGCCCCGGCACCACGGGTGGCCACCCAGGCGCGACCTTGCTCGTCAATCGTGAGCCGAGCGGCGTGCGCGGGCACCCCGCTGCCGCCCGGATCGATCGCGGACCCGGGTGCCGAGCCGATGTCGTGACAGCCCAGGCCGACCGGCCAGACTCGCCCGGCGCTCGGGCCACCGACGCCGTGCACCTCCAGCCAATGGGTCCGAGGGTCGCCCGGCAGGTACCGCGCCCCGCCACCGGGTACCGGCGCACCGGCGCCCAGCCGGACTCCGGCGACCAGCCCTGCCTGGCTGACCGTCCAGGTCGGATCCAGCCGCGTTCCGTCGAGATACCAGTCGCTCCGGGAGCCGTCCTGCTCGATGAACGCACCCACCGGGGTGTCCGCCTCGAGATCCATCGCGACGTCCCGGTCGGCACCGCCGGAGACGACGGTCAGTAGCAGGCGCACTATCGGTCTCCGGATCGGCTGACATGGTCTCCACTCCGGCTGACCGACTCGACGCCGGAGTACGCCGTCGGCCGCTGCCCGTCATGCGCCTGTTCGATAAGGTCATCGTTGGCGGTGGGCGGAGCCGACGGTCTGGGCGGTTGATGGGCGGCCGGTAGCGTTGCCGCCGCCGGGGCGGGTCGCCGAGGGCTCCCAAGTACGGCCGGTTCCGCTGGCGCAGAGGATGCTGCGCCGAGGGCGGTGGACCCGGAAAACTCCTCCTCGGCCCAGGCAGGCGCCGGCGGGGCCGGGGGCGCGGTCCGGCGGCGGGGCAACAGGCACCGGACAAGCGGCGTGGAGTCCACGTCGAGCAGCAACTCCGGCGCGGTCACCCGACCGGCCAGGTCGGCCCGCAACCGCCAACGTGATCCGGGTAGGTAGCCGGCGACCAGGACCAGCAGTCCGGGATCATCGGCGGCCAGGCCGGCGAGCTGCGCCGCGGTCTGCGGATCGGGCCGCCGGCAGACCAGGACGGTACGCCCGTCCGGTGTCAGACGGGTCGTGAGAGCTGCCAGCGCCTCGGACAGCGGCATCCGGTCGATGCCGACCGCCCCGGAGCCGTAGCCGGGTTCCGCCGCGACGATCAGGCGGTGCACGCCGTGCCCGCCGGTCAGCGCGGCCAGCTGGACGACCAGCGCGGACACCAGGCGCTCCGCCGGTGTCGGCGCACCATGCACGGACAGGATTCCGGGGCAGCGGGCGAAATCCAGCAGAACCATCGTCCTGTCCTTTACTCCTACGGCGATCGGCAGTGCGCCGCCGGTGGCCGGTGCGGAACCTGGGGGCGGCGCACTGCGGGCCCGCCAGTGGCGCGGCGCAATGACCTGCCACGGAGATTCCGCTGCCGGAGGCGGCACGTCCGCTCCCGCGCCGGCGATCCGCACGCTGAGCTCCCCATGGCCCAGCAACACCAGGTATGGCCAGAAATCGTTCCAATTGGCCAGTGTCGATCGAGATGTTTCGATCAAGGCTCGGGCCACCGGCACCGGGCCCGATCCGGCGAAGCTCCGGGCGACCACCCGCATCCCTCGCCGAAGCCGGACGAAGCCGACGATCGGTGCCGCCAGGTCCCGCGCCGCGCCGGCGATACCGCGCCGGATGCGCCGCCCGGTGCCCCGAACGCCGTATCGGCGGTCGAACCACCGCAACAGCACCATCAGCAGGATAAACAGCTCCAGCACGGTGAGTACGGTGAGTAGCGTCTGCCGGTTGGTGTCCAGGAACCGGCCGAGATCGCTCAAGGACGGCGTGTCCAACCGTGCTCCTCCTCCGCCCGTCACCGGCCCGGGTACGGCGCCACCGCGCCCTGATGGTAGCCACGGGCGGTGGTCGGCCCGTGGCGGCCGCAGCCCGCCCCCGGCGGACGAATCCGCAGCTCAGACCCGACCGAGGAGGGCTGATCCGCCGGCCGGTGCGAGTAGATGAACTCTTGGTGACGACTGGGCTCTGGCGGCTTGCGGTACCGCCGGGACACCGACGCTGGCGGACAAGCGTCACTTGACCGAGTTGCCTGAGAACCTGCTGCTCGACCTCATCGTACCTCCGACATCGGATTCCGAGAATCGCACCGCCCTGACGGTCAGCGCCGCTTCGGCACAGCGGCCGGATGGGTCACCCGGCCCGTCGTTGCCTGCACAGAGCCGCCGGGTGGCGAGGCGGCGTGTGCCCGCGCCGACGTGATGGCAATCCCTGTACCGGGACCGGTCGTGGGCTGCCCGGCCCCGGTGCGGACCCATGCATCAGCGGTCCCGGCTCGCCAGCTCGAGGACGGGTACCCGGGAGACCCGGAACGCGGGCCACGCCGCGACGGCGACGCCGGCTGCGACCGCGATGACGAGCGTTGCTGCGAGGCGGGGCCACGGTACGACGACGGATGGGATCTCCGTGCCACCGGCGACGTCGATCAGCACCCAGCCGAGACCGACTGCGACGGCGATACCGATCGATGCTGCCAGGAACGACAGGAGTGCCACCTCGAGCCGCACGATTCGACGCAAATCGCGGCGAGTCGCGCCGACGGCTCGCAGCAGCCCGAGCTCTCCGGAGCGTTCATTGATCGCGAGCGCCGTGGTGTTGGCGACTCCGAGGAGCGCGATGAAGCCCGCGAGGAGGAGCATCCCGTCGATGAAGTTCCGGAACGCGGCGATTCCGCTCCCGCTGTTGGCGACGTGTTCCGCCCGAGTCTCGAAGAACGACCCAGGCGTGGCTCGGACCAGCGCCCTCACGTCCTCGTCGGCGTCTGCGACCGCTCCGTCGGCGAGGTCGACGAACAACCGAGCGTCGAGCAGGCGACCGACCAAGGCGTCGAGTGTTGCACGGTCGACGAAGTACAAAGGGGCTTCGAAACCGCCGGTGCTCCTCGCGACCACGGCGACGATCGGCGCCTCGAGTGTCGAGCGTTCGAACTCGATCACGAGGGTGCCGCCGAGCAGCGTCGGGTCGTCGCCGACCACGGCCACGCCCCCCGCGCTCAGGTCGGCGAGGTCGCCGGCGATCGCGTCGAGGTCGAACAAGCTGGGCAGCGCCGTCGGGTCGATGCCGCCGACCGCCTCGGCTTTGCCTGCCACGATCCCTTCGGCGACCGACAGCGCAGCGACTGCGTCGACGTCGGGCAGCTCTGCGATCCGGCCGGCCAGGGTGGCGTCGATCGTCGGGAAGTCGGCGGTCGCCGACGTGACCACCAGGTCCGCCTGCAGTCCGTCCCGAACGTCCGTCCCGACCGCGCTCGTCAGTGAGCTCGCGAAGACCGCGAACATCGTCACCATCGCGGTGCCAAGCATGAGCGCGAGCGCCGTCGACGCCGATCGACGAGGACTCGCAGCCAGGTTGCCCGCTGCGATCGAGCCACACACACCGGCGACGCGGCGGGCCACCCGAGTGCTCCCACGCGATGCGGCGGTCACGATCGCCGGGCCGCACAGCACGAGCGCCGGGACGATGGCAGCGACGAGCATGACCCACGTCGCGTTCGAGCGCACCACAGCCATAGCTCCTCCAGCGATCGCCACCGCGGCGAGCACGAGCCCGCTCGCCGTTCGCGCCGGGCGCACGACCCGGGGTTCCGCCGCGCTCTCGCGCAGCGCCTCGATCGGCGGCGTCGCCGCCGCGCGGCGAGCCGGGATCCATGCCGAAAGGATCGTCGCGCCGATACCGACGGTCGCGGCGACCGCGATCGAGGTCGTGCTCACGATCGATGGCCCGGTGAGCAACGTGACCCCGGCGAGTCCGACGAGCCAGCGCAGCGCGCCCACTCCCGCGACTCCGCACACGAGGCCGACGAGCGTGGCGATCGTCCCGACGATCGCCGCCTCGATCACCACTGCGCCGAGCAGTTGGCGTCGTTGCGCACCGATCGCGCGTAGTAGCGCCGACTCCCGTCGGCGGTAGGCGACGGTGAGCGCGAACGTGTTGAAGATGATCGTGACACCGATCACCACCGCGACCACGGCGAAGGCCAGGAGGAACACAGTCAGGAACTGCAGCGGTGACGTCGCGGCCTCCTGCATCGTCCGGATGTGGTCGGGCCCGTCGATGACCTCGGCATCGGTCAGTGTCGACAGGCGGTCGAGTACCTCGGCGTGGTCAGCGCCCTCTGCGACGTCGACGAGTACCTCCGTCGGCGCCGCGGTGTCGAGCCAGGCGGACACCGCTGCGTCGGGCAACAGCACCGTTCGCTGCAGTGGTGCCGCGTCCGCCGACGCGAACGTCGCGACACCGGTGATAGTCGCGTCGTGTATCCCCGTCGTCGTCAGGACCTGTACGACGTCACCCGGAGCCGAGCCTGCGTCACCGGCAAGCGATCGATCGATAACAATCTCACCGACCTCGATCGGTGGTCGCCCGCTCGTGAGCCGGAACGGGTTGAGCGCCGGGTCGGCGATCCAGTTGCGACCCACGTCGCTCGCCGTGCCGGTTCCGACTGACGATTCGTCGACCACCAGCTTCGCGAAGCCGACCCATTGCGAGGCGGCCCCGTCGACGCCATCGACCGTAGCCACGCGCTCGGTGATGTCGGGATCCAGTGATCGCCGAACCGACCTTTCCGGGTCTCCCGGCCCTCCGCCGGGCTCGCCGAGGACGACGCCCTGCACCACGGCGTCCGTCCCGGCCACCGCTTCGGCGATGTCACTGGCCGCTCGGCCACGCATCGAGTCGGACAGCACCAGCGTTGCGACGAGGAACGCCACCGACAGCGTGATCGCCGTGCCCGTTAGCACGAACCGACCCCGACTCGCGAGCACGCTTCGAGCCGCACTCCGCATCATCTGGCTCATCGCCCCAGGCCCTTCATCACGTCGATCACCGAATCGGCCGACGGGTGATCCATCACGTCGTGCACTCGGCCGTCGACGACGAACACGACGCGGTCCGCCCAGGCAGCGGCGTTGGGATCGTGCGTGACCATCACGATCGACTGGTGATGCAGCTCGACTACTGATCGCAGGAATCCGAGGATCTCCTGTCCGGACCGGGTATCGAGGTTGCCGGTGGGCTCGTCGGCGAAAACCACCTGCGGCTGGGCGACCAGCGCCCGGGCGACGGCGACTCGCTGTTGCTGGCCACCCGAGAGCTCCGTCGGCCGATGATGCATGCGATCACCGAGGCGCAGCAGCGACACGACCTGATCGAGCACCGCGGCACCCGGCCGGCGTCCCGACAACGTCAACGGCAGGCAGATGTTCTCCTCGGCCGTGAGCGTCGCCACGAGATTGAACGCCTGGAACACGAACCCGATCCGTTCTCGGCGCAGCCTGGTCAACTCGCGGTCGTCGAGGGCCGACAGATCGGTGTTGCCGACGAATGCGCGGCCCGACGTCAGTTGATCCAGCCCGGCGGCGCAGTGCATCATCGTCGACTTTCCCGAATCCGACGGGCCCATCACAGCCGTGAACCTCCCCGCCGGGAACGCGATGGTGACGTCGTCGAGCGCGACGACGGCCGACTGGCCGGAGCCGTACCGCTTGACGGCGCCGACGAGCGTGGCCGCAGCGTCATCAGCACTGGCTGACAGCGCGCTCGCGGCCTGCCGGTCGACGACCGTTGAATCTGGATGTGAGGACACGAGATCTCCGATGAGTGGTTGGTTAGGGTTCACACGGTGTTCCCATGGAACCGAGGGTGCTCTATAACTTTGTCGTTGTTTCCGGGTCGGGTTCGGTGTGCATGCACAGGCCCGGCGGCACCGCAGCTGTCTCATCGAGCAGGTCTGCCTCGCGGATCGATGTCCGGACGCGGCGAGTGATCTGGGTTGGAAGCTGGCGTGCTGTCCCTGCTTCGTACCGAGCGAACCTGAGACGACCGTTAATGCGGAGGTCAGGCCGGGTGGCCGAATCAGGTGCCCAGCGCATCCACCAGCGTGGTGGCGTCGAGGTACTGCCCGGTAGGCAAGGCCCGGGCGACAGAGCACCAAGTCCTGCTGGTGGCGGAGGGAAAGTTTCTCCTCGGTCACCCGGACGTGTGGGAGTACGACGTCGGCGGCATGCGCACCGTACGCACTGGTTTTAACAGTCGTCTCAGGTTCGCTCGGTATGAGGTGGACATCGCCGGGCGACGCGGGTCTCGGCCTCGGCGGCATGGCCGAAGGTGCGCCGTGTCCCACGGCGCACGGTCAGTGCCGGTCCCGCACCGGACGGCGGCTAGATCGTGCACGCGACCCGGGAAGGCAGCCATTCATGATCACTGTGCTCGTGGTGGAGGACCAGCCGCTGCGGCGCTTCGGGTTTCGCATGCTGCTGGAGAGCACACCCGACACCGAGATCGTCGGCGAGGCCGAGAACGGCGCCGAGGCCGTTCGGCGGACCACCGAGCTGCATCCCGACGTGGTGTTGATGGACATCCGCACGCCGGGCGTCGACGGTATCGAGGCCACCCGGCGCATCGTCGCCCCCAGTGGGCGTTCGCGGATCCTGATGCTGACGACATTCGACGTGGACCGGTCCGCGTTCGCCGCGCTGCGGGCCGGGGCGAGCGGTTTCCTGCTCAAGGACACCCGCCCGGAGGAACTGCTCGCCGGCATCCGGGCCGTCGCCGCCGGGGACGCGGCGATCGCGCCGGCGCTGACGCGGCGGCTGCTCGACGCGTTCGCCGACCGGCTCGACAATGACCTCTGCGGGCCCATGCGGGAGGATCCCCGGCTGGACTCCCTGACCGGCCGGGAGCGCGAGATCCTCGTCGCCATCGGCCACGGCCTCACCAACGGCGAGATCGCGCAACGGTTCACGCTGTCGGAGTCGACGGTGAAGACCCACGTCGGACGGGTCCTCGCCAAGATCGGCGCACGGGACCGGATCCAGGCAGTCACCCTCGCCTACGACCTGAGACTCACCTGGCCGAACTAGCGCTTCATCTCGCGCGTCCGTCGAGGGCGCGGCCGTAGATTCCAGCCGCACCGCTCCGGGCCGATCCGCTCCGCTCCGCGTGATCGACCGGCTCCGCTGCCGGGTCCGCGTGCAGCCGCCCACGTCACCGCCCGTCCCGGGGCATCGACCTTGCCTATCGTCTCAACCGGCAACTCGTGGACGGGCCGATCGCCAGTTATCCGGGCCGATTCCAGGCTTTCGCCACCTTGCCTTTGCAGCACGGCCCCGGCGTTGTTCCGGCTTGGGTCGTTCTGTCCGTGTTGAAAATCGCCTGCTGTGGTGGGTGCTGCGGCCCAACATGCGCGGCGCCGGCCGAGGTGCGCAGGTGACGCTGCACTCCGTCAGCTGGTACAAGGCCGACGGGATCGACCGTGGGCGCGACGCCCGCTCGGCTGGCGCGGCGGCACCCGCACCGCGTGGGACGTTGTCCGCTGGCCGCTCAGCCTGGTGCTGATCGCGTTCGCGGTCGGCCTGCTGTTCGAGTAGACGCCGCGCCGCATTCGGTCGGCGTTGTCCTGGTTGCTGTTCGGGGCGACGCTGGCCACCGCGCTGTGGTGGCTGGCGAGCCTGGCGCTGGCCGGGTACGTCCGGGTCAGCGACTGCTTCGGCGCCACGTACGGCCCGCTCACCGCAATTTCCGCCACCGAGTTCCCTGGTGTCAGACGCTTGCCCCGGTGCGAGCCGTATGACCAGGCTGCTGCCGCGTCCCTCAGCCAGCAGATGCAGTTTGCTGACCGGCCCTCCCGCGAGCGACCCAGCGCTTGGGCTGCCCGCGACTCGGCCGGGCTCACCCCCTACGAGTCCCCGCAGCATGCCCGTACCGATCCAAGATCTGATCCCACTTCGCGCTGCGGCGACCTGGTCGGCGGACTGCTGCGCGAGGGTCGTGGACTCCTGCTCAACCTCGTCGATCCGCGTGGAGGTCCGCGACGCCGTAGCCGCGTGGACCGAACGGTTCACCATCCGTACGAACCGGGTGGACGTTGACGCGTCGCTCATCCGGCCCGACGGCTGTGTGTCGCCTGGGCCTTGTCCGCCGGGCAGGACCTCGACGTCACCAGGCTGGTGCGTGCGCTGGGCACCTGGTTCGGTCACCCGGTCTGAGCAGCGCATTAACGGTCGCCTCAGGTTCGCTCGGTACTTGTAGGTCTCAGAGAAAGCGGATGTGACCCGCATGTAGGGGGCTAGTGATGGTGGCTGTGACACAGGCTGTGCTCGATCACCCCTACCTGCTGCTCGGATTATTCGTGTTGATCGAGGGGCCGGCCGCGACGATCACCGCGGGCACCCTGGTCGGCGCCGGCGCTGCGGCGTTCTGGCCGATCTGGGTGATCGTCGCGCTGGCCGAGGTGGTGGGCGACAGCCTGCTCTACCTCGTCGGCCGGTCGGCCCGGCGGCCCTGGGTGGCGTCCCTGCTGAACAGGCTCAAGGTGACGGCGCTGCTCGACCGGCTGGCCGGGATGTCACTGCCTCGGCTGGTGATCACCGCCAAGCTCGTTGACGTCTTCGCATTCCCGGCGTTCGTGTCGGCGGGGCTCGTCGGGCTCCCGTACCGGAGATTCGCCGCCTGGGTGGGTGCCATCGCCGCCGTACGCGGCCTGGTGCTGATCGGTCTCGGCGCTCTGCTCGGTAGCCAGCTGTCCGGCCTGCTCGCACTGCCCGGCGGCATCTTCCTGCTCACCGCGGCCGTCGTCGTGCCGGTCGCTGTCTTCCACCTCGTCATGAAGCGCTACCACCTACGGAAGGTAGCGTCACCTCCTACGAAAGGTAGTTGTCCCATGCGCATCCTCATCGGTGCCGACACCTACGCGCCGCACGTCAACGGAGCGGCCTACTTCGCCCAGCGCCTGGCCGTGGCACTGACCGCCCGGCACGAGGTGCACGTGGTCGCGCCGTCGACGGACACCCGCAGCTATGCCGGCAGGTCCAGCGACGGCGTCGTCGAGCACCGCGTGCGTTCCTTGCCGGTGCCGGGCCACTCACCTTTCCGGTTCTGCCCGCCACTTGGGCTGCGCGCGGCAGCCCGCCGGATCCTCGACGAGGTTCAGCCCGACGTGGTGCACGTGCAGAGCCACTTCCCGCTGTGCCGGGCGGTGGTCGACGCGGCGCACGAGCGCGGCCTGTTCGTCATCGCCACCAACCACTTCATGCCCGAGAACCTGATCCACTACCTGCCCATCGGTAACGCTGGCCGGACGAGGGCGCACGAGTGGGCATGGCGCGACGCCGCCCGGGTGTTCGCCAAGGCAGACATCGTCACGGCCCCGACCCCGTACGCCGCCGCGCTCGCCGTCGTCTCCGGTGTGTCCGGGCCGGTCCTGCCCATCTCGTGCGGCATCGACCTCACCCGCTTCCGGGAGCAGACGCCCGCGGCCGAGTTCCGATGGGCCTACAGCCTCGCGCACAAGCCCACCATCACGTACGTGGGTCGACTCGACGCCGAGAAGAACCTCGACGTCGTGATGCGGGCGTTTGCGCTGGTGCGGGCTTCCCTCGACGCCCAATGGCTCCTGGTCGGCACCGGGTCCGAGGACCGGACGCTGCGGTCGCTCGCCGGGGAGCTGGGCGTCGCCGAGCATGTCACGTTCACCGGCTTCATCTCTGACGAGGACCTTCCCTCCGCCTACGCGGCGTCGACGGTGTTCGTCAACGCGGGCACCGCCGAGCTGCAGAGCCTGGTCACGCTCGAGGCGATGGCCAGTGGAAGGCCCGTGATCGGCGCCGATGCCGCAGCCCTGCCCCACCTCGTACGGGACGAGGAGACCGGCTACCTGTTCCCGCCCGGCGACGTTGTCGTGCTCGCCGAGCGACTGCTCCGGGTGCTCTGCGACCCGAAGCACGCGGAAGACCTGGGGCGCCGGGCTCGTGCCGTGGCCGAGCAGCACGACCAGACCCGCACGGTGTCCGCGTTCGAGCAGCTTTACCAGAACCGTCCGGGCCGTGCGACGCCCGCGCCCGTCGAGGTCGCCGCATGACAGCGACGATCGTCCCGGCGGGCACCTCCCGCTGGTATCGCAACGTCCAGCTGAGCCTGGGCGTGGGCACGGCGGCCGGGACGGGCCTGCTGCTGGTCGGCGATGTCGACCCGGTGGACGAGATGGTCAGCGAATCGATCCGGACCGTGCCGGGCGCCGTCCTGCTGGCCCTGGCGGCGTGTGGGCTCGCGGCAGCCGGCGCATGGCTCCTGGCCGGCGTCCGGCGTGTGCTGCCACCGGCCTGGCCCCTCACCGTGTTGCTGTCGGTGTGGTGCGTGTCCCTGGTCGCGGTGGTGGTGTTCCCCACGAACCTGCCGGGGACCGAACCGGGCGTCGCCGCCGGGGTGCATCGCTTCGGCGCGGCGCTGATGGCGGCGCTGCCACCGCTCTTCGCCCTGCTCATCGCCAAGCGTGCCGGGCGCGGGGCCGACCCGGCCCGGGTCCGCTGGCTGCGGGCGGCCGGATGGTCCGCGCTCGCCGCGTGCGTCGCGTTCGCGGCGGTGAACGGGCCCGCGGTGCTGCTCGGACAAGGTTCTCTCCCGTTCGCGGGTCTGGCCGAACGGGTTCTGCTGGCGCTCGTGCTCGTCGTAGTCGGGCTCTGCGCCTGGGTGCTCGAAGGCGAGGAGCGGTCCCGATGGACCTGATGGCCATGATCGAGAACGCGATGGCCTCTCCGGTCATCTATCTGGCGATCCTCGCGCTGGCGATCCTCGACGCGTTCCTGCCGTTCCTGCCGTCGGAGTCGGTCGTCATCGCGGCGGCGGTCTTCGCCGTGTCGGGCATCCCGTCGCTTCCGCTGATCATCGTGTTCGCCGCGCTGGGCGCCTTCGTCGGTGATCACATCGGCTACCTCATCGGACGCTTGTTGCGCGAGCGCCGCCCGGGCGGCCGCCTGATCCGCGCCGCCGACAGGATCGCCCCGCACCTGCACCGCCGGGGCGGCGCCCTGATCATCGCGGGCCGGTTCGTCCCCGGCGGTCGCACCGCGATCGTGACCGCCAGCGGTGCCACCGGCTACCCGCCTGCCCGCTTCACCCTGTTCACCGCCATCGCCGCCGTCACCTGGGCCAGCTATGCCGGCCTGATCGGCTACCTCGGCGGCGCCGCCTATGCATCCAACCCGACGCTGGGCCTGGCGGTCGGCCTCGGTCTCGCCCTGTCCATCACCGCGCTCTGCGAACTGTTCCGCTATGTGTGGCGCTGCCGGCATCCAGTGCACGCTGGTGGCCATGCGGACGCTGTTCCCAGCCATCCTGCGGTTCAGCACGGCCGTGGAGGAGAGGCCGGGGCTGTGGGGACGGCTTGGCACCGCCATCAGCCGCCGCCGGTGGGTGGCGATGCTCAGCTCGCTCGAAATCCTCGGCGTGCTCGCCATCGGGCTGGCCGGCAACACCGGCGCCCTGCGGGAACAGGACCAGATCCTGCGTCGGCGGGCCGAGTGTGGAGAACCTTGACACCGAGGTGACCACCAGCCGCGACGAGTAGCTGGCGATCCCGCTGGTGCTCGGTCTCGTCCTGAGCATCCTCGGACTGCTGCCGCACGCGATCGTGGCCCCGCTGGTCCACATGGCCACCATTCGCTGCGGCCTTCGTCGGCAGCGGGTTCATGGTGGCGCTTTGCGTCGACTACTACGTCTTCCTGGTCAGCTGGGCCTGGGCGGAGACCGTGCGACTCGGCACCAGAGAAGCCACGCCCAAAGTCCTCCCCGCCACCGGTGGCGTATCACGCCGGAAAGCCAGGTCCTAGCGGTCACTTGACGTTCGCGGTTGTCGCCACGTTCGCGGGCGTCGCCACGCTTGCGCTGGCGATGCTGATCGAGGTCGGGTCCCTGGTCGCCTTCGGCGTGCTGCTCGACGCCCCGCTGGTGCGGTCGGTCCTGGTGCCGGCCCGCACCCTACTGATCGGCTGGCGGATCTGGTGACCGAGCCGGCCCGGCGGCGAGCCGCGCGATCGGGGCGGCCGGAAGATCGACCCGAAGTAGCGTGCCACCGCGTGCGGAGCGAGCGACGGTGGCCCGGCCGCCGTGGGCGTTGACGACCCGCTGCACGATCGACAGCCCCAGACCGGATCCCGGCAACGCCCGGGCGCTGTCGGCACGGTAGAACCGGTCGAACACCCGCGGTACGTCGGCGGCGTCGATTCCCGGCCCGGCGTCATCGACTTCGAGTACCGCCGACGCGCCCACGGCCCGGAGCCGGACCTGGACTGGCTGGTCCGCAGGTGACCACTTGCCGGCGTTGTCGATGAGGTTGATCACCGCCCGCTGGAGCGCAGCGGGACGGCCGCTCACCCACACGGAGGCCACGTCGAGCGCGACCTCGATGTCGGGCATGCGGGAACGCGCCCGGGTTGCGGCGGCCACCACCACGTCGGCGAGGTCGAGCGGCTCGGTGCTCTCGTCGCTGACGTCGCCGCGCGCCAGGTCGGTCAGCTCGGCGGCGAGGGTGCTCAACTCGGCCACCTGGGCGCCGAGATCGTTGAGCAGCCGGGTCCGGCTCTCCGCCGGCAGCGCGCTGTCCAGGGTGCCGCGTCGATCGAGCCTGATCAGCAGCTCGACGTTGAGGCGCAGGCTGGTGAGCGGGGTCTTGAGCTCGTGGGCGGCATCCTCGGCGAGCAGCCGCTGGGCCTGTCGGGAGTCCCGGAGCGCGGCGAGCATGTCGTTGATCGACTGGATCAGCCGCCGGATCTCCCCACCACCCTCATCCGGAATGTGGGCGCCGAGATCCTGGGTGTGCGCGACACGTTCTGCGGCGGCGGTCAGCCGGTCGATCGGTGCCAACCCGGTCCGCGCCACGGCCCGCCCGACAAGGGCGCCGCCGACCACGCAGAGCAGCCCGATCAGCAGCATACCGAACCCGAACTGGTTGACCGGGCTGTCGTCGACGACGCGGGCCACCTGGACCGCGCCGTTGCCCGCCCGCAGCGTGTAGACGAGGTAGCCGTCCTCGTCGCTGTCGTCCGACTCCATCAGGTCGGCCAAGCCGCCCTGCGCCACGAGCCCGGCGTGCTCGCTGACCGGGGGCAGCGCGGGTTGGCCGGCCGGCGTCCGGGTCGAGCCGTCGGGCAGGATGACCCGCACCAGCTGACCGGATCCGAGGTACGGCGATAGCGGTACCTGCGCCAGACCGGCGCGCTCCGCGTTCGTCGCCAGGACGCGGGAGTCGGCGCGCAGCTGATTCTCGGCGGTGTCCCGCAGCTGCCAGTCCAGCAGCTCGCTGGCTACCTGGAAGGCCATGAACACGCTGACGGCGATGGCCGTCGCCGCGATCACCGTCAGCCTGGTCCGCAGGGACCGCCAGCGCCACCAGCGGGTCAGCCGGCGCGGTTCCCGACCTGCGGGCCTGCTCACGGAGGGGTCTCCCGCAACGTGTACCCCAGGCCGCGCAGCGTGTAGATCAATCGCGGCTCACCCTCGGCCTCCATCTTGCGGCGCAGGTAGCTCACATACACCTGGAGGTTGTTGGCGGTGGCGCTCATGTCGAAGCCCCAGATTGCCTCGAACAGCGCGTCTCGGGTCAACACTCGGGTCGCGTTGCACACAAGGACCTGCAGGAGGGAGAACTCGGTCCGGGTCAGGCGCAGCGGCCGCCCGCCACGCCACGCCTCAAACCGGTCGGGATCGAGCCGGACGTCGGCGAACGACAGGATCTGCGACTCCCCGTCGCCCGGCGCACGCCGACGCAACAGAGCCCGCACCCGAGCCAGCAACTCCTCGGTGGCGAACGGCTTGGGCAGATAGTCGTCGGCGCCCGCGTCCAGCCCCGCGACCCGGTCGGAGACCTGGTCCCGGGCGGTCAGCATCAGCACCGGCAGATCCCGACCCGCGGCCCGCAACCGCCGGCAGGTCTCCAACCCGCCGAGGTGGGGCATCATCACGTCGAGTATCAGCAGGTCCAGCGTGTCACCGCCGGCCCCACCGACCCCGTCGAGCACGGCGAGACCGTTGGCGGCGGTGCTGGTGTCGTAACCCTCGACCTGTAGCACCCGCACCAGCGACTCACGGATGGCCGCGTCATCATCCGCGATCATGATCCGCACGCTGCTGCCCCCTCCCAGTCGATGCTTTCGCCGCCCATTTTCTCCGATCAACCTGAGGCCAGGATTAGCGCGTCGCTGGTTACCAGGCCCTAAAGCCTGGTAAAAGAGGTTCAGGTGGCCTGATGGCGGGCGAGCCGGCGGGTCATCACGATGACCATGGCTCATTGGACCATCGGAGTGGTGCTCGCGCAGCCGTTCGTAGTCGCGGACGGTGCGGCGGCTCCGGTTGATCAATGTCGCTCCATGCCTACCCGCGGCGCAGGACCACGATCGTGGTCTGACCGGCCGATGCGCACGGTCATCGCGAGGCGGGCGGCGGCCGGGCCCCGACTCTACCCTTGCAGCCGCTGTCGGCCCCGACGAGACGGATCGTGGGAAAGCAGGTACGCAGGGTCCGGAGCAGGTCGGGGCGGCGGTGCGGCCCTCGACGTTCGGTGGCATCGACTGCTGGCTCAGCGGCGACGACCGCAACACCTGCCTTCGAAGATCGCCGTCGGCGCGAGGGCCGGGGCACTCACCGGTGCCGCTCTCGGCGCCGGTGAGTGCGCAGCAGCCAGCGCGTAGGGCGGAGTCAGCACCGGAACCCAAATCGCCGGAGACATCGTGGCCGGAGGTGCCGGCAGTGTCCTCTACGGCAACGCCGCCAACGACTTCCTCTGGGGCGCCGCCGGCTCCGCGCGGGCGGCGGCGCAGTCGGTACGGTAGCCCGGGGCCGGAGGTGAGGGATGCTCGTCGTACGAGCACCCAACCGACCACAAGGGATGGAAGAGTGAAGGGGCCTGACTGCCGTTTCGGCAGGTCAGACCCCTGATGATCTCGCGCGCCCGAAGGGACTCGAACCCCTAACCTTCTGATCCGTAGTCCAAAGCGGACAATCAA